>NZ_JBQYEY010000013.1:0-108920 GCF_052656005.1 Nesterenkonia sp. K-15-9-6
CTGTTCGCTGACTCCGAGGATGTGGGCGGTGTCACCGGTGGCGGCCTCCCGCAGGGCGCGGCGGGTGTGATGGTCGAGTTCGGCGGCGTCAGCTTCTCGGGCTCTGCGGTCTTGGTAGTCCAGCAGTCCGGTGAGGGCTTGGGCTTCGGTCTGGCGGGTGGTGATGATCAGTGCTCGGGCGTGGGAGAGTTCTGGTTCTTGGGCCAGGTGCGCGGCTCGGGCGGGCCAGAACACGGAGCCAGCATCACCAGAACCAGCAGCAGCGTGATCGGCACGAGAGTCGTCGCCGTGCTGGCTGTGCTGGTCTGGGTGCTGGTTCACCCCGTCCTGGTCTTCCATGTCTCCCACGCTATCCACCTCCTCTGACGTCTCTGCCGGGGTGCCCGTCTCTGCCGCCCCTGCGGGGGAGCCCGTCCCGGCTGCCCTCTCGCGGGGGTCCTTCCCCGGCTCCTCCTGGTGCTGCTCAGTCTTCCGGAACCCTCTGACACATCCCGGAGGAGCGGGACCAGCCGGCCAAAACGCACGGTCAGATCCGACCCCAGCCTCGGCCGCAGAACGACTCGAGCGGGGCCCCGACGATCTGTCGGCGACAATGGCGCCGACGTCGACGGGACCCCGCTCGAGGTGCCTCAGAGGTGAGATTCAGGCCAGGGCGGTCTCCAGCGGGAGCGCCTCCTCGCCCAGGGCGTGGGCCACCGGAGCGTGGGTGAGCCGTCCGTCGTGGACGTTCAGGCCGGCCGCCAGGTGCGGATCATCGGCCAGCGCCTGCTTCCAGCCCTTGTCCGCCAGGCGGAAGATATACGGCAGGGTGGCGTTGGTCAGGGCGGCGGTGGAGGTGTGGGGCACAGCGCCGGGCATGTTCGCCACGCAGTAGTAGATCTGCTCGCCGACGGGGAACGTCGGATCGGCGTGCGTGGTGGGGCGGGAGCCCTCGAAGCAGCCGCCCTGGTCGATGGCGATGTCCACCAGGACCGAGCCGGGCCGCATCTGGGAGACCATGTCCTTGGTCACGAGCTTGGGGGCGGAGGCACCCGGAATGAGCACCGAGCCGATCACCAGGTCTGCCGCGGCGACCTCCTCCGCGATGGTCAGGGTGTTCGAGGCCAGAGTGGTCAGCCCGCGGCCGGACATGGCAGAGAGCTCGCGCAGGCGGTCCAGGTTCAGGTCGATGACCGTCACGTCCGCGCCCATGCCATGAGCCGTGATGGCCGCCTGCTCGCCGGCCTTTCCGCCGCCGATGACGACGACCTTCGCCGGGCGTGCGCCGGGCACGCCACCGATCAGCAGCCCGGAGCCGCCCTGGGAATGCATCAGGTGGTAGGCGCCCACCTGTGCCGAGAGGCGCCCGGCCACCTCGCTCATCGGCGCCAGCAGCGGCAGGCCGGTGGGGCCGGTGACGGTCTCATACGCGATGGCGGTGACGCCGCGCTCCTTCAGGGCGGCGGCGCACGCCGGCTCCGCGGCCAGGTGCAGATACGTGAACAGCACCTGACCCTGACGCATGCGGAGGAACTCCTCGGGCTGCGGCTCCTTGACCTTCAGCACCAGCTCGGCCCGACCCCAGACGTCGTCGACGTCGGGCGCCAGCTCGGCGCCGGCACCGCGGTAGTCCTCGTCGGAGAACCCTGAACCTTCCCCGGCCCCAGCCTGGATCAGCACGGTGTGCCCGCGGCGGGTGAGGTCGACGGCGCCGGCAGGCGTCAGCGCCACGCGGAACTCGTTGTTCTTGACTTCGGTCGGGACTCCGATGATCATCTGGTCTCCTTGCTCCGCCTCCCTTGTGAGGCTGCGGTCGCTGGTGGTCTGGGCGGCGGAGTCGGGCTGAGGTGCGGCGCGGGAGTGGACCGGACGACGTCGTCGTCGGCTGATCCGGGCGCTGGTGCCGCAGTCCGCCGGCCTGGGGGAGGTGGCCCCGGGCTTCACAAGGTTATGGCCCGGCGTGAGGTCCTGCCAAGTGCCGGCGTCACCTGTCGACATGGTCCCTGGATCCGCGTCATTCCGGGGGAGAGGGCTCCGGCCACGTCGCGCACGCGTCAGTGTGGTCGGTGCGGCGGCGCCGTGTGGCAGGCTGTAGTCATGCTCGAAGGACTCGTCGCGGAAGGTGTCGCCACCGGGGTGGCCTTCGTCCTGCTGCTGGTCGCCATGGCCGGAGTGGTGCTCCCGGTGCTGCCGGGCAGTCTGCTGATCATCGTCACCCTCCTGGCGTGGGCGGTGCTGCTGGGAGGGCCTGCGGTCTGGACGGCTGCGGTGATCGGCATGGTGCTGGCCACGGCTGGCTGGGCGGCGTCCACGGTGCTCACCGGACGGGCGCTGCACCGTGAACGGATTCCCCGTGGCCCCATCCTCGTCGGCGTCGTGGCGGCCCTCGTCGGGATGGTCATGCTGCCTCCGTTGGGTCTCTTCCTCGGCTTCGCGTTGGGACTCTTCGGCGCCGAGTTCATCCGGCGCGACCGTGACTGGCAGGCTGCCGCGCAGGCCAGCCTTGCCGCGCTGCGTGCCATGGGGCTGGGCATCCTGGTGGAGTTCGGCCTCGCCGGCCTCGCAGTGTCCAGCTTTCTGATCGGGACGCTCGTCCACCTGCTCACCTGAGCAGGGCCGCGCCGACAGCGAGGGACACTATGGCGGAAACCCCTGTCGTTCGCCGCCCGACGCGACGCTCACCAGGGACGATGTCGGCGGAGTTCCGCTCGTCGTTCGGTTCCTTCAGGGTGTCGGACGGCACAGATGTGGGCTATCTTAGCTGTCTGGACACACGCTGGATCTCGCCGTGCGCGGCGCCGCCGACATGCGCGCGGCGTCCACGCCGAGTGATCGCCGGACGGAGGACGCTGTGGAGGCAGAGCGCGAGGAGGCCCCCGTGCGCGAGGGTGCCGACGCGCCAGAGCCGCATATCTCCTCGCCGGTGCTGATCCTCGCCGGCCCCTCTCCGGCGGTCTCCGAGCTGACGCAGCGCCTCAGAGGCCTGGACGTGAAGGTGCTCCACGCGCCCACCCCGGACTCGGCCCGGCACCTCATCACAGAGGAGCAGCCACAGCTTCTTGTGGTGGACGCCCGGTCCAGCCGACGGATCCCGGGGGTGGAAGAGACCGTGCCCGAGCTGCGTCGGCTCATGGAGGACGCCGCGGCCCTGGTGTGGTTCGACGCCGACGTGGAGTTCGCCGCGGTGACGGCGCTGTGCGAACCCGTGGACGACCACATGGCGTCTCGGATCGACGTCGAGGAGTCGCTGCGGCGTCTGCACTTCCTCACCGGGCGGCTGCCGGAGCGTCGCGAAGGTGAGCGGCTGGTGGTGGGAGACCTGCAGATGGACACCGCGGCACGCACCGTCCGGCGCGGAGAGAAGGACATCGACCTCTCCGACACCGAGTTCCGCCTGCTGCGGCTGCTGATGCGTCACGCCCGCACGGTGCTGCCGAAGACGGAGATCCTCCAGCAGGTGTGGGAGTACGAGTTCGCCGGCCAGGCGAACATCGTGGAGCTCTACATCTCGTATGTGCGGAAGAAGATCGAAGCGGACATGCCCCGCATGATCCACACGGTTCGCGGTGCGGGCTACGTCCTGCGTCCGGCTGAGCCCCCACGACCCGTCGACGGTCCATCCGACGGCCCGCCCGACGAGGAGGCGCGGGATGAAGCTGGAGGGGATGCTCAGGATGACGGCGCTCCGGCGAGGACGAGCGACCCCGACACCGCTGATTACTGATAAGTAGGTTCTGTGGCAGACTGGATGCCATGCATGTGATCTTCCGCACCCTCCTGACCCTGCTGCGCGCTCGTCGCCGCCCGCCGCTCTCGCCCTGGGAGACCTCCACGGTCACGCTGCGCGCGCTGCCCACGGACATCGACATCGCCATGCACATCAACAACGGGCAGTACTTCTCGCTGTTCGACCTCGGCCGCTTCGACCTCATGGCGCGGGCAGGTCTATGGCGGCGTATGCGTGAGCTCGGGTGGTCGCCGGTGGTCCAGGCGGAGCAGATCACCTTCCGCAAGTCGGTCACCTTCCTGACCCGCTTCGAGATCCACACGCGCATGCTCGGCATGGATGAGAAGAGCATCTACTTCGAGCAGCGCGTCGTCGTCGACGGCGAGATCTACGTCCGCGCCCATATCGCTGCGCGACTGCTGTCCGGCTCCGGACCGGTGACCAACGAGCAGATCCTGGATGAGATCCGCGGCCTCGGTCATGAGACCCCCGCCGACCTGGACGTCGGCGAGGAGCTGCGCCGGTGGCGGGAGTCAGCGGCACTGCCTTCGAGCAGGAAGCCGGCGCCGAACGTGTGGTGAACCGCGGATCAGCTCTGACCAGGTGTCAGAGTGGTGTCATGCGGAATGTCTTCAGCATCGATCTCGGTCTTCTCCTGCTCCGCCTCGCGGCGGGCATCCTCCTGCTGGTCGGCGGCCTGCGCAAGGCCACCTGGCTCGGTGTGGACGGCTCGAGCGAGTATGTCGCCGGGCTCGCCGTCCCCTTCGCCGAACATCTCGGGGCTGCCATGGTGTTCACAGAGATCATCGGCGGCGCACTGCTGACGCTGGGGCTGATGACGCGGGTCGCGGCCGCTGTGCTCGCGCTGCTCTCGGGCATGGCGGCGTTCCTGCTGCTCGACCGAGGTACCGTCTTCGTCAGCGTGCACGGGTGGAATGAGCCGTTCCTGCTCCTCCTGGGCAACCCGGTGGAGTTCATGGTGCTCTACGCCGTCCTCGGGCTCGCCCTGGTCTTCACCGGGCCCGGTGCATTCAGCGTCGACGCCCCCGCCTGGCGGGCGATCCGCCGCCGCTGACCCCGCCGCTGATCCTGCCGGGGACGAGTGGGACCAGTCCGCGCTCAGTGCCTCCGGCTGAGCTGACCGCGTCGGTGTGCCGTCCAGACGGCCAGGGAGCCGGCCCCGAGGGCGGCGACTCCCAGTGCTCCGGCGGTGAGGGCATGCGGGGCGGCACCGGTCGAAGCCAGTCCGTCGCCGTCGTCCTCGTCGTCCGCTCCCGTCTCGCCAGCACCCGTCTCCTCTGCGGAGGGCTGCGTGGTGGCGCTGTCGCTGAGGTCGCGATCGGGCGCGCCGGGGACCAGGGGACGCGGGCTGAAGCTCGGGCGGTCCTCGACGCCGTCGTCCTCGCTGGACTCGCCCTCGCTGGACTCGTCGGCGCTGTCCTGGCCCGTCGGCCGGCCCTCCGGAGCGGGGTCCGGAGCCGACGGCGCCCCGGGGACCGAGGGCACTTCGGCAGGGCTGGGCGCGCTGGTGCGGTCCACCTCCTGCGTCGGGTCGGGGTCAGCGGTCGGGTCGGTGTCACTCTCCGGGCTGTCCTCCTGCCCGGGAGTCTCGTCCACGGCGTTCGGGTACAGCGTGAACGTGCTTGAGCAGCTGGCGGTGCGTCCGTCCTCGGCCTCCACCTGCACGGTGACGGTGTCCTGGGTGATCGAGGAGACCTCACGCTCCAGCAGATAGTGGACCGTCATGCCCTCATGCCAGGAGCTGCCTCCGCGGATTCCGGAGCTCACCGAGGTGATGCGGGCGTCAGAGGCGTTGACACTGACTTCGAAGGTCAGGACCTCTCCGGGGTAGCCGGTGGCCGAGGTGCAGGTGGCCTGCAGGTCCTCCGGGTCCGGACTCGGCTCAGGGGACGGCGTCCCCTCGTCCGTCTCGCCCGGATCCGGAGTGGGCTCGGGCTCGGGCGTGGGGTCCGGCTCCGGCGTCGTGCCGGGGTCGGTCGGCTCGACCGTGGACTCGTCGCCCGGCTCGTCAGGATCCTCGGACTCTGGGGCTTCGGACTCAGGTTCCTCGGACTCGGGTTCCTCGGACTCGGGGTCCTCAGACTCGGGATCCTCGGTCTCCGGGGTCCGGTCGTCTTCCTCCTCCCCGTCGGCCTCGTCATCCGTGGACTCGTCGCCTGCCTCCTCGGAGTCGGCGTCCTCGGAGTCGGCGTCCTCGGAGTCAGAGTCGGAATCGGTTCCTGAGTCGTCGTCTGAACCGGCGTCGTCCTGCGTCTCGTCCTCGTCGGGGGAGGCGGAACTGGAGGCGGCCTCGTTCTGGGACTCGCTGGGCTCGGGCTCCTGGCTGGAGGCGGCCGCAGGGCCGGCGCCGCACAGCAGCAGGACGCCTGCCAGGGCGCTCCCGCACAGTGCGGCAGTCAGGCGGGGATGCCGCCCGACGTCGGTTGCGTTGCTCACGCCGGATCACCTTTCACCCGGGGATGGGATGTCAGGGTCCACAGTCTACGCAGAATCACCACAGTTCCATAACGATTTGGTCACTGCCGCAGTCTGAGGCGTCTGAGCTGGGGCGATGCCTCTCCGACGTCGTCGCGCCCGGCGTGCCCTCTGGAGGAGCTCCCGGCAGGGCGGCCCTCTGGGACGCAGAGATGCCCGGGAAGATCACGGTGGCCGTGATCTTCCCGGGCATCGTCCCGGGCGCTGAGCCTCAGGTGCTGAGCGTCAGGTCAGGCGAGCCTCGGGGGAGGTGGTCAGCGCCGGGTCGTCCTGGGCGAGGTGCCCGATGACCGAGTCGATGGCCTCCATGACCGAACCGTCCAGGGTGACCCCGGCGGCGGCGACGTTCGAAGCGATCTGCTCCGGCCGGGAGGCCCCCACCAGCGCAGACGCCACATTCTGGTTCTGCAGGACCCACGCGATGGAGAGCTGGGCGAGCGTGAGCCCGAGCTCGTCGGCGATCGGCTTGAGCTTCTGCACCGCGTGCAGGATCTCGTCGTCCAGATACCGCTGGATGAACTGCGCACCACCCTGCTCGTCGGTGGCGCGGGATCCCTCCGGCAACGGCTGACCCGGTACGTACTTGCCGGTGAGTACGCCCTGGGCGATGGGCGACCAGACGATCTGGGAGATGCCCAGCTCCTCGGAGGTCGGCACGACGTCAGACTCGATGACGCGCCAGAGCATGTTGTACTGCGGCTGGTTCGAGATCAGCTGGAAGCCCAGCTCCTTGGCCAGGGCGTGGCCGGCGCGCAGCTGCTCCGCCGTCCACTCGCTGACGCCGATGTAGAGTGCCTTGCCCTGCCGGACGATGTCGGCGAACGCCTGCATCGTCTCCTCCAGCGGAGTCTCGACGTCGTAGCGGTGAGCCTGGTAGAGGTCCACATAGTCTGTGCCGAGACGGCTCAGGGAGCCGTCGATGGACTCCATGATGTGCTTCCGGGAGAGTCCAGTGTCGTTGTGTCCCTTGGGGCCCGTGGGGAAGTAGACCTTCGTGAAGATCTCCAGGGATTCGCGGCGCTGGCCGGCCAGCGCGTCGCCGAGGACCTGTTCTGCGACGGTGTTGGCATAGACGTCCGCAGTGTCGAAGGTGGTGATGCCGGCGTCGAGCGCGGCGTGCACGCACTGGGTCGCCATGTCGTTCTCGACCTGCGAGCCGTGGGTGATCCAATTGCCGTACGTGACTGATGAGACCTTGAGGCCGCTGTGGCCGAGATACCTGAACTCCATGCAGATCAGACTAGTCAGCCGGTGAGCCCCTGACCAGAGGCTCGCGGCGCAGTCACATGTGTCCTTCCAGGCATGATGCGATGCTCTCCGATGACGACGGCGGGCCGATCGTTCCAGGTGAGGCCTGCCTCTCCTGCGTGGTCAGCGCGGCTCCCGGTGGCTACAGTGGCATCAGAGGCGGCCCCGGCACCCGGCGGCCGCCAGAGATCCGAGACGAGGAGTGTTCTCACCATGGCACAGCTCACCGGCGCGCTCGAGGCGGCCTTCAACGACCAGGTCACTCTGGAGCTGGAGGCTTCGCTGGTCTACCGCCAGCTCGCCATCGAGATGGACATGCTCGACCTGCCCGGTATGGCGTCGTGGTTCCGGGCGCAGGCCGATGAGGAGGTCGTGCACGCCAATCGCTTCATCGATCACATGACCGACCGGGACGCCCACCCGCGCATCCAGGCGGTGCCTGCCGTCGCGGCGACCGCGGGCACGGTGCAGGAGGCCTTCGAGGCCTCGCTCGCGCATGAGCAGAAGGTCTCGGAGTCGATCCGGAACCTGTACCGGCTGGCGCAGCAGGAGGGTGACATCGACGCCCTGCCGCTGCTCAACTCCTTCATCGACGAGCAGCTCGAGGAGGAGGCCACCGTCTCCGAGCTGATCGGCAAGATCCGGCTGATCGGAGACGACGGCCCGGGACTGCTGAAGCTGGACGAGCAGCTGGGCGCCCGTCAGTCCGGCGGCACGGAGGCCGCGGAGTAGCCAGTCCGGTTCCGATGACGCAGGCGGGCGGGCCGCCGGTTCAGAACGGCGTGTCCGCTGTGTCGGGCGACTCCGCCCGCCGGGCGAGCTGCTGTTCGATGCCGTCGAGCAGCAGCCTCAGGCCGAAGTCAAAGCTCTCCTCCCAGGTGCCCGCGAAGGTGTCCTCCGAGAGGGAGGCCATCGTGGGGTAGCGGCCGGTGTCGAAGATCTCGTAGAGGAACGGTGCCTGGGCCTCCCAGAACTCCTCATCGGTCATGCCGCTCTCCGCGGCGGCGCGCTGGGAGAGGATCTCCTGCCGCACCGCGCCGGTGACGTAGGAGTCCAAAGCGACCACCACGTGCATCTTCTCCCGGTCGGAGAGCGGCAGGTCCTTCAGGCCCGTCATGATCAGCTCCATGTCGGCCACGCTGTTGGGTCCCAGCACGGGCCGTGTCCAGTTGACCTGCAGCAGCCACGGGTGCGCCAGGTACTGCTGCCGTCCGCCGTGGCCGACCCCCTCCAGTCCGACGCGCCACCCGGCATCGAAGGTGGTGCGGCGCAGATGCGTGGGTCCGCTGACCGCGTCCAGCATGAGATTCAGCAGCTCAGTCTTGGAGGGGACGTATCGGTAGAGGGACATGGTGCCGACGTCGAGCCGCTGGGCCAGCTTCCGCATGGACAGGGCGTCGAGGCCCTCGGAGTCGGCAAGGCCGATCGCGGTGCGGACGATCTGCTCCAGCGTCAGCGTCGGCTTCGGGCCCTTCTTGGGATCCGGCAGGCCGTACCAGAGCAGCTGCAGGCTCTTCCGGACAGGATTCTCAGCATTCATGGTGGCCTCAGCCTAACCGCCCTTGATGACTGCGCACGGCGTACGCTACATTTGTTGCGTTCAGTGTACGAAGAAGGGGTGGCGTGGGATGACGGCACAGGAGCTCGCCGTGGAGACCGTGGGTCTTACGAAGCGATACAAGGACAAGGTGGCGCTCGACGGCGTCGACCTGGCTGTGCCCCGTGGGACGGTGCACGGGCTGCTCGGCCCCAACGGGGCGGGAAAGACGACCACGGTCCGGGTGCTGGCCACCCTGACGGATCCCGACGGCGGCGAGGCCCGGGTGGCCGGGCATGACGTCGTCGCTCAGCCACGCGAGGTGCGCCGCAGCATCGGTCTGACCGGACAGCAGACCGCGGTGGACGACCTGATGACCGCCCGGCAGAACCTGACGATGTTCGGTCGACTGTTCCGGCTCAGCAAGGCTGACGCGCGCCGGCGGGCGGACGAGCTGCTGGAGATCTTCGGACTCACCGAGGCCGCCGGTCGCTCTCCCAAGAAGTTCTCCGGCGGGATGCGGCGGCGGCTGGACCTCGCGGCGTCGATGATCCTGGCGCCGCAGGTGATGTTCCTCGACGAACCCACCACGGGCCTCGACCCCGCCGGGCGCCGGGAGGTGTGGGAGGCGGTGCGGAACCTCACCTCCCAGGGGACCACCGTTCTGCTGACCACGCACTATCTGGACGAAGCGGACAAGCTGTGCGACCGGATCAGCCTGATCGACCACGGACGGAACATCATCGAGGACACACCGGCCGGGCTCAAGCGTCGGATCGGGGACGAGCGGCTCGACGTCGTCGCGGTCGATCCCGCCGACCTGGCCGGGCTGGCCGAGCTCGTCCGGCAGGCGACCGGCGCAGACCCCGCCCTGGACGAGGACGCCGCGACGCTCAGCGTCCCGGTGCCCGACGGCGTGGCCGCCCTGACCACCGTGGCGGTGGAGATCAGAGCCCAGGGCATCGAGGTCGCCGACATCGGTCTGCGCCGCCCCACGCTGGATGAGGCATTCCTGCACCTGACCTCCCGAACGGGTGCCGCACAGGAGGAGACCCGATGACGACGACGACTCACCACGACGGCCGCCGCAACGGACGCACTGGCAGACACTCCCTCGGCTCCGCGACGGCCCCGACGGCCCAGCCCGGCGCCGGGCTGCTCTGGGCGGCCCGTGACTGCTGGACGATCGTCCTGCAGGAGTTCACCCACCTGGTGCGCCAGCCCAGCACCTTCGCCTGGCAGATCGGCTTCCCGGTGGTGATGGTGCTGATGTTCGTCTACGTCTTCGGTTCCGCCATGGACGTGACCGGGCAGGGCGCGGGGGAGGGGTATGTGGACTTCGCCATGCCAGGGATGTTCGCCATGACCATGGCCTTCGGCTTCATGGACACCGCCTATGCGGTCACCCACAACAAGGAGAAGGGGTTCATGGACCGCTTCCGGTCCATGCCCATGGCCTCCTCGGCACCCGTCACCGGGCGGGCGGTCTCGGATGTGATCCGCGCGGCGATCGACCTGGCCGTCATCGTCGGGGTCGCCCTGCTGATCGGGTGGCGCGCCGGCGGCAGCCTCGGGGCCACGCTGCTGGCGTTCGCGCTGCTGCTGTGGCTGCGCCTCGCACTGATCTTCGTCGGCATCTACCTGGGGCTGTGCATCCGGAACACGGAGACCGCGGGCATGCTGTTCGCCGTGGCCTTCCCTCTGGGGTTCATCTCCTCGGTGTTCGCCCCGCCGGAGATGATGCCCGGCTGGCTCGGGGCCATCGCGGCCTGGAACCCGGTGTCCTCGACGGCGGCCGCCATCCGCGAGCTCTTCGAGACCCCGGGGATGCAGCATCTGGAGCCCGCCTACTGGATCGACGGCCATGCCGTGGCCGGTGCCGTGATCTGGCCGGCGGTGATCATGCTGATCTTCCTGCCGCTGGCGGTCCGGCAGTTCAAGAACCTCAGCCGCTGAGGCTCAGCCTCGTGTGTCGGCCTCGCCGCCGCGGATGAGGCGCTCGAGGGCCTGATGCATGTGATCGTCGATCGCGCGGAGGACGGCGGCCTCGTCGCCGTCGGCGATCGCGTCGGCGATGCGGCGGTGCTCGTCCACCTGGTCCTCGGGATCGTAGTAGGTCCCCTCCAGGGCGGTGAGGCACATCCGGGTCTCCACCATGAGCGTCTCGTGCATCCGGCGCAGCCGAGCGCTGCCGGAGGCGGTGACCAGCTCCTCATGGAAGTCGAAGTCCGCATCCGAGAGGGCACTGAGGTCCCCGGCGGTCGCCGCCCGACGCATCGCGGTGCAGGTCGCGCGCAGCAGGGCGACGGCGCGGGGCGTCGTCTCCGTGGCGGCGTCACGCACGATCTTCAGCGCCGCCGCCGATTCCACGGCGGTGCGCGCCACGTAGAGATCGCGGATCTCCTCGGCGTCGAGCTCCTTGACGAAGAGTCCGCGATTCGGCTCCGCGCGCAGCAGGCCCTCCTGCACGAGGCGCTGCATGGCCTCACGCAGGGGGCCGCGGCTGACCCCGAAGGCCGCCGAGAGTCGAGCCTCGGAGAGCTGGCTGCCGGCGGGCAGGGAGCCGTCCATGATGCCTTCCCGCAGCTGCCGGGTGATCAGCGACGCCGTGGACTCCTTGTTCACGGGGGTGAATCGGCCGGCGGATCGGGCTGCGGTGGCGGGCATCGTGGCTCCAGCGGGGTGAGGGTCGGATGGTGCGCGGTGCGGTGAGACCAGTGTGGTGAGAGGGGGATCACAGGATCCGTGGATTGTCGACAATGATGATACCGCCGGGCCTCAGTCCTCGGGCCAGTCGACGGCGTCGCCCCAGGATTCGGCGCTGACGTCGGCCCCGCCCCCTCCGGGTGCGGCCGGTCGGTCCGGGACGCTCAGGGCGTTCGGGTCGCCCAAGACGTTCGGGTCGCCCAAGCAGCCCAGCTGCGGCAGGACCGGCATCGGCCGTCCGGTGAGCCGCAGGCCCTCCCAGACGGTGACCTGGTTGGCGGTCAGCACGGGCTTGCCGAGCGACTCCTCGAGGTCCGGGATCCACCGCAGCGAGTGCATGGCGGTGTCCGGCACCAGCATCGCCTCGGCCTGCGGCACATCGACGGCGCGGATCATCGCCACCACGTCCTCCCTGCCCATCAGGCCCACCTCGGCGGCGGTGAAGATCCCGTGGGAGGCGAAGGCGACGACGTCGACGCCCGCGCGCCCCAGGAGGTCCTGGAAGTGCTCGGCCAGGTCGGCAGGATAGGACGCCGCCACGGCGACCCGGCGCACTCCCAGGGTCTGCAGAGCGTGCAGGTAGGCCAGCGAGGTCGACGACGTCGGCACCCCCGCGGCCTGCTCCAGCGTCCGGGTCTGGTCGTGGGTGCCGTCGAACCCGTAGACGAAGCTGCCCGAGGTGCAGGCCCACATGAGGGCCTCCACGGGATGCTCGGCCAGCAGGCGCTGGGCCCCCTCGGCGAGCCGGGCGGGCGACCCGGTGTCCAGCAGGGCCTGGGTGGTGTGCTCATCCACCCCGATGGTGGTGTGGGTCACCGGGAGCCGGACCGCTCCGCCGCAGGCCTCCTCGAAGGCCGGATAGTCGTCCTCCGCGGCATGGCCCGGATATAGGATCCCCACCGTCGGGTTCTCGGGGCGGCCTGGGATCGGTATCTGCTGTCGCGTGTCGACGAACTCGTCGACGTCGGTGATCGCGTGGGTCTCCAGCAGGTGGTCGCTCATGGCGCCTCCTTCGTCAGGCTCGGGGGAGCAGGTTCCAGTGAGGCCAGCGCGTGGCCCGGGCCGCGATACGGCAGTCCGAAGTGCCGCAGCACGGTCCAGATGGTGGCCTGGTTCGCCGAGATCACCGGCTTTCCCAGATCCTGCTCCAGCTGGTCCAGCACCGAGGCGGTGGGCAGGTTCGTGCAGGACACCACGACGGCGTCCGCCTGGTCCGAGCCCGCCTGCCGCACCAGCTGGTAGGTCCGTTCGGCGGGGACCTCCCAGATGCGGCCGTTCAGCCCCAGATTGGAGCTGCTCATGAGGTGGACCCCCGCTTCGGCGAAGAATGCGGCGAACTGGGCGGTGATGGCGTCGTCGTACGGGGTGGCCGCGGCGATGGTGCGGGCGCCCAAGGCGCGCACCGCGGCCAGCAGGGCGCCTGAGGTGGTGAAGCTGGGGGCTCCGCCGGCGGCGGCCATGGCGCGCAGCAGGGTGCGCTCACCCGAGAGGCCCCGGACGAAGCTGCCGGAGGTGCAGGCGTAGACATAGCCGGAGGGGACCACGGCGGAGACCGCCCGGACGCATTCGGCGATGGCCTTCGGGCGGGAGATCGCCCGCGCCTGCTTGACCGTGACGGCCAGCGACTCATGCCGGGTGCGGGTGAACAGCAGGTCCAGCTGTTCGGCGCCCCGCTCATCATGGGTGAAGGCTCGCAGCTCGCGGTCCAGGGCCATGTCATAGGGGACGACGACGCCGACCGCCGGCATCTGCCGGCCCGATCCTGCGTCCTCGGGCTGCGGGTGGCCCTCCGGGACGAGTCCCGGCGCGATTCCGGGAGCGCCGGCCAGGGGGAGGTCCGAGCTCAGATCCGAGGGGACTGCGGCCGGGTCTGCGGGAGGCTCGGGGTGATCGGTGAGAGTCGTCCGGCCGCGTCCGGAGAAGGGGGTGAGCGCCATGGGCCGCTCCAATCTGAGACGGTGCGATCAGCTCCTGCAAGATTGTTGACAATCTTCGTGAGGTCTCCTTAGCATAGCGGCACGGGCCCCGCCCCGGGAAGACCCCGGGGAGAGTCCCCTGCGGCCATCCGGAGGTCCACGTCAGACGGCTTCCCGAGGGGCCGCGCGACCATCTGGGCGAAGCTGCCGGATCACGGATCCGCGGACGTCGCTCACCACGCCGCTGGAGGAAGCGAGGTGACGGATGGCGGAGTCCCTGCCGATCATCACCGTCCTGTGCCCCGACGACGACGTCCCGCACGCCGTGCCCCCAGGGCTGGACGAGCTGGAGGATCGGGCGGAGATCCGCACCACGACCGCCGGCGAACTCGCCGACGCGTTGCCCGGGGCCGACGCGCTCTTCCTGTGGGACTTCTTCTCCCGCGCCGTCTCCGACGCCTGGCACGCCGCGGACTCCCTGGAGTGGATCCACGTGGCCGCGGCCGGCGTGGACAAGCTCATGTTCGACGAGCTGGCGGACTCGGACGTCGTCGTCACCAATGCTCAGGGCATCTTCGACCGGCCCATCGCCGAATATGTGCTCGGCGCGGTGCTGGCCCGGGCCAAGGACATGCCGGGCAGTCTGCGGCGTCAGCAGCGCAGGACCTGGGAGCATCGCGAGACCCAGCGTGTCGGAGGGCTCACCGCCCTGGTCATCGGCACCGGGGCCATCGGCCGGGAGATCGCCGCCCTGCTGCGTGCCGTCGACGTCGAGGTCTTCGCCGCAGGACGCACGGCGCGCGAGCAGGACCCCGACTTCGGCACGGTGATCGCCAGCGACGACCTCGTCGCGCACATCGGCACGGCCGACATCATCGTCAACGCCGCACCGCTGACCCCGCAGACCACCGGCCTGCTGGACGCGGAGGTCCTCGGCGCCGTCGCCGACGGGGCGCACCTGATCAACATCGGCCGGGGGGAGACCCTGGACGAGGCGGCCCTGGTGGACGCTCTGGAGGCCGGGCCTCTGGGCTTCGCCACGCTCGACGTCTTCGCGCAGGAGCCGCTGCCGGAGGACTCTCCGCTGTGGGACCGGAAGGATGTGCTGATCTCCGCCCACATGTCCGGTGACGTCATCGGCTGGCGCGACGCGCTCGCCGAGCAGTTCCTGGACAACGCGCGCCGCTGGCTCGACGGCGAGGAGCTGCACAACGTCGTCGACAAGCACAAGGGGTACGTGCCCCGCCCGCAGTCCTGACGCCGCCCCGGGTCCGCCCGGGGCACGACGCCGCCCACCACCGGCACCTAGGAGGTCACCATGACGGAGACTCGGACCACGCGCAGCCTGGCGGAGCTCACCGCCGCCGAGCTCATCGCGGGCTACCGCGCGGGGGATTTCACCCCGGTGGACGCCACCGAGGCGGTGCTGGAGCAGATCGCGCGGCACGACGACGCCCTCAACGCCTTCGTGCTCGTGGACCCCGAATCGGCCCGGTCGTCCGCAGAGGCCTCCGCCCGCCGCTGGCAGACCGGCGAGACGCTCGGCCCCGGGGACGGCGTGCCGACCTCCATCAAGGACATGTTCCTCACCCGCGGGTGGCCGACGTACAAAGGCTCCACGCTCATCGGCGAGGACGGCCCGTGGGACGTGGACGCCCCCTGTGTGGCGCGGCTGCGGGAGGCCGGCGCCGTGCTGGTGGGCAAGACGACCACTCCGGAGTTCGCCTGGAAGGGCACGACGGACAGCATCAGCTGCGGCGCCACCGGCAACCCCTGGGACCCGAGCACTACGGCCGGAGGCTCCTCCGGGGGCGCCTCGGCCGCCGTCGGCGCCGGCATGGCACCCTGGGCTGTGGGCACCGACGCCGGCGGGTCCGTGCGCATCCCGGCCTCGTTCACCGGGACGGTCGCGCTGAAGGGCACCTACGGGCAGGTGCCGATGTACCCGGCCTCGCCCTTCGGGACCCTGGCCCATGCCGGACCCATGACGCGCACCGTCACCGATGCGGCGCTGCTGATGGACATCATCGCCGGCTTCGACCCCCGGGACTGGGCGGCGCTGCCCCGTCCCGTCGGCTCCTACCTCGACGGGCTCGAGGACGGAGTGTCCGGGCTGCGCATCGCCTACTCGCGGACCCTCGGATTCGGGGAGAACGATCCGGAGGTGGAGCGGCTCGTGACGGAGGCGGTGGGCGTGCTCCAGGACGCCGGCGCGGTGGTCGACGAGGTCGACCCCGGCTTCGAAGACCCTGTGGAGGACTTCCACATCCTCTGGTTCACGGGCGCCGCCAAGGTGCTCGAGGCCTTCGGGCCCGGTGCGGTGGACCATGTGGACCCGGGCCTGCGGGCCGGCATCGAGCAGTACGGCGACGCCAGCGCCCTGGACTATCTCGGCGCGACGGCGACCCGGATGGACCTGGGCGTGCGCATGGGGACCTTCCATGAGCGCTACGACCTGCTGGTCACCCCCACCATGCCGATCACGGCCTTCGACAAGACCCGTCAGGCGCCTGAGGGATGGCCCTCCGACCTGTGGACCTCCTGGACCCCCTACACCTACCCGTTCAACATGACCCAGCAGCCGGCGGCGTCGGTGCCCTGCGGGGTGGCTGCCGACGGCATGCCGGTGGGGCTGCAGATCGTCGGGGCCAGGACCCAGGACCGCCTCGTGCTGCGCGCCGCTCGGGCCTATGAGCAGGCCTCCGGGGAGCGGTTCGTCCGACCGGTGGAGCCCGCAGTCCTGGGGGCCTGAGACGAGGACCGGTACGAGCCGCAGAAGGAGGCGAAGAGCACCATGGCCCGCTACATCAGCCTGACTCTGACCACCCGGGGCGTGAGCTGCACGGCCCGCCTGCTCGACGACGTCGCGCCCCGGACCTGTGCGGCGGTGTGGGACGCGCTCCCGCTGGACGGGCAGGTCTATCACGGCAAGTACGCCCGCAATGAGATCTATGCCCTGCTGCCGGTCTTCTCCGCGCAGGACCCGGGCAAGGAGAACACCACCGTCACCCCCATCCCCGGTGACGTGTGCTGGTTCCACTTCGACTCTGACGACCTCGGCAATCCCGGCTACGGCTACGAGGCCTCCGCCGGAGTGCGGGATCGCGCGGAGCTCATCGACCTCGCCCTGTTCTACGGGCGGAACAACCTGCTCATCAACGGGGACCAGGGGTGGGTGCCGGGCAACGTGTTCGCCACCGTGGTGGACGGGCTGGACGTGATGGCCGAAGCCTGTCAGTCGATCTGGATGGACGGCGCCCGCGGGGAGTTCCTGGCCTTCGCCCGTGCCGGGGAGGACTGATCCGGCCGCCGAGCGGCCCGCAGTCCGGTAGGTTCGGACCCAGGCGGCGAAAGGAGACGACGACGTGACCTCGACTGTTCCATCCGACGCCCGCGCCGCAGCCAGGGCGGGTGACACGGCCGCCGGCGCCGAGATCGCCGCCGAGCTGCGTCGTGCCGGGGTCAGCCGGGTCGACGACTCCGCCCTGGCCCGCGGCATGTATTCCTCCGATGCCAGCCTGTACCGGGTGGTGCCCCAGGTGGTGGCCCGTCCCCAGCACGTCGACGAGCTCCACGCCGTCCATGAGGTGTCCCGGGCCACCGGGGTGCCGGTGACCCTTCGGGGGGCAGGCACCTCCATCGCCGGCAACGCGGTGGGCCCCGGGGTCGTCGTCGACACCCGGGACCTGGACCGCATCCTGGGGATCGACCCCGAGGCGCGCACCGCTCGGGTGGAGCCCGGAGTGGTCCACTCGCGGCTGCAGCGGGCCGCGGCGGGCCACGGGCTGCGCTTCGGCCCTGACCCCTCCACCCACACCCGGTGCACGATCGGCGGGATGATCGGCAACAACGCCTGCGGCTCCCGGGCGCTGGGCTACGGACGCACCGCGGACAACGTCGAGGCCGCCACCGTGCTGTTCGGCAACGGAGAGGTCGGCACCTTCGGCGCCGGCGTCGCATCGTCAGGCTCCACCGCCGAGCAGCTGCTGCGTCTGGTGGAGACGGACCTGGGCCATGTGCGCACGCACTTCGGCCGTTTCGATCGGCAGGTCAGCGGGTACTCGCTGGAACATCTGCTCCCGGAGAACCGGGGACGCCTCGACCGCTTCCTGGTCGGCACGGAGGGCACGTTGGGCACCGTCCTGGAGGCCACCGTGAACCTGGTGGCCGACCATCCGCGCAGGCTGCTCATCGTGCTGGGCTACCACTCGGTGGCCGAGGCCGCCGACGCCGTGCCGCAGCTGTTGGCCGCGGCTCCGGGGCGGCTCATCGCCTGTGAAGGCATGGACTCCCGGTTGGTGGCACTCGTCCGCGGGGCGGGCAAGCAGGTGCCGCCCCTGCCCGAAGGGCAGAGCTGGCTGTTCGTGGAGGCCGCTGGGGAGGACGCCGACGACGTCGTCGCCGCCGTCCGGACCGCCTCCGGCTGTGTGGACTCCACACTGATCGACGACGCCGCCCAGGCTGCCGCCCTGTGGCGCATCCGCGAGGACGGCGCCGGGCTGGCCGGGATCAGCCTGGACACCCCGGCCCATTCGGGCTGGGAGGACGCCGCCGTCCCGCCCGAGCACCTGGGCGCCTGGATGCGCGAGTTCGAGGAGCTCATGGTCGACTTCGGCCTGCAGGGCTACCCCTACGGGCACTTCGGGGACGGCTGCATCCACTGCCGGATCGACTTCCCCTTCGCCCACGGCGACCCCGGCAGCACTGGGGTGTTCGCCGAGTTCATGCGCACCTGCGCCGAGCGCCTGGCCGCCTACGGCGGCTCGCTCTCCGGGGAGCACGGTGACGGCCGGGTGCGCTCCGAGCTGCTGCCGTACATGTACGACCAGACCTCCCTGGACCTCTTCGCCCGGGCCAAGCGGATCTGCGACCCGGAGAACCTGCTCAACCCGGGCATCATCACCGACCCGGCCTCGCACACCGAGGACCTGCGGCCCACCCAGACGACCCGAGAGCTTCCCTGGCCGGGGATGCGGCACACCCACGACGCCGGCGATCTCGGCGCGGCCGTCCACCGCTGCTCCGGGGTGGGCAAGTGCGTGGCTCCGACGACGCCGTCGGTCATGTGCCCCTCCTATCTGGCCACCAAGGAGGAGAAGGACTCCACCCGCGGGCGAGGCCGCATCCTCCAAGAGGCCCTGGATGGCAGTCTGGTGCACGGGCTGGCGGACCCGGCCGTGCATGAGGCCCTCGATCTGTGCCTGTCCTGCAAGGGATGCGCCTCGGACTGCCCGGCCGGGGTGGATATGGCCGCCTACAAGTCCGAGGCGCTGTACCAGACCTACGACGTCGGCGAGAAAGCTCGGCCCGACGGCACCGGGCGCCGTCGGCGTGTGCGTCCTCGGTCCCACTACATCCTGGGGCGGATGCCGTTCTGGGCGCGGCTGGCCTCGCCGATGGCGCCGCTGGTCAACGCGATGATGAAGGTCCCGCCGTTGGCGGCCGTGGCGAAGTGGACCGCCGGCATCGACCCGCGTCGGGCCGTCCCGGCCTTCGCGCATCAGACGCTGCGCCGGGCCGCCGCTCGGCGGGAGCAGGGAGGCGGATCTCGCTCCGCCCCGGACGTCTGGGTGTGGGCGGACTCCTTCACGGACCATTTCTTCCCGCAGTCCGGCCTCGCGGCCCTGGAGTTCCTGCGGTCCCAGGGTCTGGAGGTGCGGGTGCTGCAGCGCAAGGGCTGCTGCGGGCTGCCGTGGATCACCACCGGCCAGCTGGACCAGGCTCGCCGGCTGCTGGACGAGGCCGTGGATGCGCTGCTGGGCCCGGTGGAGTCCGGCGTGCCGGTGATCGGGCTGGAGCCCTCCTGCACGGCGACGCTGCGCAGCGACCTGGTCCAGCTCTCCGACCGGCCGGAGGCCCAGACGGTGGCGGACGGGGTGCTGACCTTCGCGGAGCTGGTGCATCGGCTCGTGGACGAGGGCCGGATCGAGCTGCCGGATCTCCGCGGCGTACGGGTCATCGCCCAGCCGCACTGCCATCAGCGCGCCGTCATCGGATGGCGCGCAGACCAGGCGCTGCTGGAGCAGGCCGGCGCCCAGGTGACCGCGGTGCCCGGCTGCTGCGGCCTGGCCGGGAACTTCGGGGTGGAGGCTGGCCACTACGAGGTCAGCGTGGCGGTGGCCGAGACGCATCTGCTGCCGGCGGTCCGGGAGGCGCTCGCGGACTCGGCCGGGGAGACGGTCTTCCTGGCCGACGGCATGTCCTGCCGGATCCAGCTCGACGACCTCGCCGACGTCGAGGGCATCCACCTGGCGGAGCTGCTGGCGCGGCGCCCGGTCTGAGCCGGGCTCCTCCCGGTTATCGAGACTGCCTCTCAATAAATATATTGCAATGTCTTGATATCTCTGATGGAGTGGGGGTGTGCGCGATGATCATGGGCTCTCGGAGGCGGCACAGCTGTTCAAGGTGCTCGGCAATGAGTCGAGGCTGCGGCTGCTGCGGCTGCTCGGGGAGGCGCCCCGGACGGTGGGGGAGCTGGTCACCGCGACCGGACTGTCCCAGCCGCTGGTCTCCCAGCACCTGCGGTCGCTGAAGCAGGCGGGGCTGGTGACGCCCGATCGTCGAGGCCAGAGTGTGAGCTACCAGCTGGCAGACGACCATGTGTCTCACATCGTCGATGACGCCGTCGCGCACGTCCAGGAGTCAGACCCCACGACAGCGGCCGACTGACGGCCGGAAAGGCCAGTGATGAGCGACCACAAGACAGCAGAGCACACTGTTGAGGAGCACCAGCACGGCGAGGGCTGCGGCCACGAGGCTGTTCAGCACGAGGACCACGTGGACTATGTCCACGACGGTCACCGGCATGCCGAGCATGGAGACCACTACGACGAGCACTGATGCGCCAGGCGCTGAGGCGACGAGCTCAGCGCGCTGGACCATCTGCGAAGCCCGGATCGCCCCCGCGGTCCGGGCTTCGTCCTGCGTGAGGCCCTTGGCCACGGACTGCCGACCCCACCACAGATCGTGTCCCTATGAGAGATCGTCCGTCCATCGAGCGGCGATCCCTCATCCAGAGACGATCTTCGGGGAGAGCTGGGGCGGTACACTCGCCGGAGCGCAGGAGCCCCGCACCCGCCCAGCCCACCACGTCCACTCCGGAAGGTCTCATGTCGGACCAGCGCATCGTCCTCACCGAGGAGTTCACCGACGCTCTCGCCCGGCTCGAGGCGGGGGAGTCGATGTTCCTCACCGGCAAGGCGGGCACCGGCAAGTCGACGCTGATCCGGGAGTTTCTGCGGCGCTGCGAGGCGAGCTCGGCCGCGCCGCCTGACAGTTCCGGTGAGGACTGGGCCAGTGAGACGGACCTGACCGGCGACGACGCCCCCTCCGGCCGCACCGTGGTCGTCGCCGCCCCCACCGGCATCGCCGCCCTGAACGTGGGCGGCTACACGATTCACCGACTCTTCGGCTTCCCTCCGCAGATCACACTGGAGGAGGTCCGTCACGGTCGGTACTACCCAGGCCGCTTCGCCGGGACGCTGAAGGCTCTGGACACGCTCATCATCGATGAGGCCTCCATGGTGCGCGCCGACCTCTTCGACCAGCTTGTCGCGGCTCTGGAGCGCTTCGGCCCGAGGCCTGGTGCGCGGCTGGGCGGGGTCCAGCTGGTCCTGGTGGGCGACCTGCTCCAGCTGCCTCCGGTGGTCACCGAGTCCGAGCGCGCCCGTTTCGAGACCCGCTATGAGACGCCCTACTTCTTCTCCGCCGACAGCTGGAGGGCGGAGGACTTCCCGACCGTCTCACTGACCACCGTGTTCCGGCAGCTCGGCGACGATCGGCTCACCGCAGTGCTGAACGCCATCCGCGAAGGCGTGCTGCTCGGCACCGCCCGCGAGGACCTCAATCGTCATGTGGAACCGGATTTCGAGCCCCCCGAGGGCGAGTTCTGGCTGACCCTGGCCACCACCAACCGGATCGCCGAGTCCCGGAACCGACGCCGTCTGGAGCGGCTCCCCGGGCCGGAGCACGTCTGCCGGGCGGTGCTGCGCGGCGAGCAGGACGGCTTCGACCGGCCCGTGGAGGAGCGGCTGGTCTTCAAGGTCGGCGCGCAGATCATGTTCCTCACCAACGACCCCATGGGCCGCTGGGTCAACGGCACCCTCGGTCATGTGATGGAGGTGGGGGTCGACGACGACGGTGAACCGCGGGTCGGCGTGCTGCTGCGGGACGGCCAGGTGGTCGAGGTGGGGCCGCACACCTGGGACATCACCCGGCCGGAGGTCCACGGCGGGACGCTGACCCACCTGGTGGTGGGCACCTACCGTCAGCTGCCCTTCAAGCTCGCCTGGGCGATCACGGTCCACAAGAGCCAGGGGCAGACCGCCGACCGGCTGGTGGTGGACCTCTCCGGCGGCACGTTCTCCTACGGGCAGCTCTACGTGGCGTTGAGCCGGGTCACCTCGTTGTCTGGCCTGGTGCTCACCCGGCCCGTGTTCCCCCGAGACATGAAGACCGATCGGCGGATCCTGCGCTTCCTGCGCGGGGGCTCCTCGGCGGAGGGTCGTCGGCGGCGCTGCGCGCTCGCGGTGCTCACCATTGGGGAGGAGGGGCGCATGTCGCGGCCGCGTCCGGTCGAGCTCGCCGTCGCTTTCGAGGATGGCACCGCACTGTCCACTCTGGTGAACCCGCAGCGCGACCTCGGTGACGCGCGGACCGCCTACGGGATCGCCACGGCGGACATCCTGCTCGCCCCGACCCTGGCGGAGGCCTGGACGGTGCTCTCCCCGGTGATGGCCGGTCATGTCCCGGTGGCCGAGGACGTCGACCGCACGTTGGGGCTGATCGACTTCGAACTCAAGCGGCTCGGCCACGTGGAGCCCATGCCGTTCGGCGCGGAGGCGCCGCGGCCGCAGTCGGGCCGGGCCGGGTCAGGCTCCGGTTCGCTGTTCCGTCGGCGCCCGCGGCGGGCGCTGGAGGCGGCCCGTGCGGTCCTGGAGGACCTGCGGCAGGCCGAGCTGCAGGACCCTGAGGCATTGGACCGCACGGCCACAGAGTTCGAGCCCTCGGAGGACACGGTGCAGGGTGCCGGCCACCTCCTGACCCGTGACCCGGGCTCGCCCTCACCGTCCTTCGAGGAGATGCCCGGACTCGGTGCCCTGCTGGAGGTCAGCCGTCAGGCGGGCGGGATCCTGCTGGGGGAGGAGCCCGTCGTCGGTGATCACGACGCCGACTCCTGGCATGCGGCCGCCCGCCAGACCGTGGCCGACCAGCTCGCCGCGGCGGCTGCGCGGGCCCAGCTGACCGACCAGGTGGCGCGACGACTGGAGCGGGCGGGTCAGCTGCTCGGCCGCCATCTGGTGGCCCCCGAGCGGCTGGCTGCGGCGTCGGGCTCGTCCGCCGCGCTCGGGTCCCTGCTGCAGCCCGGGACCAGGGTCTGCTTCACCGGGGAGGCAGTCTCCTCCGACGGCCGCCTCTGGTCCCGCGACCAGATGACCGCGCTCGCCGCAGACTGCGGTCTCGCGCCGGTCGCCAACGTCACCAAGACCCGCTGCGACGTGCTGGTGGTCGCTGAGCTGGGCACCCAGTCCGGCAAGGCGCGCAAGGCTCAGGAGTACGGCAAGCCGGTGCTGGCCGCGGAGCAGTTCTTCACGTGGGCAGGAGTGGACCGCCGGGCGGGTGAGGGCTGAGGGTCGGCGGCTTCAGCGGCGGCCGAGTTGAGCGATCGCCACTCCGGCCAGGCAGGTCGTCCCTCCGACGATCGCCAGCACAGTGGGCACCTCGCCGAGAGCGACGGCGGACATCAGCACCGCCACCGCCGGAACGGCGAGGGAGCAGGCGGCCAGCCGTCCCGTGGGCATCCGGGTCTGGGCGAAGGCCCACAGCCAGAAGCCCAGTGCCGTGGCCCCCACTCCCATGAACGCCGCCCCGCCGACGGCGGTGGCCGGGGCGTCCTGCAGCTCGGCCCAGGTCTGCCGGGCGAACGGGAGGACCGCCAGGGTGCCTGCCACGCAGCCCAGCCAGACGATGGTCAGCGGGTCGGCGTCCGGGAGGACGGCCCGCTGCAGCAGCATCGCGACCGCATAGATGGTCGCGGCCACCAGTGCCAGCACCACACCCAGCAGGGAGATTCGTCCGTCACCGGCGGCCAGGGTGATCACGGCGACGCCCACCAGCGCCACGGCCATCCCTGCGAACAGCGAGCGCGGCCACCCCTCGTGGAAGATCAGTCCGGCCCCGGCGGCCACCAGCACCGGCGAGAGGTTCACGACCATCGCCATGGTGCCGGCGTCGAGATGATGGCCCGCATGGTTGAGCACCACCGTGTAGGCGGCGAACCACAGCACGCCGTAGAGGGCGATCAGCAGCAGCGCACGCGGTCCGGGGATCCTCAGGGTCCGCCGACGCAGCAGGATCACCAGCACCGTGAGCGCGGCGACGCCGGCCGCCAGTCGGATCAGCGCCAGGGGTCCAGGGGAGAACACCGGGGCGGCCCACCGGACGATCACGAAGGAGGAGGCCCACAGCACCACGGTGGTCGCGACGGCGGCGGGTGCGGCCCACCGAGTCTGGAGGGTGTCGGTCGGGCGGGGCGCAGGTGACTCCACGGCGCGTGCCACCGGTGCATTCGTCAGGCGGGTCATAGGGATGATCCTTCCCTCCGAGAATCGAAAGCACAAGCGAACATCTCTGGATGATCGTTCAGCAGGGCTTTATGATGCAGAGGTGATCGATCTGACCCGGCTCCGGACCTTCCGGGCGGTGCTCGCCGCCGGTTCCGTCCACGCGGCCGCCGAGAGTCTGGGCTACACGCCCTCGGCGGTGAGCCAGCAGCTTCAGGCTCTGCAGAGGGGCACCGGCCTGGAGCTCTTCACCCGCAACGGGCGCGGCCTGGCCCCCACCGGAGTGGCGCGGCGCTTCGCCGAGGAGGCCGATCGTCTGCTCGGACAGGCCGCGCGGCTGGAGGCCCTGGCGGCCGATCTGCGGGAGGGGCGGACCGGCTCTCTGGTGATCTCGCACATCGCCTCGGTCGGGGTGACGTGGATCCCGGCCGTCGTCGCCGCGCTCTCCGGCGAGTTCCGCGATCTGCGTCTGGACCTGCGGCTCTGGGAGGCCGCGCAGGGCCGTGACGACGACGTCGACGTGGAGATCTGCGTGGCCCACCGTGACCTTCCGGCCCGGCCAGGTTTCGACGTCGAACCCCTGCTCACCGAGCCCTACGTGGCGGTCGTGCCCGTGGATCACCCTTTCGCGGCCCGGCAGGCCGTGGCCTTGGAGGAGCTTGCCGCCGAGCGCTGGGTGGACAACGACCTGACCCTGGGCACCTGTCGGCTGATCCTGTTGGAGGCCTGCGCGGCGGCGGGCTTCACCCCCGGCTTCCAGTACGAGACCCAGGACTACGGCTCCGCGGTGGCGCTCGTCGCCGCCGGGGTGGGGATCACCGTGATGCCGCGGCTGAGCTTCTCCTCGGTGCGAGCGGATCCGGCGCAGGTGGTCGCCGTCGAGCTGTCCGGGACGGCGCTGCGGCGCACGGTCGTGCTGCGCACCCGAGGCAGTCTGTGCGAATCCCCGGCTGTGGGTGCGGTGCGCCACGTGCTGCGCGGTCTCGCCGGACGAGCTGGGGCCATGCCTGCGCGCGATGTTACTGTGTAGTCACTATCGTTCTGAGAGGAAGATCACATCATGCCTGAAGCTGTCATCGTGTCCGTGGCCCGGTCGCCCATCGGAAGGGCCCGCAAGGGATCCCTGGTGGACCTGCGTGCCGACGACATGACCGCCCAGATGGTCCAGGCCGCCCTGGCCCAGGTCCCGGAGCTCGACCCCCGTGACATCGACGACCTCATGCTCGGCTGCGGGCTCCCCGGCGGAGAGCAGGGGTTCAACATGGCCCGCATCGTCGCCGTCCTCGCCGGCATGGACCACCTGCCCGGCACCACCGTCAACCGGTACTGCTCCTCCAGCCTGCAGACCACCCGCATGGCCTTCCACGCCATCAAGGCCGGTGAGGGCGATGTCTTCCTGTCTGCCGGTGTCGAGGCCGTCAGCCGGTTCGCCACAGGAACCTCGGACTGGATCCCCGGCGCCGAGCTCGAGAACCCTCGATTCGCCGAGGCCGCCGCCCGGACGGCGAAGGCCGCAGAGGGTGGAGCCGTCTGGCGCGACCCGCGCGAGGACGGCGCCCTGCCTGATGCCTACATCTCTATGGGGCACACCGCCGAGAACGTCGCCCAGTACACCGGGGTGACCCGCGCCGAGCAAGACGAGTTCGCCCAGCTCAGCCAGAACCGGGCCGAGAAGGCCGTGGCCGACGGATTCTTCGCCCGGGAGATCACCCCGCTCACCCTGCCCGACGGCGGCACCGTCGACGCCGACGACAGCCCCCGCCCCGGCGTCACCGCCGAGGCGCTCGCCGGTCTGGATCCGGTGTTCCGGCCCGACGGCACCGTCACCGCGGGCAACGCCTGCCCGCTCAACGACGGTGCGGCCGCGCTGGTCATCATGAGCGATGTCAAGGCTCGTGAGCTCGGCCTCACGCCGCTGGCGCGGATCGTCTCCACCGGAGTGACCGGGCTGTCCCCGGAGATCATGGGGCTCGGCCCGGTGGAGGCCAGCCGGCAGGCGCTGGGCCGCGCCGGCCTGAGCATCGAGGACGTCGACCTGGTGGAGATCAACGAGGCCTTCGCCGCACAGGTCATCCCCTCCGCCAAGGAGCTCGGCGTGCCGTGGGAGAAGCTCAACGTCCACGGCGGCGCCATCGCCGTGGGGCATCCCTTCGGCATGACCGGGGCGCGCATCACCGCGACCCTGCTCAACGGCCTGCGCAGCACCGACGGGCAGTACGGTCTGGAGACCATGTGTGTGGGCGGCGGCCAGGGCATGGCCATGGTGCTGGAGCGGCTGAGCTGAGGTCGGGCCGGCGGTCCGTGATCGGCGGTGTGCCGGGGATGTGATCCTGCACGCCTCGCTTTGCCGTGACGCCGTCGGCGGGCTACTATGGACAGTCGCAAGCCGTGCTGTGCTGTGCTCACGTGTGCCCGAGGGGTGCAGGACCCGAGATGCTCAGGTCCTCGCCCGGAGGAACGACGGGGCCCGGCTCCGGAAAGCAGCCCGGTGGATTGTGAAGCCTGGATTCCAGCGCACCACAAGACAAGCACCACCGTCTTTCGTCCACGATGTGAAGGCACTTCGGTTGGATCTCACCCAGCCTGGTCCGTCCTCGTAAGTCACGGTGTCATAGCTGGTGGCGGGACTCGGCTCAACGACTGCACGGCCATCCTGGGTCTGACCTGGGAGAACTGTGTGCTCGCGGGCTCCGCCCGGAGATATTTTCGTACTTATGTTGGAGGAGTGATCATGGCAGCACGTTGCCAGGTAACCGGAGTGGGGCCGCAGTTCGGCCACAGCATCTCCCACTCGCACCGCCGCACCAAGCGTCGGTTCGACCCGAACATCCAGAAGAAGCGTTACTGGGTGCCCTCGCTGGGGCGTCACGTCACGCTGACCCTGTCCGTGAAGGGCATCAAGACCATCGATGCCCGCGGCATCGACGCCGTCGTCGCCGAGCTGATTGAGAAGGGTGAGAAGCTCTAATGGCCAAGGACAAGGACGTACGTCCCATCATCAAGCTGAAGTCGACGGCCGGCACCGGGTTCACCTATGTGACCCGGAAGAACCGCCGTAACAACCCCGACCGCATCGTGCTGAAGAAGTACGACCCGGTCGTCCGCAAGCACGTCGACTTCCGAGAGGAGCGCTGATCATGGCCAAGAAGTCCAAGATCGCAAAGAACGAGCAGCGCAAGGTCATCGTCGAGCGCTACGCCGAGAAGCGCGCTCAGCTCAAGAAGACCCTCGTGGACCCGAACGCTTCCGACGAGGAGCGCGAGGCCGCCCGCGTGGGCCTGCAGAAGCTGCCCCGTGACGCCAGCCCGATCCGAGTGCGCAACCGCGACTCCATCGACGGCCGTCCGCGCGGCACCTTCCAGAAGTTCGGCATCTCCCGCATCCGTTTCCGCAACATGGCGCACAACGGCGAGCTGCCCGGCATCACCAAGTCGTCCTGGTGACGACTCTCCCGTGATCAGCCTCGGCTGATCCGGACCGCTGACAGGGGCGGGACCACCTTCGGGTGGTCCCGCCCCTGTCGTGTCTGCCCCGCAACACCTGGGTCGGCAGGACGACCGGCTCTTCCCACGTCCAGTCCGGCATCCGCTGCCTCCGACGTCCGAGGTCAGTCTCATCCTGCAGCTCGATACACTGAGCTGCACACGCCAGCTGGTGCGGAACCCAGGAGATCCTCACAGACTCTGCCGTGGGGCGTGCGTGCAGCGGGCGCGCGGCTGGACACGGCCCTTCGCCCTCGATGGGCTGACGCGGGCATCGCCTTCCACCACGGCACCTCAGGGGTCGTCCGGCATGGATGGGTCGGCACGACTCGGCGTCATCGCATTCACGCCCGTCGGCCGGGGACCGGCCCGTGCAGGACCCCGTGCAACAAGGAGCTGACATGACGAACAGGACGGGCATGACCGACGAGCAGCAGATCCGCGAAATCATCGAGAACTGGGCGAAGTCCATTCGTGTCGGAGATCTCGAAGGCGTCCTGTCCAAGCATGCGGAGGACGTGGTGATGTTCGACGTTCCGCCGCCCGAATCCGGGGTGCGCGGCCTGAGCGAGTATCGCGCCACCTGGCCCGGCTTCTTCAAGTGGATCACGTCCGGCGCGACCTTCGAGATCGCGGAGCTCGATGTCGTGGCAGGAGCAGACGTGGCCTACGCGATCGCCCTGCTGAGATGCGGGAGCGCGGAAGACCTCCATGCCGTCCCGGAGCACCGTCTTCGACTGACCATCGGGCTGGTGAAGTGTGCGGATGAATGGCGCGTGCAGCACGAGCATCATTCCTTCACCTATGTCGCTGATCGGTTCGGCGGTGAGCAGGTTCTCCGTGAGGTCCACGACGGCTGGTCCGCGGACACGGAGGCGAAGGACCTCGACGGGATCATGAGCCGCATCGCCACGGGCGTCGTCTCCTATGAAGACGAGGCACCTCTGGAGCACGTCGGGATCCATGCGGTCCGTGAGAGGTGGCGCGCCGGTCTCGAACAGACGACTGAGCGGGTCACGTGGACGGTGCCAGAGCTGACCGTGGTCGCTCGCGATGACCTGGCGGTGGCGTGGGGGCTGCAGCGCATGACGGCGCAGATGCCTGATGGCGCCCTCTCGGAGGAGTGGTCACGCGGCACTCGAGTCTTCCGTCGAGAGAACGGCGAGTGGAGGATGGTCCACCAGCATCAGTCCTGTCCCCGCCATCAGGGTTCGCTCGCGGCCGATGGCCCCGACGTATGAGCCCCTCGTCCACACGCTGACGCAGCTCTCGG
Source organism: Nesterenkonia sp. K-15-9-6 (assembly GCF_052656005.1). Classification (NCBI taxonomy): domain Bacteria; kingdom Bacillati; phylum Actinomycetota; class Actinomycetes; order Micrococcales; family Micrococcaceae; genus Nesterenkonia; species Nesterenkonia sp. K-15-9-6. The sequence goes on from NZ_JBQYEY010000013.1 coordinate 28,927, forward strand.
AGTCACTGGCCCGAACCTGACCCGCGGGGGCATGCGAGGCTCCAGCGAGAAGAGGCTTGGTGAAGTCCACGTGAGACAGTGCCTGCTCGGTTGAGGTCTTGACGAGGTGCTGGCGAGGTGGAGGCCGAGAAACTGCCGGTCATGACGTTTCCTGTCTTGTGGTCAATTCCATGATGTCCTACGATGTCATCAACTCGCCGGCGGAGGATTCCCCCTGTCGGGGCGCCGACCATGAGGAGCTGAGCCAGTGTCCATTGCCCGACGACGTCCGCTCGAGGCGGCCCGTGCGGCTGTGCCCGACGCTCCGCTTGTCGCCATGGATGTCGGGCAGACCAGCACCAAGGTCCTGATCCGCGACGTCCTCGGGCCCGAGCGGCGATTCCGGCTCGGCGGCGTGCAGACTGACCGCCCACTGGTGCCGCAGCTGCGCATCCTCATCGCGCACGCCCTCGGTGACGTGGGAGAGAACGCGGTCGTCACCCTCGGGGTCACCGGTCTCACACCCCGCGATGCGGATGCTGCCGTGCTGCTGGAGCTGCCCGGGGGTCTCGCGGCTCGTGAAGTTCGCCTGGCGCATGATTCAGTGACCTCCGCCCTCGGTGCACTGGGCGATTCACGTGGAGCAGTCGTCGCAGCGGGGACCGGAACCGTCGCCCTCGGCGTGGGAAGGGGCAGGGTGGCCCGCGTCGATGGCTGGGGCAACATCATGGGCGATGCCGGCAGCGCCTATTGGATCGGCCGAGCTGCGCTGGACGCGGCGATGCGCGCCCACGACGGACGCGGTCCGCAGTCGGCCTTCACGGACGTCGCCGCTGCATACTGGCCGGATCTGGAGGGCGCCTACGTGCAGCTGCAGAACGACCCGGAGCGGGTGAGCACTGTGGCATCCTTCGCCGCAGAGGTGTCCCGGCTCGCCGAGATGGACGCCGTCTGTGCCGAGATCTGCGCGCAGGCCGGCCGCGAGCTCGCCCATACCGCCGGCACGGCTCTGCGTCGCGTGGAGGAGCCGCAGGGGGATGATCCCACCCAGGTGGCCGCCATCGGAGGGGTCTTCGCCTCCCCGGCGGTTCTCCGCGCGTTCCAGGACCGCCTGGTCGACGTGGCGCCGCGAGCGCGACTCATCAGCCCGGAGGTCGACGGTGTGGACGGCTCCGCCCTCATGGCCGGGCTGTCGGAGGCCCACCCGTTGCGCGCCCTCATCTCCGTGGCGCGACGTCAGGAAGACCAAGAATGACGCTGTTGAGCATTGACAGCCGCTGCATGACCTACGACTGGGGTGCGCCCGGCAGGATCTCCGCCCTGCTGGGGCGTACGGGTGGCGGAGCCCGGGAGGCCGAGCTGTGGCTGGGCGCCCACCCGAAGGCCCCCAGCCGCATCCTCGATGACTCCCGATGGGACGACGCCCACGAGTGGGAGCGGAGCACAGGATCTCATCTGCAGTTCCTCCTGAAGATCCTCGCCGCCGAGAAGCCCCTCTCGCTGCAGGCTCACCCCTCCGCCGCTGAGGCGGAGGACGGCTTCGCCCGGGAGGAGGCCGCCGGCATCCCGAGAGACGCCGCACACCGGAACTACCGCGACCCCCGACCGAAGCCGGAGATGATCGTCGCATTGGAGGATGGCTTCCAGGCGCTCTGCGGCTTTCAGGAGCCGATGCAGCTCGTCCCTGCCGTCGATGCCGTCCGCGCTCGAGTTCCCGCCGATCTGTTGTCGTCCGAGATCGACCGGGCGCTCGAGCGGTGGCGTGATCTCCTCGGCCAGGCCGCTGAGCACCGGCGGGACCTGAGCGAGGTGGTCGCCTGGCTGCTGACGGCCGACGAGGCCGCCGGCGTCGTACCTGGGCTGCTGGCGGCTGTGGACTCATTCGACCCCTCGCCGCACGATCAGCCCGTCCACGGGGACCTCGTCCGCCGTCTGCAGGAGACCCACCCTGGAGACCGGGGCATCCCTGTCGCCGTCATGCTCCACCACCTGACCTTGCGCGCAGGGGAGTCCCTGTGGCTTCCTGCCGGTGTCCTGCACTCCTATGTCCAGGGTCTCGGGGTGGAGCTCATGGGGCCCAGCGACAATGTGCTGCGCGGTGGACTGACCAGCAAACACATCGATGTCGCAGAACTGCTCCGCATTGCGGATCTCACGCCCGGGCGCCCTCAGATCGGACATCCGACCCCAGTCGGAGACCACGCGATGGTCCACCGGCCGGTGGGCCAGGGGCACACGCCCTTCGAGCTGCTGGAGGTCACAGGGGACGCGGAGATCATGACTCTGGGGCCCAGCGTGCTGATCGTCCTCGCCGGGAGTTTCGGCGTCTCCCCTGCGGTGGGCGGGTCTCGCGTCGCCGCTCGCGGGGCGCAGCTTCTCCACACCGGTTCCGGCTGCCTGCGCCTGGACGGCGCCGGCCGCGCCTTCCTCGCGATGCCGCGCGGCTGAGCTGGAGAGGGCCCTCCAGAGGGCAGCCCTCAGCCGCGCAGCTCCGTGAGCACGGTGCGCAGCCGGATGTCGAACTCGTCGGCGGCGTCGCTCGGCAGGCGGTCCACCGGCCACCAGGCGACGTCCTCGCTCTCCTCGCTGACCACGATCGGCGCCTCCTGGTGGGCGATCGCCGCGTAGCCGATGTCCCAGTGCGCCGTGCAGTGGGAGAAGCCGGAGCCCAACGGGTGCACGTTGAGGTCCACCGGGGTGCGGCGCAGGGGTCGCAGGGTCGTCAGCCCGCTCTCCTCGGCGGCCTCCCGGAAGGCGGCCTCCGACACGGAGTCGTCACCGTCCTCGATGTGGCCGCCCAGCTGCACCCAGAACCTGCCCTTGCCGTGGAAGCACAGCAGCACCTGGGTGAGCGTCTCGTCGAAGATGAAGCAGCTGGCAGTGAAGTGCTCAGACCGGGGCCGACGGCGGAAGGGCTCGTCGCCCTGCGCCGCCAGGTCCACGTAGTCCTGCCTGAGGCGGCGCTGCTCCGGCGCGACGGGGGCCCAGCCGCGCAGGTCATCCAGGAGACCGGTGGGGATGGGGGAGAGGTCGAGGGCTGGCGCGGGCGTCGTCGCTGGAGTGGATCCGGTCGGCATGCCTGCCAGAGTATCCTCACGCCTCGGCATCGGACCAGACGACCTCGAAGCGCTCCATGAGCACCTCCATCTCGGGGGTGAAGCTGCGTCCGGCGGACGTGCAGACACGCTCCCAGAAGCGTCGGTGTTCGGTGCGCCAGTGCGCCAGGCTGCGGTCGCTCTCGCCCTCGGCCCAGGCGTGGTCGGCATCGACGTCGGTGAATCCTGCCAGCGCGAGGCCGGTGGTCCGCACGATCACCCGAGGGGCGCCGTCGCCGTCGCAGAACACTGTGTGGGCGCCGATCCCCGGTGGGGCCTCGCCCTCCCAGACGTATTCGGCCAGCAGGCTGGCGGTGGCGGTCTTTCGTCCGGAGCGCACCAGGTCCAGCAGCTCGTCGGCCAGCTCGGCATGGTCACCGAACTGATCGACCAGGAAGTCAGGGCTCGCGGACGCGGCCGCCGGGTGGACCTGCGCGTACTGCTCCCAGAGGGAGCGGGCGGCGTCCTGGTCAGGGGCGGCGAGCGGACGGCTGGCCTGCGGAGAGTTCATGCTCCCTATTCAACACCTTCCCCACCACCAGCATCGGAATCGGCGAGCGGCGGATTCACTGCCGCTGACCGACGGAGTCGGCGCGTGAACGGCAGTGAATCCGCCACTGGACGGGGAGATGGGGAAGGGCGCGGCTCGACCGTCGCCCGGCCCTCAGGCGGGCTCGACCACCACCAAGAGGTCGCCGCCGTCCACCTGCTGCACGCCGTTGAGCACCGTGCGAGCCACGGTGCCGCCCACGGGGGTGGTGATCGCGGCCTCCATCTTCATCGCCTCGATGGTGGCGATGTTCTGTCCCGGGTCCACGGTCTGACCCTCCTCCACGAGCAGGGAGACGGCCCCGGCGAAGGGCGCGGCCACCTGGCCGGGGACGGAGGCGTCGGCCTTCTCCGCGGTGTGCACGGTGGCCTCCACGGAGTCGTCGCGGACCACGAGGGGGCGCGGTTGGCCGTTGAGCGCGCAGACCACCGTGCGCAGGCCCTTCTCGTCCGGCTCGGAGACGGACTGCAGGGTCACCAGCAGACGGACGCCCTTGCCCAGGGAGATGGTGTGCTCCTCGCCGCGGCGCAGCCCATAGAGGAAGTCCCGGGTGTGCAGGACCATCACGTCCCCGTAGGCGTCCCGGGCGGCCTCGTAGTCCCGGGTCGGGCCCGGGAACAGCAGCCGGTTCAGTGTGGCCTGGCGCGTCGCGGAGTCCCCGGCCAGGCCGGCCCGGTCCTCCTCGGTGAGGTCTTCGTCCAACGGCCGGACGGTGCGCCCCTCCAGCGCCTTGGAGCGGAACGGCTCCGGCCAGCCGCCGGGCGGGTCGCCCAGCTGTCCCGCCAGGAACTGGATGACCGAGTCCGGCAGGTCGAAGCTCTGCGGCGCCGCCTCGAACTCGGCGGGGTCCACTCCCATGCCCACCAGCTGCAGGGCCAGGTCGCCGACCACCTTCGACGAGGGCGTCACCTTCACCAGGCGGCCCAGCATCTGGTCTGCGGCGTGGTACATGTCCTCGATGTCCTCGAATCGCTCACCCAGGCCCAGGGCGATGGCCTGCTGGCGCAGGTTCGAGAGCTGACCGCCGGGGATCTCGTGGCGGTAGACGCGTCCCGTGGGACTGGGCAGCCCGGACTCGAAGGGCTTGTAGATGGCTCGCACCGCCTCCCAGTAGGGCTCCAGGGAGGCCACCGCCTCCAGGCCCAGGCCGGTGTCGCGGTCGGTGTGCTCCAGCGCGGCCACCAGCGCGGAGGCCGGCGGCTGGGAGGTGGTGGCGGCCATGGAGGAGGCGGCGACGTCGACCGCGTCGACCCCGGCCTCGGAGGCGGCCAGCAGAGTGGCCAGCTGACCCCCGGCGGTGTCATGGGTGTGCAGATGCACCGGCAGGTCGAAACGGTCGCGCAGGGCGGTGACCAGGGTGCGGGCCGCGGCCGGCCGCAGCAGACCGGCCATGTCCTTGATGGCCAGGATGTGCGCCCCGGCGTCCACCATCTGCTGGGCCAGTCCCAGGTAGTAGTCCAGCGTGTAGAGGTCTTCGGCCGGGTCGGAGAGGTCGCCGGTGTAGGAGATCGCGGCCTCCGCCACGGCGGTGCCGGTTTTGCGGACCGCCGCGATCGCGGGGGCGATCTGGTCGACGTTGTTCAGAGCGTCGAAGATCCGGAAGATGTCCACTCCGGTCTCGGCGGCCTCGGCGACGAACGCGTCGGTGACCTCCAGCGGGTAGGGCGTGTAGCCGACCGTGTTGCGGCCGCGCAGCAGCATCTGGATGGGGATGTTGGGCATCTCCGCCCGCAGCAGGGCCAGCCGCCGCCAGGGGTCCTCGGAGAGGAAGCGCAGCGCGACGTCGTAGGTGGCCCCGCCCCAGGCCTCGACCGAGAACAGCCCGGGCACCACATGGGACAGTGCCGGGGCGGCGGCCAGCAGATCCCGGGTGCGCACCCGGGTGGCCAGCAGGGACTGGTGGGCATCCCGGAAGGTGGTGTCGGTGACGGCCAGGGCGGTCTGGTCACGCAGCGCCTGGGCGAAGCCTTCCGGACCCTTGTCCAGCAGGACGTCCCGCCATCCGGCGGGCCGGGGGTGCGACGACGGCCCGTCGAAGGGGCTGCGGTCGGGCTCGTCCCGTTTGTCCCCGGGGAAGCGGGGCAGCTTGTCGCGCGGGTCGATGCCGTCCACCCGCGGACCGTGCGGCTGGTTGACGGTGGTGTCGGCGAGGTACTGCAGCACCTTGGTGCCGCGGTCCTTCGAGCGGTTGACCTTGGCGAGCTCCGGGTGCTTGTCGATGAAGTCGGTGGCCAGATCCCCGGAGAGGAACTGCTCGTCGTCGAGCACGTTCTTCAGGAACGGGATGTTCGTGGCCACCCCGCGGATGCGGAACTCGGCCAGCGCACGGCGGGCCCGGCGGATGGCGGTCAGCCGATCCCGACCCCGGCTGGTCAGCTTGACCAGCATGGAGTCGAAGTGCGGGCTGATCTCGGCGCCGGTGTAGACGGTGCCGCCGTCGAGTCGGATGCCGGAGCCGCCGGCGGAGCGGTAGACGGTCACGGTGCCGATGTCCGGGCGGAAGTCGTTGGCCGGGTCCTCGGTGGTGATGCGGCACTGCATCGCGGAGCCGCGCACCCGCAGCTCCTCCTGCCGGATGCCCAGGTCCTCGAGGGTCTCCCCGGCCGCGATGCGCAGCTGGGCGGTGACGAGGTCGACGTCGGTGATCTCCTCGGTGACGGTGTGCTCCACCTGGATGCGCGGGTTCATCTCGATGAACACGTGCTGGCCGGCGCGCTCGCCGGCGGTGTCCACCAGGAACTCCACGGTGCCGGCGTTGCGGTAGCCCATGGCCTTCGCGAAGGCGACGGCGTCGCGGAACAGCGCCTGGCGGATCTCGTCGTCGAGCTCGGGGGCCGGGGCGATCTCCACCACCTTCTGGTGGCGGCGCTGGATGGAGCAGTCGCGTTCGAACAGGTGCACCACGTTGCCCTCGCCGTCGGCGAGGATCTGCACCTCCACATGACGGGGCCGCACCACGGCCTGTTCGAGGAACACCGTGGCGTTGCCGAAGGCGGTCTCCGCCTCGCGCATGGCCGCGCCCAGGGCGTCGGGAAGCTCCTCCCGGGTCTCCACCCGGCGCATGCCCCGGCCGCCGCCGCCGGCGACGGCCTTGACGAAGATGGGGAAGCCGATGGCGTCGGCCTCGGCGATCAGCTTCTCCGGGTCGTCGGAGGGGTCTGAGCTCTCCAGCACCGGGACACCGGCCTCGCGGGCGGCGCGCAGGGCCCGGATCTTGTCCCCGGTGGACTCCAGGACGTCGGCGGGCGGGCCGACGAAGGTGATGCCGGCCTCTTCGGCGGCGCGGGCGAGATGGGGATTCTCCGACAGGAAGCCGTAGCCGGGGTAGATGGCGTCGGCGCCGGACTCGCGGGCCACCCGGACGATCTCGTCGACGTCGAGGTAGGCGCGGACAGGGTGGCCTTCCTCGCCGATGCGGTAGGCCTCGTCGGCCTTCTGTCGGTGGAAGGAGTTGCGGTCCTCATGCGGGTAGACGGCGACCGTGCCGGCGCCGAGCTCGTTGGCCGCGCGCAGGGCGCGGATGGCGATCTCACCGCGGTTGGCCACCAGAATCTTGGAGAACATCCGTTGTCGCTTTCCTCTCAGTTGCGGCCACACGCCATTGTGCGGCCTGGCAGAAGCTCTGCGGACGGGCGTGCCGGGGCCCCGGTGCACACACCCTCCGCGGCGGGCGACGCTGCTCGGCGCGGAACTGCTGGGTGTGCGCGGGGGACCGACGGCTCCACAGCCATGGGTACAGCGCAGTGAGCACAGAATACCGGCCACAGCGACGCACGCCACGTGCGGCGCGTCACACAGTGACAGGATGGTCTCCTGCGGCCCGCCCCATGTGCCGTTCGATGCATCGCGGGAGGCGGTGTCAGGGGTCCGGACCCGGGTGGACGCGACCTGCACACGGGCCACCGAGGCTGGAAAATCACTGTGAATCGCCCGGAATCATGCGGTTTTGGGCGTGACGGCGTGGTAGGTTGCCGTTCTGAAAGCCCCGGCAACGGGGGCTGACACCGAACCAGTCCAGGAGGACACACTATGGCTATGAACCGCAGCGAGCTCGTGGCAGCCGTCGCAGAGAAGTCCGGCAACTCCCAGGCCGCCGTCAACGGCGTGCTGGACGCGGTCTTCGAGGTCTTCACCTCCCAGGTCTCCGCTGGCGAGAAGGTGACCATCCCCGGCTGGCTGGCTGTGGAGCGCACCAAGCGCGCCGCTCGCACCGGTCGCAACCCGCAGACCGGCGAGACCATCGAGATCCCCGAGGGCTTCTCGGTCAAGCTGACCGCCGGCTCCAAGCTGAAGGCTGCTGCTTCCGGCAAGTGAACCGCCTCAGCCTCACAGGCTCATGACGTCGGCCCTCGACCCGCCTCCCGGCGGGTCGAGGGCCGACGTCGTCTCCGGGTCTCACGTCCACGGGGCGGGACCCGCGCCGTCACGACCGTCCCCGTTGACTTCTACGGCGCGTAGAATCGTTGTCGGTGCGGTCGATCCGACCGGAAGGACCTTGGCAGGGAGGTGGACCATGGCGGCAGCTCCGCGGCTCAGCGGTCCGCGACGCCTGGCCCGCGGCATCCTGGCCTCCGGTGCGGCCGTCGGCAGCGCCGCCGCCGCCCACCTGGCCGCCGGTCATCAGGGTCCGCATGCGCTGGTGGTGATCCTCGCCCTGGCGGTCAGCCTGCCGCTGTGCACCGCGCTGGCCGGGGCGCGGCTCGGGCGGGCCCGGCTGACCGTCTCCGTGCTGGTCTCCCAGGCGGTGCTGCACGCGCTCTTCTCCGCCCTGCCGGCTTCGGCCGCCGGGAGGCTCGCCAGAGTCAGCCCGCACAGCGGCCATGGTGGCCACGGTGAGGCACCGATGCTGCCGAGCACGCCGGGGGTCGCCGCGCCAGGACCGGAGCAGACACTGCTCGTGGTGTCCTCGGGCGGAACCCTGGATGTGGGGATGCTGGGGGCCCACCTGGGCGCGGCCGCGCTGACCATCGCCCTGCTCCACCGCGGCGAGACCCTGCTGAGGGCCTTCGCGGATCTGCTGGCGCTGGGTCCGGTCCGTCTGCTCATGACGCCCCGGGAGGCGCTCTTCGGGGTTCGCCGGGCGCGTCCGATCCCGCCGCGGACGGTGCGCGTGCTGCAGGATCTGTGGACCGGCAGGGGTCCGCGCACTCTGCGGGGGCCCCCGGCAGCGGCCTGATGTCGTCGACGACGACGTCGAGGTCAGGGCCGCAGCGCCCGACGGCCGCTTCAGCAGACTCTCCACCGACGAGCCGCCTCCTCGGTTCTGAGACGGGGAGCACGCAGATGCGGTTGGACTGCCCACAGGACGTCCCAGGCCGACGGACCGGCCAGGGGAGCACGTCCACCCCCAGAGACGCAGAGAAGGACACCATGACCACTTCCACCATTCTTGAGGCCCCCGAGGCTCACCCCCGATCCGACCGGACCCGACGTCGTGCGGGCCGCGCACCGCGGCTGCTGGCGACGGCCGCCGGTGCGGCGCTGGGGCTCGCCGCAGTCACCGCCGCGCCCGCCTGGGCCCATGACGAGCTGCTCTCGGCCACGCCTGAGGCGGACGAGGTGCTCACCGAGAGCCCCGAGGAGATCGTCCTTGAGTTCACCGGAGACGGCCTCACCGAGGGCGAGAACATCACCAACCAGATCCGTGTGACCGACGGCGACGGCGAGAGCTGGGAGACCGAGACCGTCGTCGACGGTCCGTCGATGAGCACCGAGCTCGACGGCGAGCTGCCCGACGGCGAGTACGAGGTCCTCTACCGGGTCGTCTACTCCGACGGGCACGACGAGGAGGACAGCTTCAGCTTCGAGGTCGACCTGCCGGAGGACGCCGCCGAGACTGACGGCGCTGAGACCGACGCCGCCGATGCCGACTCCGGGGAGACAGGTTCGGTGGATGCCGACGCCGCCTCGCAGGAGGACCCGGCCACGGCCGAGGGGCAGTTCCCCGCCTGGGCCGCGGTGCTGTTCGCACTCGGCGGTGTGCTGGTCGTGATCCTGGCTGTGGTGCTCATGCGACGCAAGATGACCCAGGTGGAGGACTGGAAGAAGGCGCCGCGCCAGCCGCGCGACACCTCCGGCTCTGCCGGGGCCGCCGGTGAGCAGTCTGGAGACGACCGGTCGGACGAGGGCGATGACCGTCCTCGCGACGACACACGAGAGTGAGGGACCCCCGATGACGCCTGCCGCAGGCGGCCGAGGCGCCGCCCGTCCCACCGCGGACGTCCCCGTGCGCGCCGTCGCGCTGCCTGCGGTGGGCGCCGTCCTCTGCCTCGGCCTGGTGGCCGTGGCGCTCGCAGGCGTGCTCACCGGGGTGGGCCGGCCCTCGCAGATCGCCGACCCCGGCGCTGTGACCCGGTGGGGCCTGCCCGTGGCGCGCTTCGTCCACCACCTGGCCATGGCGACGGCGGTCGCCGCCGTGATCCTCGCCGTCGTGGCGGTGCCCGCGCGGCTCGGCCCCCGCAGTCGGCAGAGTCGTGCGGAGCGCGCGGAGAAGGCCCGTGCGGAGCGCGCGGAGAAGGCCCGTGCGGAGCGCGCGGAGAAGGCCCGTGCGGAGCGCGCCGGGACCTCCGCCTCATCCACCTCCGGGGAGCACCCGCTCTACGCCCGAACACTGCAGATCGCCGGCATCGCCTCCGTCGTGTGGACGGTGGCGGCCGTCGCCGTGCTGGTGCTCTCCTATTCGGCGCTGGCCGGCCAGCCGCTGTCTGCGGACGAGAACTTCTCCGCGGGCTTCCTGGGCTACGTGCAGTCGATCGCCACGGGCCAGGCGTGGATGGCGGTGGTGATCATCGCCGCCGTCTTCGCCACCTTGGTCTTCGCGGTGCGCTCACCGGCCGGTCTCTTCTTCGTGGCGGTGCTCGGCCTGGGCGGGATCGTCCCGATGGCTCTGGTGGGGCACTCCGGGTCCGGAGACGACCACTCAGCGGCGGTGAACTCCCTGGGCCTGCATCTGCTGGGTGTGGTGGTCTGGGTCGGCGGGCTCGTGGTCCTGGCGCTGCTCTCCCCGGAGATCCGCCGGCAGGCGGCCGCGCTGACGGCCCGGGAGCAGGGCGGGCCGGAGATCGTCGGGACTCTGCTGCGCCGCTACTCGGTGCTGGCCGGCCTGGCCATCGCCACGGTCGCGTTCTCCGGGGTGATCAACGCCGATCTGCGCATCGCCACGCTGGACCAGCTGCTGACCACCCCCTATGGGATCATGATCGCGCTGAAGGTCGGGGCGACCCTGGGCCTGGGCGTGGTCGGATGGATGAACCGCAGCTGGATCATCCCCCGGCTGGCCGGGGCCCATGAGGGGGCCGGCGCGCCGTCGCCGTCCGCACCGCCGGCCGGTGATCCGGCCCGCACCCGGGCCGTCACGGGCCTGCTGTGGCAGCTGATCCTGGTGGAGATCGCGGTCATGTCCGCGGTCATCGGGGTCAGCGCGATCCTGGGGCGCACCTCCCCGCCGGTCTCGGAGGACCTGCCTCCGGACGCCACCCCGGCACGCATCCTCACCGGCTACGACCTCCCGCCGGAGCCGACGATGGGCCTGTGGTTCAGCCAGTGGCGCTTCGACTGGCTGTGGGTGGCGATCATCGTGTTCCTGGCCGCCTGGTACCTGTACTCGACGGTGCGGCTGCGACGCCGCGGCGACGGCTGGCCCGTCATGCGGGCGGTCAGCTTCCTGGTGGGGCTGGCGGTGCTGCTGTGGGTGACCTCCGGCGGCCCGGCCGTCTACGGGATGGTGCTGTTCTCCGGCCACATGATCCAGCACATGACGCTGACCATGGTGGCGCCCATGTTCCTGGTGCTCGGCTCTCCGGTGACGCTGGCGATGCGTGCGCTGGCTCCCCGCACCGACGGCACCCGAGGGGCCCGGGAGTGGATCCTGTGGCTGGTGCACTCGCGGTTCTCCCGGGTGGTGACCCACCCGGTGGTGGCCGCGGCGAACTTCGCCGGATCGCTGGTGCTGTTCTACTACACGCCGCTGTTCGGCTACGCCCTGGAGTACCACGTGGGGCATGAGCTGATGAACGTCCACTTCCTGCTCACCGGGTACATCTTCGCCCTGGTGATGGTGGGTCACGACCCGCTGCCGAAACGTCCCGCGCACGCCATCCGGCTGGTGATGCTGCTGGCCACGATGGCCTTCCACGCGTTCATCGCCGTCGCGCTCTCCGGGTCTGAGTCGCTCATCCAGGCCAGCTGGTTCGGCAACATCGGTCACGACTGGGGCTTCTCCGCCATCGAGGACCAGCAGCGCGGCGGCGAGCTGATGTGGGGGCTCGGCGAGATCCCCACCATGCTGCTGGCCGTCATCGCCGCGGTGCAGTGGTCCCGGGCGGACCGCCGGGAGATGGTCCGTGAGGACCGTGAGGCCGACCGGACCGGCGACGCCGAGCTGCACGAGTACAACGAGATGTTCGCCCGCATGGCAGAGAGGGACGCTCCCCGATGATCCGCACCCGCACCCCACTGCTGCCGGCGCTGCTGCTGAGCACCGCACTGGCGGTGACCTCCTGCGGCTCGGACGGCGATGCCGCCGAGGGCGAGCAGAGTCCCCGGGCGGGATCCGACCGGCTGATCGCCGCCGCGGAGGCGGGGATGGAGCGGGCCTCCACGTTCGGCTTCGACTCCGCCGGGTTCTACACGGAGGCCGCTGTGGAGGAGTTCCGCCAGCAGATGGAGGGTTCCCTGGCCGAAGGGGAGGCCGACGTCGAGGTGGACCCGGCCTCCTGCGAGGAGCCGCTGGCCGCAGTGGACTGGGCGCCGCTGCTGCTCGGCTCCGACGCCGCCCGGGTGGACTTCGGTTCCGAGACCTTCACCGGGACCGGATCCATCGAGATCGCCGAGATCGACGGCGACGACGGCGAGGCCGCCGCTCGCGTCCAGGAGCACATGGACCATGTCCGCTCCCTGGTGGAGTCCTGTCCACAGGTGCAGTTGACCCAGTTGGACGCTGACTATGCGCTGGAGTTCTCCGACGTGGAGCTGGAGACCCTCCGCCCCGCGGACGGCGACGGCGACGGGACGGTGGGCTACGCCCGCACCCGCAGCCTGGCGGACTCGGAGGAGGATGGAATGATCGGCGCCCAGATCCTGTTCACCCGTGCAGGCGATGACGTGGTGATGGTGTCGTTCATCGGCGAGCCCGCCGCGGCGGAGGATGAGTTCACCGCCATGGCGGAGGCCGTCACCGCGGCGACCACGGAGGCGCTCGCGGACTGAGCGTCCTGGCGATCCTCGCAGGTCCGACGCAGGCCTCACCCCCAGGGATGCCCCGCCACGGCGGGACTGAGCAGAAGGAGCACACGCATGACGCAGACGATCCGCCGCACCGACCGGGTGCGGGCCTCCGAGCTGGTCGGCCGCGGGTGGCTGAACACCGGAGGCCAGGAGATCACCCTCGAGGATCTGCGCGGCAAGATCGTGATCCTGGACTTCTGGACGTTCTGCTGCATCAACTGCCTGCATGTGCTCGATGAGATGCGCCCGCTGGAGGAGCAGCACTCCGACGTGCTGGTCACCGTGGGCGTGCATTCCCCGAAGTTCGAGCATGAGGCCGACCCGGACGCGCTGGCCGCCGCGGTGGAGCGCTACGAGATCGCCCACCCGGTGCTGGACGACCCGAATCTGGTGACGTGGCAGGCGTACTCGGCCCGTGCCTGGCCGACCCTGGTCGTCGTCGACCCGGAGGGCTACATCGCCGCGAACCTGGCCGGTGAGGGCCATGTGGCCGGCCTGTCCTCCCTGGTGGAGGAATTGGTGGCCGAGCATGAGGCCAAGGGCACCCTGCATCGCGGCGACGGCCCCTATGTGCCGCCGGAGCCGGTGTCCCGCACTCTGCGCTTCCCGAGCAAGGCCGTGCCGGTGACCCGCCCGCTGGGCGACGACGCCTCTGCGGTGGGGCATTTCCTGGTGGCCGACACCGGGCACCACCGGATCGTGGAGGTGGAGTCCGACCTGCAGACCGTGGTCCGCAGCTGGGGCGGAGGCGCGGCCGATGACGACGGCGGCGGAATCGCCTCTCCGGAGAAGGGCCACCGGGACGGCGACGCCGAGACGGCGCGCTTCACCGAGCCGCAGGGCCTGACCGTGCTGCCGGCAGAGGTGGCCGAGCAGGTGGGCTACGACGTCGTCGTGGCGGACACCGTGAACCACCGGCTGCGCGGCATCGATGTCGCCACTGGGCAGGTCACCACGCTGGCCGGCAACGGAGTGCAGCGGCTCATCGACTCCGAACGGGTCACGCAGGCCGAGGGCCCCGTGGTGGGAAGCTTGGGCACCTCGCCGCGGGAGGTCTCGCTGTCCTCCCCGTGGGACGTCCTGTGGTCCCCGGTGACCGGCTCGGTGATCGTGGCGATGGCCGGGACGCACCAGATCTTCTCCTTCGACCCGGTCACCGGCGAGCTGAAGGTGCTGGCCGGCACCGGGCTGGAAGGGCTGACCGACGGTCCGGCCGATGAGTCCTGGTTCGCTCAGACTTCCGGGCTCGCCGCCGACGCCGCCGGGGACGTCTGGATCGCCGACTCCGAGACCTCCTCGCTGCGGGTGCTGCGGATCAGCCAGGACCCTGAGGCACCCGCGGTAGAGACCGTCGTGGGGGAGGGGCTGTTCGACTTCGGCTTCCGTGACGGCGACCCGGCCGAGGCTCGGCTGCAGCACCCCCTGGGAGTGACCGTGCTGCCGGACTCCTCCGTGCTGGTGGCCGACACCTACAACGGGGCGATCCGTCGCTACCGCGGAGAGCACCGGGCTGCGGACGGCACCACGGTGGCCCCCGCCGTCTCCACGGTGGCCCGCGGCCTGAAGGAGCCCTCCGACGTGCTGCTGGACTCGGACGGCACGACCCTGCTGGTGGTGGAGACCAACGCCCACGAGCTGGTGCGCGTGGCCATCCCCGAGGAGTTCCTCACCGTGGACGAGGGAGCGTGGGAGACCCAGCGGCCCACCACCGACGTCGCACCGGGGGAGTTCAGCCTGAGCATCGGCTTCGAAGCCCCCACCGGGCAGAAGCTCGACGACAGGTGGGGCGACCCCACCCAGCTGAAGGTCTCCTCCTCCCCGGAGGAGCTCATCCTCGACGGCGCCGGCGGCGCCGAAGGGCTGAGCCGGACCCTGCGGCTGAACCCGTCCGTCTCCGAGGGCGTCCTGCACATCACCGCCCGCGCGGCCGCCTGCGACGGCGCCCCCGGCGAGGAGATCCCGATGCACGCGGCCTGCCACCTGTACCAGCAGGACTGGGGCATCCCGGTCACCGTCGGGCCCGAGGGCGCTTCCGCTCTGGAGCTGGACCTGCGCGGCATCAAGTGAGCTGACGGGGACCTGCGCGCCCCACCGGCCGGATCTGCGGGTCCTCCCACGTCAGCCATGTCACACTGAATCCTGCACAGTCGTCGAGGGGGTCGGATCAGCACAGGTCCGCCCGGCAGGAGTGAGATGACCATGGCTGGATCGTCACCGTCCCGCACCGGCGCAGGGGAGCCGACGGCGTCGCGCCGTTCCCTGTGGCGGTGGTACCTGGACGTCCCTCTGATCTGGAAGCTCGGGGTCGCGCTGGTGCTCGGCGTCGTCGCGGGCCTGGTGGTGGGCCCGCCCATCGCGGTGGTGCAGCCGCTCGGTGACATCTTCCTGCGCCTGC
This sequence comes from Nesterenkonia sp. K-15-9-6, assembly GCF_052656005.1. Classification (NCBI taxonomy): domain Bacteria; kingdom Bacillati; phylum Actinomycetota; class Actinomycetes; order Micrococcales; family Micrococcaceae; genus Nesterenkonia; species Nesterenkonia sp. K-15-9-6. The sequence goes on from NZ_JBQYEY010000013.1 coordinate 44,171, forward strand.
TGACCATGCTGGTGATGCCGCTGATCCTGCTGACCCTGATGGCCGGCGTCGCCTCGGTGTCCCCGAAGACGCTGGGCCGCATCGGCGGCAAGGCCTTCCTCTACTACCTGGTGACCACCGCCTTCGCGATGACCATCGGCATCGGCGTCGCCCTGCTGGTCTCCCCGGGGGCCGGGCTGAGCCTCCCGGGCGACGCCGAGGTGGACGAGCAGACCGCCCCGCCGCTGGCGGAGGTGCTCACCGGCATCGTCCCGGACAACATCTTCTCCGCCCTGGCCGAGGGGGAGGTGCTGGCCGTGATGTTCTTCGCCCTGGCCGCCGGCGTCGCGCTGGCCTTCATGCAGGACAGCACCGACGACCGCCTCGCCGGGCTGGCCATGCACCTGCGGCGCTTCGTCGACGGCGGTGTGGAGCTGGTCTTCCTGATCATCCGCGGGGTCCTGCAGTACTCGCCCATCGGCGTGTTCGCGCTGATCGCCGTGGTGGTGGGGGAGACCGGGGCTGATGCGTTGCTGCCGCTGGCCTCCCTGACCGGCGTCGTCTACGGCGGGATCGTCCTGCAGATCGTGATCTACGCGCTGATCCTGCTGCTCTTCCGCGCCCCGGTGGGCCGGTTCTTCCGCGAGGCCAAGGAGCCCATGCTCACCGGCTTCGTGACCCGCTCCTCGTCCGGCACCCTGCCGGTGACCACGCAGGCGGCCGAACGGCTGGGCGTGCGTCGCGGGGTGTACTCCTTCACCCTGCCGCTGGGTGCGACGATCAACATGGACGGCACCGCCATCTACGTGGGCGCGGCCACCGTGTTCATCGCCAACGTCACCGGGGCGGAGCTGACCCTGACTCAGCTGGCCACTGTGGCCGCCGTCGGGGTGCTGGCCTCCATCGGCACCGCCGGTGTCCCCGGCGCCGGGCTCATCATGCTCACCATGGCCGTCACCGCCGCCGGACTGCCCATGGCGCCGGTGGCGCTGGTGGCGGGCATCGACGCGATCCTGGACATGGCCCGCACCCTGTGCAACGTCACCGGGGACCTCACGGGTACGCGCATCATCGCCAAGACCGAACCTGGGATGCTGGTGGATCCGGATGCCCCGCCGGAGGATGAGGACGAGGCCGAGCACGCGGGCGAGGACACCACGGGTTCATCCGCCTGAGCCCAGGGCCTCTCGGAGGGGGACCCGCTGCCCGGTGCGCAGCAGCGACCGGCTGTAGATCCGGGCGGCGAGGAGCATGAACACCACGGCACTGGTGAGCAGGATCGCCAGGGCGAGGATCGGCTCGAACCACATCGCCTCGTTGAAGAACATCCGCAGCGGCATGGCCACCGGGGCGCTGAACGGCACATAGGACGCGATGGTCATGACCAGCGGGGTGTCGTGGAAGAACACGACCACGAAGTACGGGATCATGCTCAGCATCATCGTCGGCGTGACCACCGCTCCCGAGTCCTCCTGCCGGGAGACCAGCGCCGCGCCGGCGGCGAACATGGCGGCGATCAGCACGAAGCCGGGCACGAAGAACAGCACGAACCACAGCATCGGCACGGTGAGCATGTCCAGCACGTCCTGCTGACCGGAGAGCATCAGGGCCGCCGCGGCCGCTGAGGCGATCACCACCGCCTGCCCGATGGCCAGCACCGAGTTGCCCAGCACCTTGCCTGCCAGCAGCGATTGGGCCGTGATGGAGGAGAGCAGGATCTCCACGATCCGTGACTGCTTCTCCTGGATGGTGTTCTGCACGATCATCATGCCGGAGGTGATGGACAGCATCATGAACACCAGGCCGAACAGCATCGCCACCACCATGCGGAGGGTCCCGTCGTTCTCGCCCTCCAGAGTGACCAGGCTCGGCGCGGCGGAGAGCATCTGGGCGACCTCCGTGGGCTCCGAGTCCAGACCGATCACCTGCAGGCCCACCGGAGAGTCGGCGTCGGCGGTGATGATCGCGTCGACGTCGCCGCCGCGCAGCAGCTCTTCGGCCGCCGCCATATCGTCCGCCCCCACCTGCTCGAGCCCGTCGGAGGGGATCAGCTGCGCTGCCTGACCGGCGTCCACGACGGCGACCTCGGGGTCGTCGTCCCCTCCGCCGAAGAGGCCCATGGCCACGATGCCGCCGGCGACGAACAGGATCGTGATGATCTGGCTGACCAGGAACGCCTTGCTGCGCACCTGGGAGATGATCTCGCGTTCGGCCACCAGCAGGGAGGCCTGGCCGATGCTCAGGGGCGCCGGGGAGGCGAGGGCGGGGCTGCTCATCGGGCGTTCTCCTTCTCCAGCTGGTGGGCGGGCTGTGCTGTGGGCCGTGCTGTGGGCCGTGCTGCGGTCTGCTCGTCGGCGTGGGCGGCAACGTCCTTGAAGATCTCGCTCAGGCTGGGCAGCACAGGGGAGAAATGCAGGACCGTCCCCTGCTGGACGGCGCGGTGCAGCACCTGCTGGGCGGTGTCGGCGTCGGCGCGGAACAGCGCACGCCCTGCGGCGGATCCGTCCACCTCGACGCCGGGGACGTCCCGGACCCAACCGGCGTCGTCCTCCGTGACCAGCTCATAGCGCCGGGTCCCGTGCCGCTCCCGCAGCTCCTCCCGGCCGCCGGTGGCCAGGATCCTGCCGGCACCGATGATCACCAGGTCGTCGCAGAGGCGCTCCACCACATCCAGCTGGTGGGAGGAGAACAGCACGACGGCGCCGGCCTCCGCCTGTTCGGTTAGCACGGAGAGGACGACGTCGACCGCCATCGGGTCCAGCCCGGAGAACGGCTCGTCGAGGATGAGGACGTCCGGGTCGTGGATCAGGGCGGCGGCGATCTGCACCCGCTGCTGATTCCCCAGGGAGAGGGACTCCAGGGGATCGTCGGCACGCTCGGTCAGATCCAGGCGGGCCAGCAGAGCCTCTGCCCGCCGTCGGGCCTCGCGACGGTCGAAACCGTGCAGACGCGCCAGGTAGCTGATCTGGTCAGCGACCCGCATCTTGGGGTAGAGCCCGCGCTCCTCCGGCATGTAGCCGAACCGGCCGCGCGACGTCGGGGCGACGGGGGAACCGTCGAGCCGGACGTCGCCGGAGTCGGCGTCCAGGACGCCGAGGACGATGCGCATGGTCGTGGTCTTCCCGGCGCCGTTGCCGCCGACGAAGCCGGTGAGCTTCCCGCGCCGGGCGGAGAAGGAGACGTCGTGGAGCACCTGGCGTCCGGAATAGGACCTGCAGACGGAGTCGAGTTCGAGCATGCTCCGAGCCTAGGCCGGGGCACCGACAGGCGGATCCCCCGCGCGGGGGAACCTGGCGGGGGATCCTGCCGGGGTCGGCGCATCGGGAGTGGCCGGAGCCTCAGGCAGGGTCTGCGTCCGGGGTGACGATCCGGTGCTGATAGGCGAAGGCGACAGCCTCCACCCGATTGCGCAGGTGCAGCTTCGCCAGCACCCGGGACATATGCGTCTTGACCGTCTCCGCGCCGATGAACAGCTGGGCGCCGATCTCCGCGTTGGAGAGGCCGCGGGCCGCCAGGCTCAGCACCTCCACCTCGCGTTCGCTCAGGGGGTCCGGCGCCGCTCCGGTGCGAGACTTCCGGCCGCCCAGGTCGTCGGCGCCGTCGCCGTCGGGGACGGAGCTGGGGACGGAGCTGGGGACGGAGCTGGGGACGGAGCTGAGGTCGCCGGAGCTGACCGCCCGGCGGATCAGCGACCGGGTGACCTCCGGGGCCAGCAGCGCCTCACCGGCGGCGACCGTGCGGATCCCCTCGGCGAGCTGCTCCGGGGAGGCGGTCTTCAGCAGGAATCCGCTGGCACCGGCCTGCAGGGCGCGCAGCAGATAGTCCTCACGGTTGAAGGTGGTCAGCATGATGACCTCCGCGGTGCCTGCACCGCGCAGCCGGGCTGTGGCCTCGATGCCGTTCATGCCCGGCATCTCGATGTCCATGCAGACCACATCCGGGCGGAGTCGGTCGGCCACATCCACCGCCTCCTGGCCCGAGGAGGCGGTGCCGACCACCGCCAGGTCCGGCTGGGCGTCGAGGATCGTGGCGATCCCCTGGAGCAGCAGCGGCTGGTCGTCGGCGAGCAGCACCCGGATGGGTGAGCCCGGCACCGCAGAGCCCGGCACCGCAGGGCCCGGTGTCTGCTGCGGGGATGCCGCGGACGCGGACATGTCGTGTCGAGAGGTCACAGTCTCTCCTCGGCAGTGGCAGCGGCGGTCGATGCGCCGGCCGCCGCGATGTCCAGGGGAAGCTCCACCCGCACCATGAAGCCGCCCTCAGGGGAGGGGCCGGTCTCCAGGCGGCCCCCGGCGGCGGCGGCCCGTTCGCGCATCCCTCGGAGGCCGTGCCCACCCGGTCCTGACAGCTGCGCCGCGCGCGTCCTCGGGCGTTCGCCGCCGCCGTCGTCGGTGACCTCGAGCTCCACGGAGGTGCTGCGCCACCGCAGCCGCAGGCTCGCTCGGGCGTCGGGGCCGGCGTGCTTGCGCACATTCGTCAGGGCCTCCTGCGCCACCCGGTACAGGGTCAGCGAGGCCAGCGGCTCGAGCGTCCGGGGTTCACCGTGCACCTGGTGGTCCACCGCGACGCCGGTGCTGCGCAGCTGCTCCACCAGGTCCGGGATGTGCTCCGCCCGCAAGGTGCTGGAGACGGCGTCGGGGTCGTGCGTGCGCAGCACGCCCAGCAGATGGTGCAGCTCAGCCACGGAGCGTCGTGCCGCGTCCTCCACGCGGCGGATGCACCGTTCGGCCTCCGCGGGGTCCGCGGGCAGCACGGTCCGGGCGGCGGCGGCCTGCACGCCCATGAGGGAGACATGGTGGGCCACCGAATCGTGCAGCTCGCGGGCCAGCCGGAGACGCTCCAGCGCGACGGCCTGCTGAGCGACGACGGCGCGCTCGGCACTCAGCTGCTCGGCGCGCTCCTCCGCGCGGGCCCGGTCCCGGGCGGACTCCCAGGCCCGGTGGCCGAACCAGATGGCCCCGGCGAAGAACAGGAGGTTGGTGAGCAGCTGGTAGAGGATCATCGCCAGCGCCGGGGTCAGCGCTCCCGGGGCGAGCGGTTCGTCGGAGTCGAACATCGGCTCCACGGAGATGCGGATGAACGAGACCAGCAGCCAGACGGCCATCCCGGCCACCACGGTCCAGCGGGCGATCCGGGCCGAGCGGTCCCGGTTCCTCCACGCGCCCAGCGTGTAGAGGACCAGGAAGATGGAGATGTTGCTGATGAGCAGCTCCGGCACGCGCAGCTCACCGGCGAGGATCATGGCTCCGGCCACGACGACGGCGACAAGGGCCGGGCGGCGCCGGCGCCACGCGACCGGCAGGTGCAGCAGCGCCAGGCACAGCACAGAGACCACCGGGCCGGCCGGCTCCTCGTAGAAGCCCAGTCCGCGGCCCAGCGTCAGCGACAGCACCGCCCCGCAGAAGAGGGCAAGGGCGATCAGCGTGTCATGGCGGAGCTCCTCCGGAGTGGGGTCGCGTCGGCGCCAGTCGGGCGAGTCGGCGGACACCGGGCGGGGGTCGGACTCGGCTGTCGGCATCGGTGTCCTTCGGCAGGGGGCGGCGGCTGGGCGGGATCGTCAGGCGGTGGGGCTGACGTCTCCGTGAGGGGTCACTGATGGGGAGGGTAGTCCGATCCGTGCGGGCGCGCCATCGTCGCCGCGTTCTGCCCGGGGCACGGAATCAGTAGACTCTGAGGAGCATCTCAGGACTGGGAAAGGTGGATGACCCCATGACCACGTTGGTCGTCACGGCGAGCAAGCACGGCTCCACGGCGGAGATCGGTGAGCGGATCGCCACCACGCTGAGCGCCCGAGGCGTCTCCACCCATGTGAAGGACGTCTCCGAGGCGGGGCCGTGGCTGTACGAGGCGGACCACGTCGTCGTCGGGCTGCCCGTGTACCGGCAGGCGCTCTACGGGCCGGGGAAGCTCTTCCTGGACAGCAACCGCACCGAGCTCAGCGGCAAGCCGCTGTTCCTCTACGCCGTGGGCGGCGGCCCGCGTCTGGAGGAGCCGCTGTACGCCACGCTGCGGCAGTACCCGCACCGGGAGATCGCCTACTTCCGGGGAGCGGTGGACGCGGAGAAGATCAGCTTCCTGGAGAAGCTGCAGCTGACCGTCGCGAAGGCCCCGAAGGACGCGGACTTCCGTGACTGGCCCGCCATCGAGGACTGGGCCAGCTCGCTGCTGGCCTACGGGATCAGCTGAGCGGTCCCAGACGCAGGTGGCCCCGGAGGAATGGTCTGAATGCACCCGCTGAAGCGAAGTTTAGCGACCCTTCCTCCGGAACCATCACTGCGTGTGGGGCAGAATCAGCCGTGGGTGTCCAGCTCCTGGAGCACACGCGCCACCACCGCATCGGTGGAGAGCCCGTAGCGGTCGTGCAGGGTCGGCAGCGCCCCGGCGTCGAGGAACTCGTCCGGCAGCGCGATCGAGTGCACGGGCTTCCCCACGGGCTTCCGCGCCAGCGCAGCGGCCACTGACTCGAAGAGCCCACCGACCACGGTGTGGTTCTCGCAGGTGATCGTCAGCCGCGGTGAGTCGATCTCGGCCAGCACCGTCTCGGCGTCGAAGGGCTTGATCGTGGGGCAGTGCAGCACGGCCACATCGACGTCGTGGGCGGCCAGCTTCTCCGCGGCCAGCAGCGCGCGCATGGTCATCAGCCCGCTGGCGATCAGCAGCACGTCATTGCCGGGTCGCACCAGCTTCGCCTTTCCGAGCTCGAAGCTGTAGTCGTACTCGTGAAGCACCCGCGGCACGGCTCCGCGCAGCAGTCGGGTGTAGCTGGGGCCGGGAGCGGCGGCCAGCTGGGGGACGGACTGCTCGATGTCGACGGCGTCGGCCGGGTCCACGATGGTCAGGTTCGGCATGCCCCGCAGGATCGAGATGTCCTCGGTGGCCTGGTGGGAGGGACCATAGCCCGTGGTCAGCCCCGGCAGGGCGGCCGCCACGTTGACGTTGAGCTCCGGCTCGGCGATGTCCAGACAGAGGAAGTCATAGGCGCGGCGGGTGGCGAACACCGAGTAGGTGGTCACGAAGGGCACCAGCCCGGTCTGGGCCATGCCGGCCGCTGCTCCGAGCATCAGCTGCTCGGCCATACCCATCTGGTAGTACCGGTCCGGGTTCTCCCGTCCGAAGACGTGCAGATCGGTGTACTTGCCCAGGTCGGCGGTCAGGCCGACGATTCGCTCGTCCTCCGCGGCCAGGGCGTTGAGCGCGTGTCCGAAGGGTGCCCGGGTGGTGGCTACGCCGGGGTCGGCGATCGAGGCGATCATCGCCGCCGAGCGCAGGGGCTGCTGGCTCTGGCCTGACTGGGTGCTGTGGGCAGTGCTCATCGGAGGTCCTCCTGCGTCTCGTCGGACAGGTGGCCGGTGGTGAGTTGGTCTTTGCACAGGGGCCACTCGTCCTCGGCGATCTTCATGAAGTGCAGCTTCTCTCGGCTCTCCAGCATCGGGACTCCCTTGCCGAGCACAGTGTCCGCGATGATCACATGCGGGCGGCCGGTGGCGGAGGCCTGGTCGGCGGCCGCATCGAAGGCCCGGATGAGTGCCGCCACGTCGTTGCCGTCCACGCGCTGGGCGTGCCATCCGAAGGACTCCCAGCGCTCCGTCTGGGGCTCGTTGCGCAGGACGTCCTCGGTGCGGCCGTCGGCCTGCATGCCGTTCATGTCCACCACAGCGATCAGATTGCCCACCTGGAAGTGGTTCGCGCTCATCGCGGCCTCCCAGGTGGACCCCTCATCCAGCTCGCCGTCGGAGAGCAGATTGATCACCAGGGGCCGGTCCTTCCCCCGATGGCGCAGCCCGAGAGCTGTCCCCACGGCCACACCGAGCCCGTGGCCCAGCGAGCCGCCGGAGATCTCCATACCGGGGGTGTAGGTGGACATGCCGGACATCGGCAGGCGGGAGCCGTCCGCGGCATAGGTGGTCAGCTCCTCGCGCGGGATGGTGCCGACCTCGGCCAGTGCAGAGTACACGGCCAGAGCGTAGTGCCCGATGGAGAGCAGGAACCGGTCGCGGTCCTCCCACTGAGGGTCGGCCGGGTCCAGGCGCATCTGGTCGGTGTAGGCGACGGCGAGGAGGTCGGCGGCGCCGAGGGCTTGACCGACGTAGCCCTCGCCCTGGGCCTCGCCCTGTTCCAGGACGCCCATGCGGATGTGGTAGGCGGACTCTCGAGCGGACTTGATTCTCACGTCGAGGCCGCGGTCGCGCATCGGTGCGCGCACGGCCGGGTCGGGTGTGGTGGTCATGATGATCCTTCCTGTGTGGGATCAAGTGCAGGACAGGGTGTGGTCACGCTCGGCGAGGTCCCCAGCAGGGCGAGGATCTCGGCCCTGCTGCGGGCGGCGTCGGTCTCGCGGTCGGCTTCGGCGACGTCGTGGGTCTCCAGTTCGAGGATGTAGCTGCCGGAGAACCCGGAGGTCTCCAGCGCTGCGATGACGCCGGCGAAGTCCGCCTGGCCGCGGCCGATGCCGCGGTTCAGGTCTCCCGGGATCGCATCGCGCAGGTGCACCCGCTCCACTCGGGAGGCACACTCGGCCAGCCAGCCGACCGGGTCGTCGTCGGAGGCCACCACGTGGGAGACGTCGAACAGCAGCCCGAAGATCTCCTCACCCACGGCGTCGAGGACCTTGCGGGCGCGCTCCGCCGAATGGACGTAGCGCAGGTGATGAAGCAGCTCCACCTGAAGGCGCACGCCGCGCGCGGTGCAGATCTCGGCCAGCAGGCGCAGGTTCTCCGCCATGACGGCCAGGTCGGACTCCTCGTCCTGAAAAGGCTCCCAGGAAGCCCGCCCGCAGGGCACGATCAGCGTGCCTCCGACGGCGGCAGCCAGGTCAGCCAGAGGGGCGGTCACCTCGGTCAGCGTCTCCGGCGTCAACGCGGGATCGTTGAGGTCGCCGACGTCGGCGTTCACCGCCCCGGCCCGGAGTCCGTGCCGGTCCAGGGCCGCCACATAGGCGGCGGGGTCTCCGGTGAAGGGCACCGGCACGTGGTCCACGACGGCGGGGATCGCCCCGAGGTCGACCTCGGTGGCGCCGAGAGACGCGATGATGCCCAGCGCCTCCTCGAGGGGGCGCTGCCGGAAGCTGATCGTTGAGATGCCGACCCGCGAGGCGTCAGGTGCGGTGGCTGAGGGCTCAGGCAATGTAGGCGCCGCCGTTGATGTTGTGGGTGCCGCCGGTGATGTAGCCGGCCTCGGTGCCGGAGAGCCACACCGCCAGCGCCCCGATCTCCTCCGGGCTGCCCTGGCGCTTCATCGGCACCGCCTCCGAGAGTCGGACCTCGTTCTCCTCGTCGGTGGCGCCGGCGCGGATGTCGGTGTCCACCACACCCGGGGAGATCGCGTTGACGGTGATGCCATGCTCGGCGACCTCCCGGGCCAGGGACCGGGTCAGCCCCAGGATCCCGGCCTTCGCCGCGGAGTACGGGGTCTTGGAGAAGACCCCGCCGCCCTGCTGGGCGGAGACCGAGGACATGGTCACGATGCGGCCGTAGCCGTGCTCCAGCATGTCCGGCAGGAAGGCCTGGGTCACCAGGAAGGTGCCGGTGAGATTGACGTCGATCACCCGGTGCCAGAGGTCCAGGTCCACCTCGAGGAAGGGCACAGGAGAGGGCAGGCCGGCGATGTTGGCCAGGGCGCCCACCGGCGGCAGATCGGAGGAGCGGACCGACTCTGCGGCGGCCACCACCGAGGCCTTGTCCGTGACGTCGACAGGTACTCCGAGGGCCGGGACGCCCGCCTCGTCGGCGATCTCGGCCGCGGCGGCGCGGGCGCCGTCGCCGTCGAGATCGAGCAGGGCGAGGGCCCAGCCCTCTTGGGCATAGCGGCGGGCCGTCGCGCGGCCGATCCCGCGGGGAGAGGCTGCGCCGGTGATCACGGCAGTCCGCTGCGGCGAGGGGGCGGTGGTGTGGTGGCTCACGAGGGAGGGTCCTTTCTCAGGTTCAGGGTCAGGTCAGAGGGTCGGCAGGTCGGGACGCGGCGCGGTCGCCGACTCAGAGCGTGATCAGCAGAGAGGGGATGAATGCGATCAGCAGCAGCACCACGATCGCGACGGCGTAGAAGGGCAGCAGCGCCTTCACCGTCTGTTCGACCTTCACCTCCCCGATGGCGGAGGAGATGTACAAGGTGGTGCCTACGGGCGGCGTGAACAGGCCGATCGCCAGGGACAGGACCATGACCACGCCCAGGTGGACCGGGTCCATGCCGATCTGGCCGGCCAGCGGCATCAGCACCGGGGTGAGCAGCAGGATCGCCGGGGACATGTCCAGGAACATGCCCACCAGGAGCAGCAGCAGGATCATGGCCAGCAGGATCAGCCAGGGCGCGTCGACGACGTCGAGCACCAGGCCGGCCAGCCGCTGCGGCACCGCCTGGACGGTGAGCAGCCAGCTCAACGCGGAGGAGGTCATGATCAGCAGCATCACCACGCCAGTGGCGGCCGAGGTGGAGATGACCGACTGCAGGAAGCCCTTCACCGAGAGGTCCCGGTAGATCGTCACCCGCAGCACCACCGCGTAGAGGGCGGCCAGCACGGAGACCTCGGTGACGGTGGCGACGCCGTAGAGCAGCACCAGACGGATCATCAGCACCGGCAGCACGATGGCCGGCAGGGCGAGCAGCAGGTCCTTGGCCAGGCGTTTCGGGGTCAGCTTCACCCGGACCCGGGGGAACCCGTTCCGGAAGGCGACGAACCAGCAGGCCGTGAGCATGCCGACTGCCAGGATCAGCCCGGGCACCACGCCGGCGGCGAAGACGGCGGCCACCGAGGCCCCGGATGTCGCGGCGAACAGGATCATCGGGATCGACGGCGGAATGATGACCCCGAGGATAGAGGTGGAGGAGTTGACCGCCGCAGCGTAGGAGGCCGGATAGCCGACCTTCTTGGACCAGGGGATCAGCACCCGGCCCAGACCGGAGGCGTCGGCCACGGCCGAGCCGGACACACCGGAGAAGACGAGCGAAGTCACCACGGAGGACTGGCCTACGCCGCCGCGGAAACGCCCCACGATGCGGGTGGCCAGCCCGATGACCTGACGACCCAACGTGCCGTTGGCCAGCAGGTCCGCAGTCAGGATGAAGAACGGGATGGCCAGCAGCAGGAAGTCCCCGGTCGGCTGGAAGGACGCCTGGGTGGCCACGTGCAGCGGGAAGTCGCCCACTGCGAGCAGACCGATCAATGTGGCCGCGAGGATGGCGAAGGCCACGGGCACGCCCACCGCCAGCAGCACCAGCAGGGCGATCATCGCCAGCAGGATCTCAAACACCGTAGACCTCCTTGTCGGCGCCGTCGGCAGTCGCCGTGGCGTCGTCGGTGCCCCTCCGGGCGATGAACCAGGCCCGGGCGAAGCTCTGCACCGCCAGGCAGGCGGACATCAGCATGAACGCGGCGAAGCTGCCGACCCGAGGCCAGCCCAGGATGGGGGTGATCTGGGCGATCAGCGGGTCCACCAGTCGCAGGGAGAGCACTGTGATCAGAGCGAACAGCACACCGCCGAAGATCCAGACGCCCACCTGGGCCGCCTGCTCCCCGCGCGGACTGAGCCGGGTCAGCACGAAGTCCACGGCGATGTGTCCGCCCAGGGCCATCGCGACGACCACGCCGCCGGCGATGATCCACGGATACAGGTAGGCGGGCAGCTCCGTGGCGAAGTCCATGGAGGAGCCGGTCACGTAGCGTAGGCCGACGGCGACCAGCAACAGGGCCCAGACGGTCACCAGGGAGACCACCGCGACGGCCGCGCCGGCCTTGCGGAAGGCCTCATTGACGGGGTCCCCGGCGTGGGGGATGACGATGTCCGAGTCCGGACGATCGATCTCGGCGAGGTCCTCTTCGGAGAGGAAGCGCTCGCTGTTTCGGGGGGACGGGTCGGTGGGGCGGGAGTTCACGGCGTCTCCTCCTCATGGTGGGCGCGAGTCTGCTCGGCGGCCTCGGTGATCAGCTCGAAGAACTCGGGGTGCTCCTGCTCCCAGGACTCGTAGACGTCGTCGGTGGCCTCGCGGAGGGCGTCGCGGTCGGGGTGAGTGATCTCGAGGATGTCCTCGTACTCGGCGTAGATCTCCTCGGTCTGCTCGAGCATCAGATCTCGCTGCAGGTCCCGGGACTCCTCCGCCAGCTCGGTGAGGAGGGTCTGGTCCTCCTCGGAGAGAGTGGCCCAGGTCTGGGTGGAGATCACGAACGGGTTGGTCTCGTACTTGTGGCCGCTGACCGCCAGGTGCTCCTGGACCTCATGGAGGGAGGAGGAGTGGACGTTGACCACGGGGTTCTCCTGGCCGTCCACCGCACCTTGGCGCAGTCCCAGGTACAGCTCGCCGAAGTCCATGGGGGTCGGTGAGGCGCCCAGGGAGTTGAAGATGTCGATGGTCATCGGATCGTCGGGGGTGCGGATCTGCAGTCCGCGCAGGTCCTCGACGTCCTCGATCGGCCGGGTGCTGTTGGTGATGTCCCGGATGCCGTTGTCCCACCAGGCGAGGACGTGATATCCGCGCTCCTCGGCTTCGGCGGCCAGATGGTCGCCGGCCTCGCCGTCGACGACCTCGTAGGCGTGCTCGCTGCTCTCGAAGAGGAACGGAAGACCCACCAGGTTGACCTCGGGCACCACCGGGGAGAAGGGCCCCTGGGAGTTGATGGACATGTCCAGGGTGCCGGAGGCGACCGAGACCATCATGTCCGAGTCCGAACCGAGCGACTCCTGTCCCAGCACCTGGACTTCGATGCGCCCGTCGGTCTCCTCGTCCACGCGCTCGCTGAAGTGCTCGGCGGCGAGGGAGCGGGGGTTGCCGGGGGCGGCGCCATGGCCGAGAAGGAGCCGTCGCTCGTCGTCCGGGTCGGTGGCTCCTGCGGCGCCGCAGGAGGCGAGACCGGCGGTCAGGGAGACGGCGGTCACGACGGCGCCGGCGCGCAGCAGGCCGGGGAGCTTCCGTCGTCCTGACCGGTTCCCTGCGGCGTCGGGACCCCGCAGGTCGGAGGGATGGGATGTCACGGGACACCTCCTCGTGTCACAGCTGGGCATGGAGGTCGAGAGGGTGACGCGACGCCTGGGGAGTGAGCCTCGCAGTGGGACGCATCACGTGTGCTGGTTCACAATCATGCGGCCATTTCAGTTAACTGTCAACAGTTGGTAAATAAGTGTTGACTAGGTGGAGGCGGAGAGAGGTGTCGGCAGGGGAGGGCGGGCCCGCGTGAGCTGACCAGCGCGGCATCAGCGTCGGGCGGAAGCCTGCCTCTGCGGCAGGAGCGGCGGCTGGGCTCAGGGGCTCCAGCGCCGGGCGGCTTCGTCCATGTGGGCGAAGAAGGCATGGCGGACCGAGACCGGGTCCTCGGCGGCGATGGCGTCCACCAACGGGGCGTGATGGTCTTCGTTCATGATGTCGATCGGATCTCCCTCGCCAGGAGAGAACATGACGACGCGCATCCGACCCTCCAGGCCCTGCCAGGTCTCGAGCAGCGTGGAGTTGTCGGAGAGCTCACACAGTCGCTGGTGGAAGGCGAGGTCCAGATCGAGTCGCCGCAGGTAGTCGACGTCGGCCTCCCGTGCCGGCGGCAGGAAGGCTCGCAGCTCCGCAGCGACGGCGGCGGCGTCCCCGCGGGCGATGATCTCTTCCGCTGCCAGGGTCTCCAGGGCCGCCCGGACGTGGAAGATCTCGCGGATCTCCCCAGCGCCCAGCGTGCGCACCCGCACCTTGCCCCGGGAGTCTCCGGTGACGAGACCGGCCTGCTGCAGCGTGCGCAGGGCCTCTCTGACGGTTCCGCGACTCACGCCGTAGCTCTCGGCGAGCTCGGTCTCGGCCAGGTGGTCGCCCGGGCGGAACGTCCCGGTGAGGATGGCGTCCCGGAGCGACTCGAGGACCTGCTCGCGCAGCGTCATGCGATTCAGTTTGGGAAGGCGCGGGTTCGACATGGCGTCAAGCCTACCGGCATGTGTCGACAGTTGACGCGGTGCGGCGTCGGCCACCGCGATCAGGGGCGAGTACAGTGCAGGGCATGCATGCCGCCGATTTCTACACCGGCTTGGTGGCCGAGATGTACGCCCCGCTGAAGGGCGAGAGCTTCGACGCCGGCCCCTATGCCGAGTTCATCCGCGTCCATGGGCAGCCGGCCCTGGAGCTCGGCTGCGGCGACGGAGAGCCGATGCTGGAGCTGCTGCAGCAGGGGCTCGACGTCGACGGCGTCGACTCCTCTCTGGACATGCTGGCCCGCTTCCGTGCGGCCGCAGAGATCCAGGGGTCGGCGCCGCGGCTCTACGCGCAGCGCATGGAGGAGCTCGATCTTCCGCGGCAGTACCGCTCCATCTTCCTCGCCGGGCCCACCATCCTGCTGCTGCCGGACGATGCCGCCGTCGTCGAGACGCTGCGTCGCCTCAGGCAGCATCTCGTCGTCGAGGGTGCCGCTCTCGTCCCGCTCTGGATCCCCGAGCCCGCCGCGGAGCAGGAGATCGGTCAGGTGCGCCAGACCGTCGACGAGGACGGCGCCGTCCTGCGGCTGACGCTCGTCAGCCAGGAGCGCGACGACCGCGCCCGCACCCAGCGGACCCTGCTGCGCTATGAACGGCGCCGGGGCCATGACGTCGAGGTCGACGAGCGCGAGTGGCTGCTGCACTGGCACACCCACGCGGGGTTCGTCGCCCTGGCGGAGCAGGCCGGGCTCCGGGCCTCCCTGCAGGACGGAGAGCCCGACGACATCCCCGGCACCGGCTGGTCGGTGCTGCTCACACACTGCTGATCCACAGTTGCTTCTGCGGTTTGGGCCCTTATGAAGCGAGATTCGTCGTCATAAGGGCCCAAAACGCGGAGCCAACGGCACAGGGGAGGGTCAGACGATCGTGAACCCGCCGTCGATGCGCAGGTCTGCTCCGTTGACCATCGCGGCCTCCTGGGAGGAGAGGTAGACGACGGCGGCGGCGATCTCCTCGGGCTCGGCGAAGCGCCGTGTGGGGATCTCCGCCCGGTGTGCCTCGCCATGCGGCCCGTCCCAGGCCTGCCGACCCAGCTCGGTCATCACCACGGTCGGCGAGATGGTGTTGGCGGTGACTCCGTGAGGCCCCAGCTCGCGGGCCAGGGACCGAGTCAGGCCGAACAGCCCGGACTTGGAGGCGCCATAGGCCGCGTGGTGCTCCAGCGCCACGTGGGCGGCCTGGGAGGCGATGTTCACGATCCGCCCGGAGGCGGCGGCCTTCATGTGCGTGCCCGCGGCCCGGCAGGCCAGGAACGTGCCGGTGAGGTTGACCTGCAGCACCTTCTCCCAGCTCTGCTCCGGCACCTCGTCCACCGGGTCCAGGGCCACGATCCCGGCCGAGTTGACCAGGATGTCCAGCGAGCCGTGCGTGGCGACGACGTCGGCGAAGGCCTGCTCCACGGCTTCGGCGTCGGTGACGTCCAGGCGGAGCGTGTCCACACCGCCTGCCTCAGGGTGGGCGGTGCGCAGCTCCTCGGATGTGCGGATGAGGCGCGCGGTGTCCAGGTCGGCCAGCACCACCAGCGCGCCCTGCCGGGCGAAGCCGTGGGCGATCGCCTCGCCCAGGCCCGAGGCGCCGCCGGTGACGACGGCGACCCGCCCGGTGAGGTCGAACAGTGCGGTCCGGTCCGGCACGGGCGCCCCGGCGGTCGACCTCATCCGCAGCTCCCGGTCTGCTCGTAGCGGGCGATCGCGGCGACCTTCTCCGCCGAGGCGCTGGAGGTGTCGAACTCGTAGTTCAGCCAGTCGGCGGCGAGCTTGCGGGCCAGCTCCTGGCCGACCACGCGCTGGCCCATGCACAGCACCTGGGCGTCGTTGGAGAGCACCGAGCGCTCCACGGAGAACGGGTCGTGGGCGGTGACGGCCCGGATGCCGGGCACCTTGTTCGCGGAGATCGCCACGCCCAGGCCGGTGCCGCAGATCAGCAGCGCGCGGTCGGCCTTGCCGTCGGCGACCATCTGGGCGGCGTCCACCGCCACATGCGGGTAGGGGGTGTGGCCGTCGGCGTCCACGCCGACGTCGACCACGGACTCCACGCGGTCGTCCGCCTCGAAGTCCGCCTTGAGGGCCTCTTTGTAGTCGTAGCCGGCGTCGTCGCAGCCGACCACCAGTCGCAGCTTCTTCGTCATGGGTTCTTGCCTTTCGGATGAGGTCAGGGTGTGGGGCAGGGTGTGGAGCGCCGGGACCAGCGCAGGGGTGGAGCTCAACGCAGGTGTTCGGCGATGCGGCCCAGGATCATCGCCATGGACACGGCCCCGGCGTCGGGGGTGCCGAGGCTCTTCTCCGCCAGCGGACGCGCGCGGCCCACCGCCGGGCGGAGGTCCTGGGTGGCTTCGGCAGCCTTGGCGGCCTCCGCGCTGGCCGAGGACCAGGCGTCGGCCAGCGAGGCACCACCGGCGACGGCGGCGGCCAGGGCGTCCACGAACGGCACCAGGGCATCCAGCAGCGTCTTGTCGCCCACCTGTGCCCGGCCCAGCTGCTGCATGGAGTCCTGGAAGGCCTGCACCGCGGCGACCGCGTCCTCGGCGGCGTAGGAGGAGGCGGCGTCGTCGAGGGTCCCGGCGGCGGCCTCCAGGGCCGCGCCCCACAGCACCCCGGAGGTGCCGCCGGCGTCGTCGGCCCAGGCGCGTCCGCCGGCGCGCAGCACGGCGGCCGCCCCGGCATGGTCGGGGGCCTCAGCGATGGCGGCCTGGGCGGCGGTGATGCCGCGCAGCATGCCGCGGCCGTGGTCGCCGTCGCCGGCGACGGCGTCGATGCGGCCCAGCTCGCCGGACTTCTCCTCCAGCAGCACGGCCAGATCGGAGACCACGGCGCGGACCTGGCCGGCCAGGGCACGGCCAGCCTCCCCGGCGGCGGGGGTCGCGGCGGCCTCCGGTGCCGCCTCTGCGGCGGTGTGGTCGGCAGTGCCGACGGGCAGGGCGGAGGCCACCCGCTTGAACGCCGGGGTGTACGCATCGGCGGTCCACCAGCGTTCGAGGTCGTCGTCCAGCCACATCAGGGTCAGGGAGCAGCCGCCCATGTCCAGGCTGGTGACCAGCTCGCCGATCTCGGGCTGGACCACCTCATAGCCGCGGTCCCGCAGCAGCGCGGACACCCGGCCCCAGACCAGGAACAGCTCCTCGTACTTGGTGGTGCCCAGTCCGTTGAGGATCGCCGCCACCCGGCGCCCGGCGCCCTCCGGGGCCTCGGCCAGCACCCGGTCCACGAACAGCCCGGCGAGTTCGTCGGCGCTGAGCATGGGCACGTCCTCGATGCCGGGCTCGCCGTGGATGCCCAGCCCCAGGCCCAGGTGCCCTTCGGGGACCTCGAAGAGCGGCTCCCCGGATCCGGGCATGGTGCAGCCGGAGAAGGCCACCCCCAGGGTGCGGGTCATGGCGTTGGCGTGCTGGCCCGCGGCTTCGACGGCGTCGATGTCGAGCCCTTCTGCGGCGGCGGCGCCGAGCACCTTGAACACGGTGAAGTCCCCGGCGATGCCGCGGCGCTTCTCGTGCTCGTCCGCGGAGGCGATGTCATCGGTGACCACCACCACGCGCGCGTCGATGCCCTCAGCGGCCAGACGCTGGGTGGCCAGACCGAAGTTCATGACGTCACCGGCGTAGTTGCCGAAGGTGAAGATCACGCCGCGGCCGGCGTCTGCGGCGCGGCCGACCGTGCAGGCCCGGCTGGCCGAGGGGGAGGTGAAGATATTGCCGACGACGGCGCCGTGGGCGAGCCCGGGGCCGACCAGTCCGGAGAAGGCCGGGTAGTGGCCGGAACCGCCGCCGACGACGACGGCGACCTCCGGGCTGTCCTGCGGCGCGGCGGAGACCACGCCGCCCTCGACGCCGCGCAGCCGGTCGGCGTAGGCGTCGAGGAAGCCGGCGAGCTGGTCCTCCATGAAGGTGGAGGGGTCGTTGTACAGGGTGGTCACGGTGGGGCTCCTGGGGTGGTGGGAGACGGCGGCGGCCCGGCTCAGGACGGCGGGCCGCCGTCGTCGTGTGCAGTGGCGGTCAGCAGGGGGTCGCGGCCCTCAGCGCTGTGTCGCGGTGGTGCTGTCAGTGCGCGCCGGGGCCTCGTCCGAGGGGTCGACGGGCAGCGGCTGCGCGGGGTCCACGGGCTCGTCGGCCAGCGGGACCTCGCGGCGGCCGAAGAGTCTGCCGTGCTTCTCCTTGATCTCGTCCTGGGGGACCTTCAGGTGCCGGATCATCACGAAGGCGCAGGCGTAGAGTCCGACGAAGACCCAGACGACCAGGGAGTTGCGGGCGAAGTCGCTCATGCCCACCCAGTTGGCGATGTTGAATACGATCGCGACCACGGCGGAGCCGAGGAACGTCGCGCCGCCGGCGGCGGTGGTGTACATGGCCATCGCCGCGCCACGGTGGTCCGGGGCCAGGGCCGGCATGATCGCGCCCATCGGTACGAAGCCGGCCAGCAGGCAGCCGAACACACAACCGGCGATCACCGAGACGATGTATCCCCAGGTGGACCCGGCCGGGACCAGGTGCGGCACGTACCACCACAGCAGCAGGCCGATCGCGGAGCCGGTGATGCCGAACCACTTGACCGTGCGCCGCCAGCCCCAGCGGTCGCCGATGGCGCCGAAGACGGCGTTGACCAGGATGTTGGTGGCATAGACCGCCACGGTCATGGCCAGCCAGCGGGACTGACCCCAGCCGAGCGTGGTGGAGATGACCACCGGAAGCATGATGAACATGCCGAACTGCGGGGCCGTGTTGATCAGACGGATCAGGAAGCCCATGGCGACCCTCCGGTTGGTGAAGGTCAGCCGGATCCCGGCGGTGAGCACCTGGGAGGCCGACTCCCCGGCGGGCGCGAGTCGCTGGGAGCCGCGGGGGTCGCGGATGCCGACGTGGGCCAGCAGGAAGCCGGCGGCCACGAGCCCTCCGGCGAGCCACATGGCGCCGGTCTCGCCGATGCCGCCGGCCCCTCCGCCGCCGAAGGCGGGGATCGCGCCGATGGCGACCAGTGAGCCCAGGGTGGGCAGGCCGCCGGTGTACATCACGTAGAACCAGCCGATCGCCGTCGAGTTCCGCTCCGGCGGGGCGGTGACGTTGACCCACACGATGAACGCGAAGGCGAACATGGGGAACCCGAAGCCGCGCAGGAAGTAGGTGACGGCGGCCATCTCCAGGCTTCCCGCGGCCAGGGCGAGCAGGAACAGCACCTGGAAGACGATGAAGATCGCCGCGCCGGCGGCCATGATGCGGCGCGGACCGAACAGGTCGGAGAGGGATCCGCCTAGGTAGGAGGCGATCAGCACCGAGATGGAGTGGCCGGTGATGATCGCGGAGACGGTGGCCTCGGGGGAGCCGAGGACCTCCACCATATGCGGGGCGAGGATGTTGGACTCCACGCCCACGCCGGTCATCACCAGCAGCAGGCCGAAGAACCCGAAGCGGAGCATGTGCGGCATGCCCATGCGGTCCAGGCGGGTCTCGTCCGGGTGCCCGGCGGGCAGCGGCCCCCGGGTGGTGGTCGCGGTGGTGCTCATGCTTCACCGTCCTGGAGATTGTTGGCGGATCCGACGGGGATCGGCCCGTTGGGCAGGATGGAGACCTTCACGGACTGTCCGGAGGAGTCGGCCACCATGTCCAGGGCGTCCTGGAAGCGCTCGAGCGGGTACTGGTGGGTGCAGATCTGCTCCATGGGCAGCACGCCGTCCTCGATGAGCTTGATGGCCGCCGGCCAGCAATGCGGGCCCAGGTGGGCGCCGAGGACGTCCAGTTCCTTGTCATCGGAGATGATCGACCAGTCCACGGCGGCCTTGTCCTTGAAGACGGAGTACTCCACGAAACGGCCGAGCTTGCGCAGCAGGTTCAGCCCCTGGCCCACCGCCGAGGGGTGGCCGGTGGCCTCGATGTAGACGTCGGCGCCGTAGCCGCCGGTCAGCTCCTTGACCTTCGCGACGGCGTCCTCCTCGGCGATGTTGATGGTCACGTCGGCGCCGACGGTCCTGGCGAGGGCGAGCTTCTCCTCGACCATGTCCAGGGCGATGATGCGCAGCGGGTTCTTCTGCCGCACCCCGGCGATCGCCGAGAGGCCGATCGGGCCGGCCCCGGCGATGACTACGGTGTCCTCGAACTGGATGCCCCCGCGCTCCACGGCGTGCATGGCGCAGGACAGCGGCTCGGAGAAGGCGGCGAACTGACCGGGCAGGTCGGCGGACACCGGGTGGGTCAGCGCCTGGACGGGGACCAGCACGTACTCGGCCATGGCGCCGTCGAAGCCTTTGAATCCGAACATGTCGTGGGGTTCGCACATCCAGTAGATGCCGCGGCCGCAGTAGAAGCAGTCGCCGCAGGGGACGATCTGCTCGCAGGCCAGGCGGTCGCCGAAGTCCACGCCGCGGGCGGCCAGGGCGCCCTCGCCCGCGGCGACGACGGTGCCGACGAACTCGTGGCCCGGGATGCGGTCGGTCTCGGCCCAGGCGGGCTTGTGCTCGCCGCCCCAGAACTTCTCGGCGCCGTGGTAGCACTTCAGGTCCGAGGCGCAGACGCCGACGGCGTCGGTGCGCAGCAGCAGCTCGCCGGGGCCGGGAGTGGGGACCGGGCGGCGTTCGAGGCGGTAGTCCTGCGGGCCGTGGACGACGACGGCGCGCATGGTGCCGGGGATCTCCGCCCCGGGGGCGGTGGCCGCCACCGGGGAGGTGGCGTGTGCGGTGGCTGAGGTGGTGGTCATCGGTGTGCTCCTCGTAGGTGGCAGGTGCGCCGTCGTGGGTCCGACCGGTGCGGATGAGTGACGGATCACGTGGGGCGGATCACGTGATGACCATGGTAGCGTCACCTGAACAGACGTCAAGCACATATGTTCACCGGGTGTGATGTGAGCCGAGATACCCTGAGGGGAGCCCCGTCGACCAGCGGGCATCGGTGTTCCTGCCCCGGATGCCGAGCCGCGCGCGGTCCCCATTGCACCGACCTGGAAGGCACACCTGTGGACCGAGACCCCACCCCGGCCCGACCCGCGGGCGAGGGAGAACCCGGCCTCGAGGAGCTCGACCGGCTCTACCGCGCCGCGCAGATGTACTACGAGCAGGGCGCCACCCAGGCGCAGGTGGCCGAGCAGCTGCAGGTGTCCCGCCCGTCCATCAGCCGCATGCTCGGCGAGGCCCGCCGACTGGGCATCGTGGAGATCCGGGTGCATCGCCCCAGCTCCGTGGGCTCCGACGATCTCCGGCGTGCGCTGCGCGACAGCCTGGGACTGCATGAGGTGCATCTGGCCCCCGGCGATCAGTCCGGACGGCTCGGTCCCGGCCTCGGGCCGATGACCCGTCATGCGCTCGCCGAGGCGCCGCTCAGCGCCGGCGACGTCCTGCTGATCTCCTCCGGGGAGACGACCTACGCCCTGGCGCAGCAGCCCCTGGGGGACTTCAGCGGCGTCGTCGTGGCACCCACCGTGGGCGGCCAGGCGGAGCCGGATGCCTGGCACCAGACCAATGAGGTGGTCCGGGCCTTCACCGTGACCTCCGGCGGGTACCCGCATTACCTGTTCGCGCCCTCGATGCCGTCGGCCGCGCTGCTCGACGCCCTGCAGGACGACCCGGGGTATCGGCAGATCGTCGACGACTGGCGCTCGGCCAAAGTGGCGCTGGTCGGCGTCGGCGCTCCGGCCTCCACCCGCGCCTCGATCTCGCGATCGGTGCCGCGCGACCACCCGTCACTGGCCCGCTCGGTGGGGGACGTATGCCTGGCCTTCTACGACGAGGCCGGCGTCGAGGTGACGTTCCCCGGCAGTGAGCGGATGGTCCGCATCCCCGCGGACACGCTGAAGGCTGTGCCCACGCGGGTCGCCGCGGCGGCGGGCATGCAGAAGGTCCCCAGCATCATCGCCGCCGCCCGCGCGGGCTGGTTCAACATCCTGGTCACCGACGAGGTCACCGCGCGCGGCATCGATCAGGCGCTGCGCCGCCCTAGCATGGGTGCATGAGCACTCCAGCGGGACCCCCGGGGGTCGACAGGGCCACTGACGACGCCGCCCGGCCCCTCTACACGGCGTCCGTGGTCAACGACGGCGGCACCTCTGGGCACGTCCGCGCCACGGGAGGGCCCTCACTGCCGACCGCCTCGCCGTTCGACGCCGCCCCGGCCGACGGCGCCCGGCCCGGCGCCGATCCGGAGCAGCTGCTCGGCATGGCCTGGAGCACCTGCCTCAACGCCACGCTGGAGATCGTGCTCGCCGAGGCCGGGATCGCCGCACGCAGCAGGGTCCGGGTGGAGGTGGAGCTGCATCGGGACCGCACCGGAGTGGGGTATCGCTTCGTGCCTCGGGCGGCGGCCGCCGTCGAGGGGATGAGCGCCCAGCAGGCGCGGGCCCACGTGGAGGCCGCCCACGCGCGGTGTCCGGTCTCGAAGCTGCTCACCGGTGCGGCGGACGTCTCCGGCGGTCACCCTGGGCCGCGGGTGGAGGCGGTGGAATTCTCCGACCTCCCGGCGCGTTGAGACGGGTCGTGGACGCTTCAGCACAGACCCTGACGAGCAGGCTCGGATGATCGAGCTGCAGCAGGTCACCAAGAGCTACCGACGCCGGGGAGCGGGTCGGCGCGGGGGTGAGGTCCACGCCCTGCGCGGCATCGACCTCACCATCCGGGATGAGGAGATGTTCGGCGTCGTCGGGGAGTCCGGTTCCGGGAAGTCCTCCCTGCTGCGGCTGATCAACCATCTCGAAGCACCCACCTCCGGGCGAGTCCGGGTGGATGGGGTGGACTTGGCGGAGCTCAGCCCTCGCGCCCGGCGGGCGCAGCGTCGTCGCATCGGCATGGTGTTCCAGCAGTTCAACCTGCTGGCCAATAAGACCGCCTTCGACAATGTCGCCCTGCCCCTGCGGCTGCAGCGCCGCAGGGAGCGGGAGAGGGTCATGCAGATGCTGGACTTCGTGAACATGGCGGACCGTGCCCACCAGCACCCCAGTCTGCTCAGCGGCGGGGAGAAGCAGCGGGTCGCGATCGCCCGTGCCCTGGTCACGGACCCGGGAATCCTGCTCTGCGACGAGCCCACCTCCGCCTTGGACGACCACCACACCGAGGAGGTCATGGACATCCTCGGGCAGGTCCGCCGCGAGCTGAGCACCACGATCGTGCTGGTCAGCCACGAGCTCGACGTCGTCAAGGCCTCCTGCGACCGGGCGGCGGTCCTGGAACGCGGCCGCCTCACCGCCGTCACCGACGTCGTCGCCCCACCGCCGCGTCAGGCGTACTCCTCCTATGCCGAACGCGCGCAGAGGTACCTCGCATGAGCGGGCAGGAAGCAGCCGCTCAGGGGGCCCTCGGGCGTCTGGACGAGCTCTGCGCCAGCCTGAACGCCTACCGCGGAGAGATGCTGCAGTCCATCGCCGAGACCGGCGTGATGCTGGGCAACTCGTTGCTCGCGGCGGTGCTGCTGGGCCTGCCGATCGGCACCTGGATGTACCTGAGCCGGAAGAACGGCCCTCAGCCGCAGGCCGGGATCTACGCGCTGCTCAACGGCTATGTGAACGTGGTCCGCTCGGTGCCGTTCCTGCTCTTCGTGGTGGCCCTGATCCCGTTCACCCGCTGGATGCTGGGCACCTCCTTCGGCACCACCGCAGCGTCAGTGCCGCTCGCCTTCGTGGCGGTGGCGCTCTACGCCCGCTGGGTGGAGCAGACCCTGCTGGATGTGCCCCGGCAGACGGTGGAGCTGGCCGACTCCCTGGGGGCGAGCACGCTCCAGCTGGTCACCCGGTTCCTGTACCCGGAGGCCCGCTCCGGATTGGTGCTGAGCCTGACCACGGTGACGATCTCCATGGTCTCCTACTCCACCATCATGGGCGTGGTCGGCGGCGGCGGCGTGGGGGACTTCGCCATCCGCTACGGCTACCAGACCTACGAGTACGAGGTCATGTACGCCACCATCCTCATCATGATCGTGGTGGTCATGGCCATCCAGGGCCTCGGCACCTGGACCTCCCGGCGTCTCGATCGTCGGATCCGTTGACCGCCGCACCCGCTGACCGCGCCTGCGCCGACCTGCGCACTGCGGTCCACTCTCTGTCCCTCGCTCACACCCCGAAGAAGGAGACCATGTCACCTCGACACCACCACCGTGACCCCGTCCGCAGCGCCCGGATCGGCGGCCCCCGCCGTCGGGGCCGGCGGTCCACCGGGGCTGCCGCACCCGCCGTCGTGCTGGCCGTCGGAGCCCTGCTGCTCACCGGCTGCGGCGATGCCGACGGCGCACCCGCGGCAGAGGGCGAGGACACCACCATCCGGGTGGCCTCCCATATGTCGCCGATGACCGACGTCGTGGAGGTCGCGGCCGACGTCGCCGCAGAGGACGGCTGGACCGTGGAGCTGGTCCAGGTCAGCGACAACGTCCAGTACAACCGTCTGCTGGCCGACGGCGAGGTGGACGCGAACTTCGCGCAGCACGAGCCGTACATGGAGGCGTTCAACGCCGAGCACGATGCTGAGCTTCAGGCGCTGGCCCCCATCTACGACGCCAAGGTGGGCTTCTACTCCCGGGACTACGACGACGTCGCCGAGATCCCCGACGGCGCGAAGGTGGCGATCCCCAATGACGCCTCCAACGAGGGACGCGCCCTGGCCATCCTGGACGAGCACGGGCTGATCAGCCTGGCCGACGGGGTGGGCTTCGAGGGGCGGATCGCCGATGTCGAGGAGAACCCTCATGACCTGGAATGGGTGCAGGTGGATCTGCTGAACCTGTCCTCGGCCTACGAGGAGGTCGACGTGGCGCTGGTCTACAACTATCCGACCTACATCGCCCGGGTGGGCCTCACTCCGGAGGATGCGGTCCTGCTGGAGGAGACCGTGGACCAGCGCTTCGCCATCCAGCTGGTCGCCCGTGCCGAGGACGCCGAGACCGAGAAGATCCAGGCGCTCCAGGAGGCCATGACCTCCGACGAGGTGCGCGAGTTCCTGGTGGAGGAGCACAGCGAGACGCTGCTGCCCGCGTTCTGAGGGCTGGGGTCGGAGGAACCCGCCTCGGTGGGCTCAGGGCATCGTCGCCAGGACGCGCTCCACGGTCCGCCAGGTGCGGGTGGTGATGTCCTTGCCCAGGCGGCGCTCCAGCCAGGCCATCACATCCGGGGACTTCGTGGCGGTGGTGTCGGTGACGGCCAGCACCGCCGCCGCGGGTCCGTGGACGCCCACCACCTGGATCGCCGACGACGGCGGCTCGCCCAGGGCGTCGACGACGGCGGTGCCCGCAGGACCTGCGAACCTTCCGGGATCCTTCAGGAACGTCACCGTCAGATAGCTGGACCTGGCATGTTCGCGGTCCCCGAAGGGGGCTGAGGCGACCAGGTCCGCCAACTCCTCCCGGCTGCGGAGGATGGTGCCGCCGGTGATGCCGAGCTGATCCTGCAGCGCCGCCTGGATGCGCGCCTCCGCCGCGGCGCGGGCGGCCGAGCCGAGCTCGCCGCCGTCGTGCTCTGGGAGGCCGCGGTCTGTGTGCTCGGACTCTGCGCGGAAGACGAGGTTTCCGCTGGAGATCACCGAGGCGACCTCAGAGAAGCCGAGGTCCTCCACGACGCCGCGCAGCTTCTCATTGCGCATGTTCGGGTTCCCGGGGCCGATGCCGCGCAGCAGCGCGCACCACCACGGACCGGTGGCGGGAAGGGGAGGTGGAGCATCGGCTGCCATGGGCACAGACTACTGGGGTCCGGCAGGGAAGCAGAGCTTCCCTGCCGGACCCCAGGTGAGTGTCGGGGGAGATCAGGCGGGGACGGTGACTGCCGCGCGCAGCGCCTGGGCGGCCGCCCCGATGTCCTCGGCCGAGTAGATGGCCCCGCCGGCGACGGCGATCTGCGCGCCCGCGGCCTGCACGTCGGCGACCGTGGAGGCGCTGACGCCGCCGGCCACGGAGAACGGCACGCCGGAGGCCCGCCCCGCGGTGAGGAGGTCATCCAGCGAATAGCCTTCCTGGGCCTGCTCGTCCAGGCCCGCGTGCATCTCGACGAGCTGGGCCCCGAGCTCCACGACCTCCTGGGCCCGGTGCGCCTTGTCCTTGACGCCGATCAGGTCCACGACGACGCCTTTGCCGTGGCGGCGGGCGACGTCGACGGCGCCGGCGATGGTGCTGTCATCCGCGGTGCCCAGCACGGTGACGAGGTCGGCGCCGGCGGCGAAGGCGATCTCAGCCTCCAGAGCGCCGGCGTCCATGGTCTTCAGGTCGGCGAAGACGACCTTGTCCGGGTGGGCCTCCTTCACGGCGGTGACCGCGCGGAGTCCCTCACTCTTGATGAGCGGGGTGCCGAGTTCCAGGATGTCGACGTGGGGTGCCGCCGCGGCGGCCCACTCCAGGGCCTGCTCGGTGGTGAGGGTGTCCATGGCGAACTGGATCTTCATGAGGATTCTCCTTCAGAGTCTGGGGGTGTTGGGTCGAGACGGTGGGTCGGGGGCGGACGTCATTCGAGATTGGCGTGGCTCGGCCAGAGGTCGTCACCGGTCAGCCCGCTGCGCTGCCACAGGGCGTGGAACAGCGCATCCCCGAGGATCATGAGGCTCTGCTCGAAGAGGCTTCCGGCGTACTGGGTCGAGGCGGCTCCGCTGCGATCCAGCTTGGCGGCCGCCGGGACGGCCACCGTGACGTGGGCGAGTCCCGCCAGAGGCGAATCCGGCGTGGCCGTCAGCGCGGCGACGGTGGCGCCCAGGCTCTGGGCCTTCTCAGCGGCCCGCAGGACTCCCGGGGTGGTCCCGGAGCCGCTGGCCACCAGCAGCACATCCCCTGCGCGGATCGCCGGGGCGGTGGTCTCGCCGACCACGTGGGTGGTGATCCCGAGGTGCATGAGACGCATCGCCGTCATCTTCAGCGCCAGGCTCGTGCGGCCCGAGCCCAGGACGAAGACCCGCTCAGCGCCCGAGACGACCTCGGCGAGGTCCTCCAGGGTGCGCCCGGCCAGCGTCAGGGTGTCGGAGCTCCGGGCGAGCTCGGCGGTGATCTCCTGCAGCGCACTGCCGACGGTGGCGTGCGTGGTGAGCGTGATGTTCGCGGTCATGGGGACGATCCTGCCCACCCGTGGGGCCCTGCACCATCCCTCGAAGGTCCAGTGAGACTGCCCGTTCGGCCAGGACTGCCCGGACGGGCAGGTCGGCTAGCCTGTGGGGCATGACGCAGGACCCCGAACAGACTGAGGAGCCCCACGGTGCCTCGCACCCCGAGGAGCTTCGAGCCGCGGCGGAGCTGCCCGCGCCCGCGGATCGGCGCCATGCGTCCCAGCACGCCCGCTCCGTCTCGGAGCTGGCGGACCGTCAGGCGGTGACGCTGGAGACGATTCTGGCCGCGCTGCGCTCGCCTCGACTGGCGGATCGGGACGCGCGGGAGACCGCGATCGGCATCGCCGCCGCGGCGCTGGTGGAGGCGCGCTCCTCCGCCCGCCAAGGGGCTGATCTGTTGGAGCCGGTCACTGGAGCCTTCGGGCGTCTGAAGGCCGAGCTCCGTCCGCTGGTGCGTCATGGCCGCGTAGACGTGGAGTTCGTGGAGCCGCCGCCCAACGGCCGGGCGCTGCCCGGCGATGTGGCCCAGGCGGCGAGGGCCATCGTCCGCAGCGCCGTGCTGACCGTCGTCGACTCCTCCGAAGCCCGTCGGGTGCGCGTCCACTGGGACTGCGACGGCCTGCACCTGCTGATCCACCTGCGCGACGACGGCAACGGGAAGCTCAGCGCCCACGATGACGCGCTGCGGCCGATCGCCGAGCACCTCAGCGCCTTCAGCGGGCGGATGGACGTGGACTCCACGCCGGGATGGGGCACTGAGGTCACGATCGCCATCCCCCTGGACCCGGCGCCGGCGCCTCTGCCCATGGAGGACCTCGGGGAGCTGAGCCCCCGTGAGGCCGAGGTGCTGCAGCACCTGGCCCGAGGGTCCCGCAATGCTGAGATCGCCGCGGAGCTGGGCATCAGCGACCACACGGTGAAGTTCCACATCTCGAAGCTGCTGCGCAAGACCGGCACCCGGAACCGTGCGGAGCTGATCGCGCTGCTGCGCTGAGCCGCTGCTATCGTGACGCCCAGTCGCCGTCGGACGGCGGAGTGACATCGCGACGGACGACATGGCGGCAGACGAAGGACGAGGCGACCCATGACGCACCGGATCATCCACCCCCAGCAGCTGAGCCCCGTGCCGTGGGCCAATGGACTGGGCACCACGAGGGAGATCGCCACCGGTGTCTCCGCCCTGCGCGGCGCCGACCAGGGGCCCGGATTCCGCTGGCGGATCAGCCTGGCCGATCTGACCCAGAGCAGTCCCTTCTCCCGGTTGGCCGGGGTGGACCGGGTGTTCACCCTCGTGACACCGGGGCCGGTCCGCCTGACCGTCCACGGGCAGGCTCGCCGGGTGGACCCTGGGGTGCCGGTGAGCTTCGCCGGGGAGGACGACGTCGCCGTCGAGCTGGGGTCTGCCGGTCCTCAGCAGGCCCTGAACCTCATGGTCGACCGTTCCCAGGCCCGTGGTGCGGTTCATGTGCGGCAGCTGGAGGGGGCCCCGGCGGAGCTGCCCGGGGAGACGGTCGGGGTGGCCGTGCTCTCCGGGGCCGTGACCCTGCCGGACGGTCGCCTCGCGGAGAGGGGGCATCTCATCCGCCCCGAGGGTCGGCTGCGGCTGGTCGGCCGCCCCCGCGCCGTCGTCGCCTGTGCCGAGGTCAGTCCTGCAGGGGCCGGGTCCGCTGAGGACTGAGGGACGGCCGAGCTCTGTCCGGCGGTTCGGCGGCGGACGGGGAATCAGCCGGAGGCGCCTCGGGTTGTCCATGGTGGGCAGGTCGTCTGCCGTCATCTGCGTCGGTTTCCGGCAGAACGGCGTGCTACGTTCGCTTCTCGACTGACCTGTCTGTGGCGACCTGCCTGCCGGTCTGCTCGCTCACCTGCTCGTCGGACGGGGCGTCGCTCGCGCTCCCGCCCACCCAATGTCACGAATATCCTGGGGGAGAACCATGACTCACCGCCGTCTGCTGACCACTGCGGCCGCCGCCGCCCTGCTCGTCTCCACGGCGGCCTGCAGCGCCGATGACACCGCTGAGACCGGTGACGAGACGGAGGAGGAGGCCGCCCCCGGGCTCACGCTGGAAGACGTGCAGGAGGACGGTGTGCTGACGGTCGGCACCGAGGGCACCTACCGGCCGTTCTCCTACCATGAGGGCGGCTCCGGTGAGCTGACCGGCTACGACGTCGAGGTCGTCACCGCGGTGGCGGAGAAGCTGGGCGTCGACGTCCACTTCGAGGAGACCCAGTGGGACGCCATGTTCGCCGGGCTGGAGTCCGCGCGCTTCGACGTGATCGCCAACCAGGTCTCCATCACGGAGGACCGCCTGGAGACCTACCTGTTCTCCGAGCCCTACACGGTGAGCAACGGCGTGATCGTCACCCTGGCGGACAACGACGAGATCTCCAGCTTCGAGGACCTCGACGGCAAGACCACCGCGCAGTCGCTGACGAGCAACTGGTACGACGTCGCCGTCGAGGCGGGGGCCGATGTGGAGTCCGTCGAGGGATGGGCCCAGTCGGTGACCCTTCTGGAGCAGGGCCGGGTCGACGCCACGATCAATGACAAGCTCACCTACCTGGACTACCAAGCGACCGAGGACAACGAGAACATCGCGATCGCGGCCGAGACCGAGGACCAGTCCCAGGCGGCGCTGACCTTCCGGCAGGGCAGCGAGTCCCTGGTGGAGGCCGTCGACGAGGCCCTGGCCGAACTGGCCGAGGAGGGCACGCTGACCGAGATCAGCGAAGAGTACTTCGACGCCGACGTCTCCCAGTGAGCTGAGGTCGCGCGGTCATGGAGTGGTTGACTGACCTGGACTGGGAGCTGGTGGCCGACTCGTTCTGGCCCATGCTCAAAGGTGGGCTGACCGGCACGATCCCGCTGACGCTGGCCAGCTTCTCGCTGGGGCTCGTGCTGGCGCTGGTGGTCGCGCTGATGAGGATCAGCAGCATCCGGCCCGTCTCCTGGCTCGCGCGCGCCTACATCTCCGTCATCCGCGGCACCCCGCTGCTGGTCCAGCTGTTCGTGATCTTCTTCGGGCTGCCGTCCATCGGGGTGACCCTGGACCCCTGGCCCAGTGCGGTCATCGCATTCACCCTGAACGTGGGCGGCTATGCGGCCGAGGTGATCCGTGCCGCGATCCTCTCGGTGCCCAAGGGGCAGTGGGAGGCCGGGTACACGATCGGCATGACGCACGTACAGACGCTGCGTCGGCTGATCCTGCCCCAGGCCGCGCGGGTCTCGGTGCCGCCGCTGTCCAACACGTTCATCTCCCTGGTGAAGGACACCTCCCTGGCCTCGCTGATCCTGGTGACCGAGATGTTCCGGGTCGCTCAGCAGATCGCGGCGTTCAGCCAGCAGTTCATGGTGCTCTACATCGAGGCTGCTGTCATCTATTGGATGTTCTGCCTGGTGCTCTCCGCCGGGCAGGATCTGCTTGAGAGGAGGTTGGACAGGTATGTCGCAAGCTCAGACTCCGGGGCTCGGCGCTCCCGTCGCCGTCTCCGGTGGCCCGCTGCTGCGCGTGTCCGGGCTGAACAAGTCCTTCGGGGATCATGAGGTCCTGCGGCACATCGATCTCCAGGTCGATGCCGGGAAGGTGCTGGCGCTGATCGGACCCTCCGGGTCCGGCAAGACCACGGTGCTGCGCTGCCTGAACGGGCTGGAGCGTCCCGACGCCGGCACCATCACCTTCGACGGCGGCCCGGAGGTGACCTTCACCCCGCGGACCAGTCGGCGGCAGAAGGAGTCCCTGCGGTTCCGCAGCGCGATGGTCTTCCAGAGCTACAACCTCTTTCCCCACAAGACCGTGCTGCAGAACGTCATCGAGGGGCCGGTGCAGGTGCAGCGGCGGCCCAAGGCGGAGGCGATCGCCGACGCGGAGGCGCTGCTGGACCGGGTGGGGCTGGCCGACAAGCGTGACCAGTACCCGCACCAGCTCTCGGGTGGTCAGCAGCAGCGGGTCGGGATCGTCCGCGCCCTGGCGCTGAAGCCAGCGCTGCTGCTCTTCGACGAGCCCACCTCCGCTCTGGATCCGGAGCTGGTGGGTGATGTGCTCACCGTGATCAAGGAGCTGGCCGAAGAGGGCTGGACCATGGTGCTGGTGACCCACGAGCTCGCCTTCGCCCGGGAGGTCGCCGACCAGGTGGTCTTCATGGACGGCGGCGTCGTGGTGGAGGAGGGGCCTGCGAGCGAGGTCCTGCGTCAGCCGCGGCGGGAACGCACCCAGCGGTTCGTGCACCGGCTGCTGAACCCGTTCTGAGGGTGGTCCGGACGCCCTCCTCCTCGATCTGCACCCTCGAATCACGTCTGCACTACCAGATTGCGTGGGGCAGACGTGATGTGTAGGTGCAGAACGGTGTCAGCATGCGGTGATCACCGGGTGGCGAGCAGCGCGCCGTGCGGACGATGCCCCGGGCCGGTGCGCGTCTGGGTGTGACCGATGGCAGGCCCCGTGACAAAGTTGGAGAGGAAACAACGCCCACGGCTAGGGCGACTTCCCGTCCTCCGAGAGGAGTGGCCCGGATGGACCGCAGTGGGGCGGCGATCCTAGCTGCGATTGTGGCAGAAGTGTGCTTGTCTGTGGCTGCTTGTCAGGCATGGGGGAGTTCCATCGAGGAGATCGAGACCCAGGAGTTCACATTCCTGACCACCGATACCAGTGGTGATGACGGACGCCCGGAGGCCCGCTTCGTCGGTGAGGTCGGCATCGACGAGGCCGGTTGTCTCTATGGTGCAGACGATGGCACTGACTATGGGGTGATCTTTCCCGAGGGGACCGAGGAAGATCCCGGAGGTGGAGTCACTCTGCCGGATGGTGCGTCTCTGC
The DNA here is from genome assembly GCF_052656005.1 of Nesterenkonia sp. K-15-9-6. NCBI lineage: Bacteria > Bacillati > Actinomycetota > Actinomycetes > Micrococcales > Micrococcaceae > Nesterenkonia > Nesterenkonia sp. K-15-9-6. Next base: position 75,861 of record NZ_JBQYEY010000013.1, read on the forward strand.
CCACCGGTGAGGGTGTGGAGCTGTCCGGGGGATACTTCGACCCACCTGTGAGCGATGCCGTCGGTTGTGCGGACTACCCGCAGATGTTCCTGGTGAATCCGGAGCAGCAGAACTTGTGAGGCGTGTGACTCCCTGAGTCGGGTGCGGCGATAGGCTTCCGACACGTGCCAATTCTGGATGTCAGCGAGCGGCGACAAGCGCGCCGTGGGGGCGATGCCCTGAACCCGTTGTGAGGGCGCCTCGGGTACTCGCCTCCTCGATCTGCACACGCGAATCACGTCTGCACCACCAGATTGTGTGGTGCAGACGTGATGTGAGGGTGCAGAACGGTCTCAGCATGCGGTGATCACCGGGTGGCGAGCAGCGCGCCGTGCGGCCGATGCCCCGAACCGGTGCGCGTGGCAGTGCGGGTCACCGTGAACCCTGCCGCTTCGACCTCGGCTGCGAGGGTGTCTATGGGCCAGTAGTAGGCGGTCGTGACGGCGTGGTCGAAGGGCTCCACCCTGGGCCCGGTGAAGAATCCCAGCGCAAGATCGCCTCCGGGTCGCAGGCATCGGGCGAACTCGGCCAGGGGTGCGCCGATGTGCTCAGGGGCGGTGTGGATGAGTGAGTACCAGGCCAGCACGCCGCCCAGAGTGCCGGAGTCCACGCTCAGGCGCTCCGCTCGACCGACGCGATACCGTGCGCCGGGATACGTGTCCCGCGCGCTCTCAATGAACTTCGGCACGGGGTCGACGCCGCACGCCTCGACGCCCATGCTCCGGAGGAGATCCGTCCACTGTCCGGGCCCACACCCGACGTCGACCACCGGTCCGTCAAGGCTCCCGGCCCACTGCTGGATGAGCGCGACGTCGTCGGGGTGCGCCTGGGTGATGCTCCCGAGTGCGGCGATGTACTCCTCGGCGCGGGTACGGTAGGACGCGCGGACGGCGTCGAGGGTATGAGCGTCAGTCATCGTCAGCAGCCGACCGGAACGTCGGGCCGCGCCGCGTCACGCCGTGTGCTGCGCGAAGGCCTCGCGCATCTCAGCGGGCAGGCGGCAGGGGCGGCCAGTGTCCCGGTCGACCGTGACGATCCGGGTGGTGGCGGTGACCCTCGGCTCGGTGTCACCGTCGGCGAAGAGCCGGTAGGCGATGTCCAGGCTCGCCCCGGCCAGCTTGGCGATACTCATCTCCACGATCACCGGCGCGGTCTGATAGTCGATCTGCCGCCGGTACCGGATGCTGACCTCGGCGACCACGGACCAGACCGGCGACTCCGCGGTCAGCGGCGGGAAACCGCCGTCGTCGTGATCCGAGGGGCGCCAGAAGCCGCGGGTGCGGGCCTCCTCCAGGATCCGCATGACCGCGGCGTTGTTCACATGCCCGAAGGCGTCCTGGTCGCCCCAGCGCAGCTCGATCGGCACGCGCATGCTCATCCGTCGCCTCACTTCCCGCCGGACATCCGGACCGACGCTGGTCAGGGTAGCAAGCGGTGTACGGTGGCCACATGACTGCGAGCCTCGGCATCACCCCGGCGACGGCGCTGATCGTCGTCGACGTCCAGCAGGGCTTCCGCGACGCCGCGCACTGGGGGCGGCGCAACACCCCGGACAGCGAGCAGAACATCCAGCGCCTGACCCAGGCCTGGCGGGCCGCGGAGATGCCCGTGGTGATCGTCCGGCACGCCTCCACGGACCCCGGATCGCCGCTGCACCCCGCCCAGGAGGGCCACCAGCTGGAGCCGTTCGTGGAAGGGGCCGCCGCCCTGGAAGTGGTGAAGTCCGTGAACTCCTCCTTCCACGGAACACCGGATCTGGACGCCTGGCTGCAGGCGGAAGCCATCACGACGATCGTGGTCTGCGGGATCACCACCAACCACTGCTGCGAGACCACGGCCCGGGTGGGCGGGAATCTGGGGCGCCGGGTGATCTTCGCCCTGGACGCCACCCACACCTTCGACCGCGTCGGCCCTGACGGCCGAGTGCTCACCGCCGATGAACTGGTCCGGGCCACGGCCACGAACCTGCACGGGGAGTTCGCCACGGTGGTCTCGACTCGGGATCTGCTGGAGGCGCTTCCGCGGCTCAGCTGAGGACAGCCGTCTCAGTCCCGCAGCGGGGACCCCACGGAGGTGAAGTGCTGCTGGGTCATCTCCCCGGTCAGCAGAGGCATCGCCTCGGCGATGGCCTCTCGGGTGCTCTCCAGGTGCAGCGACTGCTCATGGGCCTCGGCGGAGTCCCAGATCTCGGCGACGAAGACGGTGTCCGGCTGGGCGTCGTCCACGCCGACTTCATAGCTGCGGCAGCCGGAGGCGGCCAGCTGCGGGGAATGGCGGGTCAGGATGGCGACGACGTCATCGCGCCGACCCGGCTGGGTCACGAAGGACCCCGTGTTCACATACGTCATGGCCTGACGCTAGCCGTTCGCGCGCTCCGGGGGCATGCCTCCCGGCCGAAGGGGGTGCGGTCCGTCGACCGGGGTGATTACACTGCTGCGGTGCTGACTTCGCAGGACCCGATCACCTGGACGCCGCGCCGCATCGCCGTCGCGGGGACCTCCGGTGCCGGAAAGACCACGCTGGCGGACCGGCTGGCAGAGATGCTGGACTGCCCGCGCGTGGAGCTCGATTCCCTCTACCACGGAGAGGGCTGGGTTCCCCGGGAGAGCTTCACCGACGATGTCGACTCCTTCACTGCGGGTCAGCGGTGGGTGATCGAATACGGGTACGGGGAGGTCAGCCCACTGATCAGTGCTCGCGCGGACACCCTGCTGTGGCTGGACTGGCCGACCTGGTTCACGTTCCAGAGACTCGTGCGCCGGACCGTGCGCCGCCGGCTGACCGGGGAGGAGCTGTGGAACGGCAACCGCGAGGGGCCGCTGAGTGGGTTCTTCACCGACCAGAGCCACATCATCCGCTGGGGGATCCGAACCCGGAAGCGACTGCGGCCAGTGATCCCCGCGCTCGAGGAGCAGTTTCCGCATCTGCAGGTGGTGCGCTTCCGCCGTCCCCGGGAGGCGGAGGAGTGGCTGACGCGGCTGCGGTGAGCGCAGGCTCAGGTGCGCTCCCTTCAGAGGCTGGCCACCGTCACCGCCGTTCCACCAGCATTGCGGCACCCATTCCGCCCGCCACCGCGCAGGCCGCCACCCCGAGCGCGCCGGGCGGGGATTCGAGGAGCCGGTGCAGCAGACGGACCAGCACCATCGTTCCGGAGGCGCCCCACGGGTGCCCCAGCGCCAGCGCCCCGCCGGCCGCATTGACCCGGGGGTCCACCACTTGGGCGCCGTCGGTGAGGCCCATGTCGTCGAGGGTCGCCAGTGCCTGGGAGGCGTAGGCCTCCACCACCTCCAGCGCGGCGAGATCGGCGACGACGGCGCCCGCCTGCGCCAGCACGGCACGTACCGCCGGCGCGGCCGCCAGGCCCGGCAGCGCCGGATCCCCACCGACCAGCGCCTGGCCTTGGATGACCAGATGCGGCCCCGATGCCTGATCCGCGGGCACGAGCATCACGGCTGCCGCGCCGTCGGCGATGCGCGCCGCCGTCGCGGGGGTGACCGTCGCGCTCGGTGAGTCCACCAGCGGGCGGAAGCGGGCCAGCATGCCGGGGGAGAGGCTGCGCGGGCCGTCGTCGACCACCGACCCCCAGGGCGCCGTCCCGGGCATCCGCTCACGGCGGAGCAGAGTCTCGTGCTGCAGAGCCAGCCGATGGCTCCGCAGGGCGAAGGCCTCCTGTCGCGCCCGCGAGATGTCGCAGGCGGCGGCGAGGTCATCGGCGGCCGCGGTCATGTCCGGATCGGCGAAGCCCTCCGGGGCGAAGCGCGCCTGCCGGATGGGAGCACCGTCGACCATGCGCACCGGAGCGGTGGAGGGGCTCTCCACCCCGCCGGCGGCTGCGGGAGCTCCGGTGCGTCGCACGTGGTCGGCGGCCTGAATGACCGCCACCAGGCCAGAGCCGCATTGGGCGTCCACACCCCAGCCCACGCAGCTCTCCCCGAACCCTGCGTCCAGTGCCGCCACCCGGCCGAGGTTGCCGCCGGGTCCGGTGCAGTTGCCCAGCACCACCGCCTGCGGGGCACGGTCCGCGGACTCCGCGACGGCGGCCACCACCCTGCCCGCCACCTGATGCGCCGGCACGGAGGACAGGGCCCGGGAGCGGCCTGTGACCGGGGTGCGCAGGCCGGAGACCACAGCGACCTCCGCAGCTCCAGACCCCGTAGCACCTGTGCCAGTCGCCCCGCTCACCGCGCGGCCTCCGTGATGGCCGGCGCAGCGGCCAGAGACAGGGTGAACGCCTCGTCCGCCCCGAGTCGGCGGACCTTCCCGCTGGGGGTGCGCGGAAGCTCGGCCACCAGCCGCCACTTCCGGGGCCGCTGGGCCGGGCTCAGCCCGGACCGCGCGGCCTCGGTCAGGACGCGGGCGTCGAGGGCCGCCTCCTGCGTGGGCTCCACGCAGGCGGTGACCAGGTGGCCGAGACGGGGATGCGGTTCGCCCAGCACCAGGGCCGCCCGCACCGCAGGCAGGCTCTCCAGCCAGGCCTCGACGTCGGCAGGGACCACCGTGGCGCCGCCGGTGAGGATGGCGTCGTCAACCCGGCCCTGCAGGGTCAGGATCCCCTCGGAGGTCACGAAGGCACGGTCACCGACGGTGGCCCAAGAGCCGTCGCGTCGGAAGGAGCCGCCCTCGCCGAGCACCGCCAGGGCGGTCTGCTCGCTGCGCACCCACAGGGTCCCGGAGCGGACGTCCACCTCCACCTCGGGGACCGGACGCAGGCCGTCTCCGGCGTCCACGGCCACCAGGGAGAGCTCCGCGGCACCGAAGTACGTGACCACCTGCAGCCCCAGGGCGCGGGCCCGGGCCGCGAGGCCGAGGCCGAGCCGAGCACCACCGATGAAGGCCGCGCGCAGCGTGGTCGGCCCACCGGACTCCAGCAGCTCGACCGTCTCCTGCAGATGCACCGGGGTGCCGTGAAGGACCGTGGGGCCGTCCAGGTCGGCCGAACGCAGACGGGCGCCTGCCGGCGTCGACCAGCGGAGCCCGCGGTGATGCGCATGGGCGACGGCGTAGGTGGCCATGGAGGAGACGGGATGGACGGGGACGAGCACGGCGTCGTCGTCCTGGATGCCCAGGGTGGCGTCCACCGTTGCGAAGGAGACCTCCCAGGAGCGGGCGCTGCGCAGGATGGCGCGGGGCCGGCCGGTGCTGCCGGAGGTGAACGAGGCCCACGCGGCCCCCGCCGGCAGGGGACTGCGCTGCACGGAGCGGAGCAGGGTCTCCCAGTGCTCCGGGGACCAGCGTTCGTCGCCGACCAGCGGCACCTCCCCGGCCGCCCGGGCGGCCAGCGCATCAGCCAGCACACGCCGGTGGTCGCTCCCGCGCAGGGGACGCAGCGTGGGAGACGCGCCTGCCTGGCTCATCGGGCGAACACCTGGGGGTAGGTCCGACGCAGCGTCATGGTCACCAGCACGGCCAGGATCACCTTCAGCAGATCCCCGGGCAGGAACGCCGTGGCGAGCAGGGCGGTCTCGCCCAGGCCCAGGCCGGTCACCCAGGCCTGCACAGGAATGCCGAAGGTGTAGATCACGGGAATGCCGCCGATCAGGCAGCCCAGCGCCGTGCGCAGCCAGGTGGGGCGGACCGGGCCCGTGCGCCGCACCCCGTGGACGATCAGCCCGATGACGGCGGCGCCGACCACCATGCCCGCCAGGTAGCCGGCGCTGGGCCCGAAGAACACGCCCAGACCGCCGCGACCACCGGCCAACAGCGGCAGGCCCAGCGCCACCAGGGCCTCGAAGGCGAGCACTGCAGCGGCGCCGCGCCACGGGCCGAGCACCGTCCCGGCGAGCATCACGCCCAGCGTCTGCGCGGTGACCGGGACCGCCATGCCCATCACGGGGATCGCCCCGGGCAGTCCCAGGGCGGCGATCAGCCCGGCGAAGACCGCGATCTGGGCCAGCGCGCGGGCGGTGGCCACCGAGGAGGTCGTCGGCCGGGCCACCGAGGTCGAGGATCCGGGCGTCGGGGTTCCGGGTGTCGGGGATCCGGACGTCGGGGATCCGGGCGGGGTGCTCTGCTGCAGTGTGGACATGGGGAGGGTCTCCTGACGGTGCGATTTGAACACTGTTCAACACCTAGCAGTGTGCACCATGACAGGTCGCCGCGGACGGAGATGACACGATGCGACGTCGCCTCCAGGCCAGGTGGCAGAGTCGGTCACGACGGCGTGACAGCCGCAGGGGAGCGGGTGGCAGGATGGGCACGGCGGCCCTCGCGCCGACACTGCATCCCCGCCCGTCAGGAGGAGTCTGAGACCATGACCGACCAGATCGACATCCCCGCCCGTACCCTCAGCGACGGCACCACGCTCCCGGAACTCGGTTTCGGGACCTACAATCTGCGCGGCTCGGCCGGGGCCGAGTCGATCGCCGCCGCCGTCCGGTCCGGATACCGGCTTGTGGACACCGCCTACAACTATGAGAACGAAGGCGCCGTGGGGGCTGGGATCACTGCCTCCGGCATCGACCGGGACGAGCTGCGCGTGACCTCCAAGCTCCCGGGCCGGTACCACCGCTATGACAAGGCCGTGCAGGCGGTGGAGGAGTCCCTGTACCGGGCCGGCCTCGACCACTTCGACCTCTACCTCATCCACTGGCCGAACCCGAAGCAGGACGTCTACGTGGAAGCCTGGCAGGCGCTGATCGATCTGCGGGAACGCGGGCTGCTGCGTTCCATCGGGGTCAGCAACTTCCTGCCCGAGCACCTGGACCGGCTCCATCGGGAGACCGGGGTGACCCCGAGCGTGAACCAGATCGAGATCCACCCGTGGTTCCCGCAAGACGACCAGATCGCCGCCAACACGGAACGTGGCATCGCCGTCGAGGCTTGGAGCCCGGTGGGGAGGAACTCGCAGCTGCAGGAGGAGCCGGTGGTCACCGAGATCGCCCAGGAGCTCGGCCGCAGCCCGGTGCAGGTGATCCTGCGCTGGCACCTGATGCGGGGCACCATCCCGCTGCCGAAGTCCGCCGACCCGGCCCGCCAGCGGGAGAACCTGGACGTCTACGACATCGAGCTCAGCGAGGAGCAGATGGCCCGGATCGCCTCGTTGGCGAAGCCGGACGGCCGCCTCGCCGGGCAGGACCCGGCGGAGTACGAGGAGTTCTGATCCGCTCGTCCTGGGTACTGCTCGGCCTGAACCTGCTCACCTGTGAACGGTCGCGACCCAGCAACTCTGGGCGACAGCCCTCCGCGCGCCTATGCTCGGCTCAGTGGGGTGGGTCGCCGCTTCGCCGGACCAGAGGAGTGGGAGATGACCGAGAACCGAGCAGAGACCACGTCACAGGACACCATCGGGACCCGTCACGGGATCGTCGTCGGAGTCGACGGCTCCGAGCATGCCAGGGCGGCGCTGCACACGGCAGCCAGTCTGGCCGCATCCGCAGGACTGCCCCTCACTGCGGTGTTCGCCTACCCGATCTCCAACTACGCAGTCCAAGCGGCCTCCTACGGGCAACCCGTCATCGATGAGGCCGGGATTCAGGATGAAGGCGAGAACATGCTGCGCCAGGCACTGGCCGAGGCGGCGGCGGACCGCGCAGACGCCCGCGGGATGGTGAAGCGTGGCCCTGCGCCCCAGGCCCTGGCAGAGCTCTCCAGCAACGCCTCGGCCATCGTCGTCGGCACGCGAGGACGAGGAGGGTTCACCGGCATGCTGCTGGGATCCACATCGGCCAGCCTGCCCTCGCGCTCCCACTGTCCGGTGATCATCGTCCCTCCGGATGCTGATGGCACGCGGGACTTCTCAGGTGGAGCCGCCCTCGCCGTCGGCGTGGACGAGTCCGGGCACAGCCGGGCGGCCGCCGAGGAGGCCGCTCGCTGGGCGCAAGCCCTCCGCTGCCCGGTGCGGCTGATCAGTGCGCTGGCGCCGGTGTCCCCGGACGTCGAGGCCTGGGTCTCGCTCGAGGAGCAGCGGCGCGCCGCACGCGAGCAGCTCACCCAGACGGTGGCCGAGCATGCTGCCGCCGTGAGGGCAGCGTTCCCCGATGTGACTGTGGAGACCGAAGTCCGCGACGGCGCCGCGGCCGCAGTCATGGTGGACGAGACGCGGTCGGCGCCGCTGACGGTCGTCGGCACCCGAGGGCATGGTGGATTCACCGGCATGCTCCTGGGGTCCACGTCCTTGGCGATCATGCACCACGCGGAAGGACCGCTGATGATCGTCCCGCAGAGCTGACACGAGTGGCCGCGAATCCCGGCATCTCCCCGGTGACACGCCGTGTCGGGAGGGGAGAAGCCGGGATTCGCGGCCACTCGATGCAGGGGTGTGAGGCTCAGATCTCCGAGCCGAAGCGGCTGGGGATCACCGCGCTCCAGGCCTCGCGCAGCTCGTCCAGTCCGAGGGTGAAGGAACCGCCGTCGAACGGCCCGGCCACCTCGAGGGTGCCGGACTGGGCGTCGACCACGCCGATCCGCAGGGCGGCGAATCCACGGGCCGTGGTCATGTCCGTGAACCGCACCTCCTCGGAGCGGGGCAGGGCGACGACGGCGCGAGCCTGGGACTCGCTGAACAGCGCGGTGAAGGCGTCTACGCCGTCGCGCTCGCAGATTCCGTCCACGGCCACTCGGGCGCCGACGCCGAAGCGCAGGCTCATCTCGGCCAGTCCGGCCGCCAGACCGCCCTCGGAGAGGTCGTGGGCGGCGTCGATCATGCCGTCTCGGGAGGCGTTGATGAGGATCTCGGCCAGGGTCTTCTCCGCGGTCAGGTCCACCTGCGGGGGCACACCGCCCAGGTGACCCCGGATCCGGGCGAACTCCGAGCCGTCCAGCTCATCACGGTTCACGCCCAGCAGGTAGATCGCCTGACCATCGGCCCAGCGCTCGAAGCCCGAGGGGGTGCGGCGGGAGACGTCGTCGAAGCGGCCCATCACACCCACCACGGGGGTCGGGTGGATGGCCCGGCCCGCCGTCTGGTTGTACAGGGAGACGTTGCCGCCGGTGACCGGGATGCCCAGCTCCTGGCAGCCGTCAGCCAGGCCGCGCACGGCCTCTGCGAACTGCCACATGATCTCCGGGTCCTCCGGGGACCCGAAGTTCAGGCAGTCCGAGACGGCCTGCGGCACCGCACCCGAGGTGGCCACGTTGCGGTAGGCCTCCGCCAGGGACAGCTGTGCGCCGGTGTAGGGGTCCAGGTAGGCGTACCGGGCGTTGCAGTCGGTGGAGAGCCCGACGCCGAGGCCGGTGGTCTCGTCCACACGGATCACTCCGGCGTCGTCCGGCTGGGAGAGGGCGGTGTTGCCGCCCACGAAACGGTCGTACTGGTCCGTGATCCAGGAGGTGTCGGCCATGTTGGGGCTGGTCATCAGCTCAACCACGGCCTCGCGCAGCTGCTCCCCGGAGGAGGGCAGGTCCGCCCCCTGCGCGGAGGCGCGGAAGGTGTCGGCCTGCAGCTCGTCCTGCCAGGAGGGGCGGTGGTACGGGCGCTCGTAGACGGGGCCGTCGTGGGCCACGGTGCGCGGGTCGACGTCGACGATGGTCTCGCCGTCCCACTCGATGATCAGCCGACCGGTGTCGGTGACCTCGCCCAGCCAGGAGTACTCCACGCCCCACTTGGCCATGACCTTCTCGAAGGCCTCGGCGTTGGCCGGGGTGACCACGGCCATCATGCGTTCCTGGGACTCGGACATCAGGATCTCGCCCGGGGTCAGGGACGGGTCGCGCAGCAGCACGTCGGTCAGCTCCACATGCATGCCGCCCTCACCGTTGGAGGCCAGCTCGCTGGTGGCGCAGGAGATCCCCGCCGCCCCCAGGTCCTGGATGCCTTCCACGAGCTCGGCGTGGAACAGCTCCAGGCAGCACTCGATGAGCACCTTCTCCGAGAACGGGTCGCCGACCTGCACGGCGGGCCGCTTGGAGGGCTTGGTGTCGTCGAAGGACTCCGAGGCCAGCACGGAGGCGCCGCCGATCCCGTCGCCGCCGGTGCGTGCGCCGAAGAGCACCACCTTGTTGCCCACGCCGGAGGCGTTGGCCAGGCGGATGTCCTCATGGCGCATCACGCCCACGGCCAGGGCGTTGACCAGCGGGTTCTGCTGGTACACGGAGTCGAAGACGACCTCTCCGCCGATGTTGGGCAGGCCCAGGGAGTTCCCGTAGCCGCCGATGCCGGAGACCACGCCCGGCAGCACGCGCTTGGTGTCCGGGTGGTCGATGTCGCCGAAGCGCAGCGGGTCCATCACCGCCACCGGGCGGGCGCCCATGGAGATGATGTCGCGGACGATGCCGCCGATCCCGGTGGCCGCACCCTGGTAGGGCTCCACATAGGAGGGGTGGTTGTGCGACTCGATCTTGAAGGTCACGGCCCAGCCGTCGCCGAGGTTCGTCACCCCGGCGTTCTCCCCGATGCCGACCATCAGGTCCTTCGTCATCTCCTCGGTGACCTTGTCGCCGAACTGGCGCAGGTGGACCTTCGAGGACTTGTAGGAGCAGTGCTCGGACCACATGACCGAATACATGGCCAGCTCCGCCGCCGTCGGGCGCCGCCCGAGGATCTCGCGGATGCGGGAGTACTCGTCCTCCTTCAGGCCCAGTTCGGCCCAGGGGAGCTCGGTCTCCGGGGTGGCGGCGGCGTGTTCGACCGTGTCGATGTTGAACGCGGACGCGGGGGTGTGCCCGGACTGGTCGTTGGACGGGTCCTGCGACTGGTCCTGGGCGGTGCGAGTGGTGGACTCGGTGCTCACAGGGCGCCTCCTTCTGAGTGGGAGCCGGCGAGGGACGAGATGATCGAGGTGAACACGGTCAGGCCGTCCGTGCCGTTGCGCATGCCGGTGGAGTCGTCGGAGCCGTATCCGGCCTCCACCGCGTGCTCGGGGTGCGGCATGAGGCCGACCACGTTGCCGCGGGCGTTGGTGACGCCGGCGATGTCGTGCCGCGAGCCGTTCGGGTTGGAGCCCACGTAGCGGAAGGCCACCAGGCCTTCGCCCTCGAGCCGGGTCAGAGTGTCCTCGTCGGCCACGTACTGGCCGTCCTGGTTCTTCAGCGGGACGGTGATGAGCTCGTCCTGCGTGAACTGGCTCGTCCACGCGGTGGAGGTGTTCTCCACGCGCAGCACCTGGTCGGCGCAGCGGAACTTCAGGTGGTCGTTCTTGATCATCGAGCCCGGCAGCAGGTGCGCCTCGGTGAGGATCTGGAACCCGTTGCAGATGCCCAGCACCGGCAGCGGGGAGCCGGAGTCGGCTGTGGCGGCCTCGGTGATGCGGCTCATCAGCGGGGCGAAGCGGGAGATCGCCCCGGCGCGCAGATAGTCGCCGTAGGAGAATCCGCCGGGGATGACGACGGCGTCCACGTCGGACAGCGTGTCGTCGGCGTGCCACAGCGGCACGGCCGTGCCGCCGCCGAGGCGGACTGCGCGGGCGGCGTCGCGGTCATCCAGGGTGCCGGGGAAGGTGACGACGCCGATGCGGGCGCCGTCCAGCGCGGTGCCGTCGGGCGAGGAGCTGTACTCGCCGATCAGGGGGGTCTCCGTCATGGTCAGGCGTCCTCCACCCGCACGTCCACGACGTCCTCGATGACGGGGTTGGAGAGCATCTCCTCGGCGGCCTTGCGGGCCTGGGCGAGGGCCTCGTCGGTGACCTCGCCGTCCACGGACAGCTCGAAGCGCTTCCCCTGGCGGACTGCGGAGAAGTCCTGGAAGCCGAGGTGGGGGAGGGCTGAGGCGATGGCCTTGCCCTGCGGGTCGAGGATCTCAGGCTTGGGCATGACCTCGACGACGATGCGCGGCATGGGGTCTCCTGTGCTTGTGTGCGGGTGAACGTGCCCGCGGACAGCACTGGGCCCCGCCGGGGTGCAGTGGTCAGGTGCCGTCTCACGCCCGGTGCCGCCGTCGTGCTGGCGACGGCGGAGATCCAGGCGCTCCGCGAGCTTGCCGCCCCAGTCTACCGGCTGGCGGCGAGGCCGCAGGCCGTGCGACGACGGCGCCCGCGTGGGCCGACGGACCTTGTGGCGCACGACCCAGTGCGCGTCGGTGCGTGACCGACCGACGGGCCCTCACAAGGGGTGACATGAGTCACACAGGGCGTTAGGCTCGGTGACAGTCCATCGTGAAAGCGCTCTCACAAAGGAGTCACTGTGTCACTCGCGACTCATCATCCCCCCCTCAGACGTCATCGAAGGGACGCCCCGGACGCCGGCGGCGCGTCCACTGCAGAAGGTCAGTCCGCGGCTGCGCGGCCTGACGGCGGGATCTGCCGCCCTCGGGCTGGTGCTCACCGGTCTGACGGGCGCAGCTCCGGCGCAGGGGGCGGGCTCCCCACCGGGGTCGGAAGCGGTGGAGGCTCTCGCTTCGTCCGTCGACGCGGTGGAGCCGGGGGTCATCGGCGATGACGGCGTCCATGACACCGGCCCGCTGGTGCGGGTCAACCAGCTGGGGTACCTGCCGGACGGGCCCAAGAACGCCACCGTGGTCAGCGATGCCGAGGAGCCGCTGTCCTGGCGGCTCCTCGATGCGGACGGGGCAGTGCTGGCACAGGGCGAGAGCGCCCCTCGCGGGCATGATCCGTCAGCTGGCCTCGACGTGCACACCGTGGACTTCACCGAGGTCGACGTCGTCGGCGAGGGCCTGCGTCTGGAGGTGGACGGCGAGGCCTCCTATCCCTTCACGATCGCCGAGGATCTGTATCAGGGCCTGCGTAGGGATTCGCTGGGCATCTACTACACCCAGCGCTCCGGCCAGGAGATCACGCCCATCGAGGTGGACGGGGAGCTGCTGAAGACCGACTACGAGCGGCCGGCCGGGCATGTCTCAGAGTTCGGCGGCGAGGACGTCAATCAGGGCGACGTGGCCGTGCCCTGTCTCCCGCCCGAGGGCGCGGTGGACGACCAGGGGGAGGCGCAGCTCGGCGCAGACGACCACTATGGGCCCGAGGGGTGGCGCTGCCCCGAGGACTACATGATCGATGCCTCCGGCGGGTGGTACGACGCCGGTGACCAGGGCAAATACGTGGTCAACTCTGGGATCTCCGTCTACCAGCTGCTGTCCGCCTATGAGCGCAGCCTGCATGCCGGCGTCGTGGACCAGGGTGCGCTGGGTGACTCCACCCTGGTGATCCCTGAGCGGGACAACGGTGTGCCGGGCATCCTCGACGAGGTCCGCTGGAACCTCGAGTGGATGCTCTCCATGCAGGTGGAGGACGGGGTGCGGATGACCATCGACGGCGAGGACCTCGACGCCGGCGGACTGGTCCACCACAAGCTCCACGACATCGCCTGGACGGGCCTGGACACTTTGCCGCATGAGGACCCCATGCCGCGCTACGTGCACCGCCCGTCCACCGCCGCCACCCTCAACCTCGCCGCTGCGGCCGCCCAAGGGGCCCGGCTCTACGAGGAGTACGACGCCGACTTCGCCGCCGACCTCGTGGCCGCCGCGGAGCGTGCCTGGCGGGCCGCCGGGGAGCACCCGGAGATCCTGGCTCCGAACACCAATGAGCTCGACCCCAACCCCGGCGGGGGTCCCTATGACGACGACGAGCTGGGCGACGAGTTCTACTGGGCCGCCGCCCAGCTGTTCCTCACCACCGGCGACGACGTCTACGCCGATGCGGTGCTGGACTCGCCGTACCACGTCGGTGGGGAGCACGGCGAGATCTGGGGCGCCACCAGCTTCGACTGGGGCTTCACCGCCGCAGCAGGCCGGCTGGACCTGGCCACCGTGCCCAACCACCTGCCCGGCCGCGCCGAGGTCATCGACTCAGTGCTCGAGGGGGCGGACTCCTTTCTGGCCACCCAGCAGGGCGAGCCGTTCGGCCACGCCTACAACCCCGGCGACTACGACTGGGGGTCCACCCATCAGGTCATCAACAACACGGTGATCATCGCCACCGCCTACGACCTCACCGGAGACCAGGCCTACGCCGACGGCGCCTTGGAGTCGATCGACTACATCCTGGGCCGCAATGCGATCAACACCTCCTATGTGACCGGCTACGGCACGCACTACTCGCAGAACATGCACAGCCGGTGGTACGCCTCGTCGGACCGGCTGCCGCCCTTCCCGGACGGCAAGCTCGCCGGCGGGCCGAACTCCGGCATCCAGGACCCTGTCGCGCAGGAGCATCTGCCGGGCTGCGCACCTCAGGCCTGCTACATCGACCACATCGAGTCCTGGTCCACCAATGAGACCACCATCAACTGGAACGCGGCCCTGGCCTGGTATGCCTCCTGGGCGGCTGACATGGGGGTCGGAACGCCTGAGTGGAGCGCCCCGGCGGCGGCCTGCCAGGTGGAGTTCAGCATCCGCGGCGGCGGGCAGCAGTCCACGGTCCACGTGGATCTGGAGAACCTCGGGATCGGTGATGTGGCCGACTGGGAGCTCACCTGGGATGTGGCAGGGGACATGGAGGTCCGCCGGCACCAGGGCGGCGAGCTTCTCCACGAGGGCGGCACGGTGCGCGTGAACGCTGAGCCAGGTGCGCGCGCCCTGGAGGATCCGCGCAGCCATCCCGGAAAGGGGCGGACCAGCACCAGGATCGGGTTCCTCGCCGTCGGAGAGGTGCAGGCTCCCCACGCGGTGGAACTCGACGGCGTCCCCTGTGCGGTGAGCTGAGCAGGCCGGGGAAGCTCGCTGTGACAAGGAGGGATGCGTCAGAGTGGGAGGAGCACCATTCTCAATCGGAGGAGCCCGGAGTGTCACAGCGGATCGCCGTCCTGGGGGCCGGGGGAGTCATGGGGAGCCTGGTGCGGTCCCGGCTGGAGGAGGCTGACCAGGAGGTCGTGCCGATCAGTCGGGCGCACGGGGTCGACGTGCTGGACGTCTCGGCGCTGCGGACGGCACTGGCCGGCGTGGACGTCGTCGTCGACTGTCTGAATCGGCCGTCTCTGACCTCCGGTCCGGCGGTGCGGTTCTTCCGGACCGCGGCGGAGAACGTGGTCGCCGCGCTGGGTGACGAGACTAGTCGGCGCGGCGAGCTCCCGCGGATCGTGTGCGTGTCCATCGTGAACTGCTGGGAGCCGCGGGTGAACCGCTGGCTGGGCTACTACCAGGCCAAGTCCATCCAGGAGCAGGTCTATCGAAGTGCGCCGTCGTCGGCCCGCCGAGTCTCGATCGTGCGCACGACCCAGTGGTTCGAGCTGCTGTCCACTTTCCTCGACCAGATCCGGCTGGGTCCGCTCGCCGTGGTTCCGGCCGTGGTCACCCGTCCCCTGGCCGCCGCCGAGGCCGCCGATGTGGTGGCAGACCAGGCGCTGAGCAGAGCGCCGGAGTCGACCCTGGAGGTCTGTGGCCCCGAGGAGATGGACATGGCGCGGGCCGCGGCCCAGTACAATCTGCGCGCCCAGCAGGTGGGCCGAGTCATGCGCCTGCCGGTGGGCCTGACATCGCTCGGCGACGGCAGCCTCATCCCGGCCGCGCCCGACGTCGTCGCGAGTACGACGTTCGAGCAATGGCTGGCGGAGCAGTCGGCAGTCTGACGTGTCGTCGGGGCGGGTCCCGGATCTCGGGACCGGTGCTCGGTGGGAACAAATCCCCTCGCCGCGCCGTTCTTTCAAATCGGAAGTACTTTCCACCCCGATCCTTCTCGACCCCCAGGAGCAGCAGATGACCGCTCAGCCGCTGACCATCGGAGTCCTCGGCGCCGGCCGTGTGGGCACCGCCGTCTCGCGCCAGGCCGTGCGCGCCGGCCACACGGTGAAGATCGCCACCGGCCGGCCCGCCGAGGACATCCGGCTGCTCACCGAGGTCATCGTGCCCGGCGCAGTCGCTGTGGACCGCCAGCAGCTGCGCGGGTCCGATCTGCTCATCGTGGCGGTGCCGCTGCACAAGTACCGCAGCATCGACACCTCCGTGCTGCAGGACCACGTGGTCATCGACACCATGAACTACTGGGCGCCGGTGGACGGGCTGATGGACGAGTTCGACGGCAGCCGCTCCACCTCGGAGGTCATCGCCGAGTTCTTCGGCGACGTGCGCCTGGTCAAGACACTGAACCACATCGGCTACGGCGACCTGGAGGTCGACTCCCACCCGGCGGGGGCGCCGAACCGCCGAGCCCTGGGCATGGCCTCGGACGACGCCGACGCCAAGGAGCTGGTGGCCGGGTTCATCGACAGCCTCGGCTATGACGCCGTCGACGCCGGTCCGCTCGCCGCGGGCCGGGCCTTCGAGAACGGCACCGAGATCTTCGCCGGGCGGCACACCGCCGAGCAGATGCGTGCCCTGCTGGCCCAGGAGTGTGAGCGGGTCTTCGCCGACGCCTGAGCCGGATGCCTGCAAGCTCCGCCCACGGCAGGACGCCGTTCGGCCCCGGGATCCGCGTCCCGGGGCCGAATCTCGTCGGGGGTCCTCTGGTCCGCCGTCAGGCGGTGCGCACCACCATCTTGCCGATGTTGGCGCCGTCCATCATGCCCAGGAACGCGTCCACCGCGTTCTCGATGCCGTCGACGACCGTCTCGTCGTAGGCGATCTCACCGGCGGGGAACCATTCGGCCATCCGCTCCTGGAACGCGGAGGCGTGGTGGAGGTGGCCGCCCAGGGTGAAGCCCTGCATGCGCAGGCCCCGGGTGATCATGTTCGCCAGGTTGTCCGGCCCCGGGGCGGGTCGCTCGGCGTTGTAGCGGGAGATCGCCCCGCACAGGGCCAGGCGGCCGCCGTCGTTCATCACATCGAGAGCGGCCTGCAGGTGGTCGCCGCCGACGTTGTCGAAGAAGACGTCCACCCCGTCGGGCGCGTGCCGGGGGAGCTGCTCGCGAACCGGGGCGTCCTTGTAGTCGAACGCGGCGTCATAGCCGTACTTGTCCTGCAGCAGCGCCACCTTCTCCTCAGAGCCGGCGGAGCCGATCACTCGGGAGGCGCCGAGCAGGCGGGCGATCTGCCCGGCTGCAGTGCCCACGGCTCCTGCCGCGCCGGAGATGAACACTGTGTCCCCCTCGCGCAGCTCGGCGATGGCGGTCAGTCCCACATAGGCAGTCAACCCTGTCATGCCAAGAATCCCCACGTGGAGGGACAGCGGCGCCCCCGGGATCTCCTGCACGGGGCGGAACGCTTCGGCGTCGTCCTGGGTGATGTCGCGCCACCCCAGCTGATGCAGCACGGCGGTGCCCACGGGCAGGGACTCCGATCGGGAGGCCACCACGCGTCCGACGGCGCCGCCGGTCATGGTCTCGTTCAGGGCGAAGGGCGGGACGTAGCTCTTCACGTCGTTCATCCGGCCGCGCATGTAGGGGTCCACGGAGATGAATTCGTTGGCCACCCGCACCTGGCCCTCGGCCAGCGGCGGCAGCTCGAGGCGGACCGTGCGGAAGTCCTCAGGGGTCGGGCGGCCGGAGGGGCGGCGGATCAGCTGGATCTGAGTGCTGGTGACAGCGCGGGAGTCTGGCATCGGTGGTCCTTTCCGAACGGGTGCACCTGATGCGCTTCAGCGCTGGGTGGCGGCCCGGTATTCCTCCTCTGTGCTGAGACGTTCGGCTCACCGCGGCGTGCAGGGATCCCGCGACGGCGGCGCGTCAGTCAGGGCGTCAGGCCCGCGCGTCAGCCAGGGCGTCCACCTCGTCCAGGGCTCCCAGGATCCGGCCGCGCAGGACCTGGGCCTCCTCGGCGAAGCCCTTCTGCGCCCGGGCGTAGTCGGCACGTCCCTGCGGGGTCTCGATGCGCACGGGCTGATAGCCCCAGGCAGCGAGGTCATAGGGGGAGGCACGCATGTCCAGCTCACGGATCCTCCAGGCGAGGTCGAAGCAGTCCAGCAGCAGATCGCTGCTGACCGCGGGGATGAGCTTGTACGCCCATTTGTAGAGGTCCATGTTGGCGTGCAGGCAGCCCGGCTGCTCCAGCTCCACCTGGGTCTCCCGGGTGGGGGTCAGTGCGTTCAGGGGACGGGCCGACGGGGTGTAGAACCGGAAGGCGTCGAAGTGGGTGCACCGGATGTTCAGGGACTCCACCACCTCATCGGTGCCGTCGGACCCCAGGCGCAGCGGCACCTGATCATGACGCTGCCCGTGCTGCACCGACCGGTAGACCATCGCCCACTCGTGCAGACCGAAGCAGCCCAGTTGGGCGGGCCGTGCCGCCGTCGCGCTCAGCAGCCGGCGGGCGAAGCCGATCATGGACTCCCGTGCGTGGCGGAACCGCACGACGTCGACCGTCGCCCCGCCGGCCGCGGTGCCGTCGTCGACGGTGGTGTAGAACTTCCACCCCGCCTGCTCGGAGCCGCCAGCGCCTTCCAACACCGTGCCGGCCCCCGGATGCCAGCGGGAGAGCTGCCCGGGAGAGTGGGAGTAGTACGTGAACAGGAAGTCCTCCACGGGGTGCTTCTGTCCGGCATGCCGCCGCTGGAGGAAGCCCTGCGTGTACTCGGCGACACGTCGCTGGTGCTCCTGGGCCCGTGCGTGATGGTCCTCAGCAGGCAGGGGGCGAAGACCCTCCGGGCGGGGAGCCCCGGACGTGGTGGCGCAGACGTGGGCGGAGGCGGATGAAGTGCTCATGGGCGCGTGTCAGAATACCCGGTCCCGCTGAGCACCTGGGGGCGCGGCCCACGGCCGGGCGTTCGGGCGGTGTCCAGACACCGGGCCGAAGCCGTGCAGATGCTGACGTCCGGCTGGATCCTCGGCTAGAATCGGCTCTGTATCTCGCACCGAACGCCCAGGCGGCAGGAGCGCCCCGAGCAGGGGAGCACCTGCCGCCTGAGTGTTTCCGAGGGCAGGAACGCCGGGGGGCCGACAAGCCGCACTGGGCTCAGTTCCGCGTCGACGGATGGGCCTCATCATAAGGTGCCCGTATGTGCACTGAACCTCCGCCGGCGGCTCCAGGCGAGACTGCTGCCACTGACCTGATGCTGGCACCTCCGGACCTGGATGACCTGATCGAGCTCCACGCCATCTATTCCGACCCCCGGGTCTGGACGCACTTTCCGAACGCCCGCCACACCGACGAGTCCCAGACCGCCGAGCTGATCCGTGTCTGGCGGCGCTCGTGGCAGGAGCACGGGCTGGGGCCGTGGATTGTCCGTGACCCTCAGTCAGGAGCCATGCTCGGCCACGGCGGCTGCGCTGTCCGCGGCGGATTCTGCTGGAATCTCGGGTACCGGTTCGCCGCTGAGGCGCAGGGGCGAGGCTATGCCACCCGGGTGGCCCGCGCCGGGACCTCGGCGGCCCGAGCGGCGCGCTCAGATCTTCCCGTGATCGCCTACCTCCTGGAGCACAATCGCGCCTCTGCCCGAGTGGCGGAGAAGGTTGGCCTGCTCTTGAGGCACCGTGGTCCTGACGCCGGGAATCCGGCCCCCGAGGCCGTGCGGCTGATCTACTCGGACCGGGAGCTCAGCCGGGAACAGGTCGCGCAGGCACTGGCCTGACCCTGCGCCCCCCCCCGCGCCCAGCACGACGTCGGCTCCGCGGTGTGGGCCCTTATGACGCGCTGTCAGCGCTGAAAAGGGCCCACACCGCGGAGCCGACGGATGAGTCGAGGGAACGAGGTCTCAGCGGCCGGTGCCGGCGTAGACCGTGGCCTCCTCCTCGGCGTCGAGGCCGAAGGCGGTGTGGATCGCCTGCACGGCCTTGTCGAGGTCCTCGATGTCGGTGATCACCGAGACGCGGATCTCGGAGGTGGAGATGAGTCCGATGTTGATGCCGGCGTCGCGCAGCGCGGTGAAGAACTTCGCCGAGACGCCCGGGTGGTGGCGCATGCCCCCGCCGATCAGGGAGACCTTGCCGACCTGCGGCACGTAGTCCAGCTGCTCGAAGCCGATGGACTCCTGGTGCGCGGTGAGGGTCTCGGTGGACTTCTGCCCGTCCGCGGCGGGCAGGGTGAAGGAGATGTTCGTCGTCTTGGTCTCGTCGGAGACGTTCTGGACGATCATGTCGATGTTGGTGCCGGCCTCGGCGATCAGGTTGAAGATCTCAGCGGCCTTGCCGGGGACGTCGGGCACCCCGGTGATGGTCAACTTGGCCTCAGAGCTGTCATGGGCGACACCGGAGATGATGGGCTGTTCCAAGGGTTCACCTTCCTGGAGGGCGATGGCGTCAGAGGGGTCGGGGATGACCCAGGTTCCTTCGAGCTGGCTGAATGAGGACCGCACGTGCAGCTTCACGCCGAAGCGGCGGGCATACTCCACGCTGCGCAGGTGCAGCACCTTGGAGCCGGCGGCGGCCATCTCCAACATGTCCTCGCTGGAGATCTGATCGATCTTCCGGGCGGTCTTGACCACGCGCGGGTCGGCGGTGAACACGCCGTCGACGTCGGTGTAGATCTCGCAGACGTCCGCCTTCAGTGCGGCGGCCAGGGCCACGGCCGTGGTGTCCGAGCCGCCGCGGCCCATCGTGGTGATGTCCTTCGACTCCCGGCTCATGCCCTGGAAGCCCGCGACGATGCCGACATGGCCGGCGTCGAGGGACTCCTGGACGCGCTGCGGGTTGACCTCGATGATGCGGGCCTTGCCGTGGATCGCGTCGGTGATCATCCCGGCCTGGGAGCCGGTGAATGACTGGGCGGACTCGCCCAGCTGGTGGATGGCCATGGCCAGCAGGGCCATGGACATGCGTTCGCCGGAGGACAGCAGAATGTCCATCTCCCGCGAGGGCGGCGCCTCGGTGATGTCGGCCGCCAGGTCGAGCAGCTCGTCGGTGGTGTCACCCATCGCGGAGACCACGACGACGACCTGGTGGCCGGCGCGTTTGGTCTCGACGATCTTCCGGGCCACGCGTTTGATGCTCTCGGCATCGGCCACGGATGACCCGCCGTATTTCTGGACGATCAAGCTCATGGGGTTGTTGTCTCACTCCCGTGCAGGGTTTCATCGCGGACTTCGGACAATTCTATGAGCGTGCTCCGCGACGGGGCACAGCTCAGTGCCCGGTCTCACACTGTGGATGGCGTATCTGCCGGACCAGGGGGTCCGACAGCGTCTGCCACCAGTGTCTGCCTCGGGCCCGAAGGCCCGGAACGAGACCGGACAGAAGCTTGCGTGTGATTCAGTTGTCGCCCAGCACGGCGCCCAGGAAGGCCTGGGTGCGCTCGTGATCCGGGTCGGTGAAGATCTTCTCCGGCGGGCCGGACTCCACCACGTGTCCGCCGTCGAACATCATGACCTTGTGCGACACGTCCCGGGCGAAGCCCATCTCGTGCGTGACGATCAGCATGGTCACATTGGTGGTTTCGGCGACCCGGCGCAGGATGTTGAGCACCTCGCCGACGACCTCCGGGTCGAGGGCGGAGGTGACCTCGTCCAGCAGGAGGATCTCCGGGTCCATGGCCAGGGCGCGGGCGATCGCCACCCGCTGCTGCTGGCCCCCGGAGAGTGACGTCGGATGGGCGTCGGCCTTGTCGGAGAGCCCCACCTGCTCCAGCAGGTCGTGGGCCTTGGCGATCGCCTCCGCCTTGGGGCGGCCCAGCACGTGGATGGGTGCCTCGATGATGTTCTCCAGCACCGTCATGTTGGGGAACAGGTTGAACTGCTGGAACACCATGCCGATGCGGGTGCGCAGCTGCTTCTGCCGCTTCTTGGACACCGGCACCCGGCGTCCCGCGCGCTGCTCATGGGTGAGCGGCTCGCCGTCGATGAAGATGTAGCCGTCGGTGAGCTCCTCCAGAGTCATCACCAGGCGCAGGATGGTGGTCTTCCCGGAGCCGGACGGGCCGATCAGGGTCACCCGCTCCCCGCGCTCGACCGTGAAGTTCAGGTCCTTGAGCACCACATTGGAGCCGAAGCGCTTCTCCACATCACGGAACTCGATGACCGGTGTGGTGGCCTCGGAGACCGTCGTGGCCCCGGCGGGGGAGGGGTCAGTGGGCGTAGGCAAGACGCTTCTCCAATCGACTGATCAGAAGGGCAGTGGGGTAGCTGGCGGCCAGGAAGATCAGGCCTGCCAGCACGAAGACCTCGGTGTAGCGGAACGTGGGGGCGCCGATCTGCCCGGCGACGGTCACCATCTCCGCCACCGAGATGACGATCAGGAACGGGGTGTCCTTGAACATGGAGATCGCATAGTTGCCCAGGGAGGGCACGGTGGAGCGCAGCGCCTGAGGGATGACCACGCGCCGCCAGGTCCGTGCCGCGGACATCGACAGCGCCGTCGTCGCCTCCCACTGACCCTTGGGGACGGATTCGATCCCCGCCCGGTACACCTCCGACATGTAGGTGGCGTAGTGGACGCCGAAGACGATGATGCCGATGGTCATCCCGTCCAGCCACATGAAGGTCCAGAACATGAAGATCAGCTGGACCACCAGCGGGGTCATCCGGATGAAGTTGGCCATCCACTTCACGACCCAGGCCAGGGGGCGCGGCAGCACCCGCATCAGAATGGCGATCACCAGGCCCAGCACCGCGGCGATGAGGGTGCCGACCACCGTCACCACCAGGGTGACCTTCAGGAAGGCCATGAGCATGTCCGGCAGGGCGTGGAAGGCGAACTCCCAATCCCAGAACGGGCTCTCCCGGACCTCCTCCTCGTCGACCAGAGTGGGGTCCTCGATGTCGGCGGCGCGCAGCACATGCTGGATCATCGGGCACCTCCTGCAGCGGACTTCTCGGCGGTGGGCTCAGCACCTGCGCCCACGGACTCCGGGACTGTCGTGGGCGGCTTGGGAGAGAGGATCTCCTTCAAGGAGGGGCCGCGGCCGAGCTTGTGCTTGGCGCGTGCCTCGAGAGCCTGCATGAACAGAGTGAGGATCAGGGCCAGGATGAAATAGACCACCAGGCCGATGAACGCATGGGAGAACCAGATGTCTGTGGGACGACGCAGGTTGTTCAGCTCGGCAGTGAAATCGTTGACGAAGGGGATGATGTAGGCGATCGCGCTGCCCTTGAGCAGGTGGATCCACAGGTTCGCCAGTGAGGGGAGCATCAGCGCCCACGCCTGGGGGAAGATGATGCGGCGCATCTTGTGCGACCAGGACATCGACAGGGCCGTCGTCGCCTCCCACTGGCCCTTGGGCACGGTGGTCAGGGACGCCCGGACGGCCTCGGCTCCATAGGCGCCGTAGTTGATGCCCAGGGCGAGCACGCCCAGCAGGAACGTGTTGCGGATCAGTCCTTCGAACGGCAGGTCCGGGTTGCGCATCCAGATCTGCGGCAGCACGTACAGCAGCAGGAACAGCAGGACCACCAGGGAGATGCCGCGGAAGAACTCGATGATCACCCGCGCAGGGATCCGCAGCCAGAGGTTCGGGCTGCCGGCCGCCAGGCCCAGCACGACGGCGACGGCGAACGCCAGCAGCCCACCGTAGAGCGCCAGCTGCACCGTGGTCCACAGGCCCGCCAGCAGGCGGTCGGACCAGTTGACCACGACCTCGAAATAGCCTGGCCAGTCTTCCCAGAAGTTCATCGGCCCCTCTCAGAGCTCTGCGGTGACACACTCTGCGGCCGGTTCCGGGTGGAACCGGCCGCAGAGATCAGCGGACGGAGCGGCTCAGTCCTCGAGGTACTGCTCGGTCAGCTCGGCAGGGTCTTCGTCGCAGAGCTGCTGGGCGGTCAGGTCGCTCGGGGGCATCTCATCCTCGGTGAAGCCGAACTCGCTCACCAGGTCGAGGTACTCGCCGGACTCCTTGAGGTCGCTCAGGTGCTCGTTGAACTCCTCGAGCAGCTCCTCGTCGTCGGGACGGAAGGCGTGGGCGCCCACGGAGAGCTCGTGGGCGAAGGAGTCGGTGACCTCCACGCCGTCCTGGTCGCCCGCCATGGTCTCCAGGGAGATGGCCGTCAGGGCGAAGACGTCGGCGCGGCCGCCCTGGACGAAGTCGATGCCGTCATCGGCGGAGTCCACGGTGTCGTGATCGACGCCGACCTCATCCATGTAGCCGGACTCCACGGCGCCGCTCAGCGCGATGACGTCAAGGTCGGCGTCGGCCAGGTCCTCGAAGTTGTGGACGTCGTGCGGGTTGCCCTCCTCCACCAGCAGGGCGGTGGTGTAGACCAGCTCCGGCTCACCGAAGGCCGCCTCGGCGCAGCGCTCCGCGTTGATGGACATGCCCGCGGAGACCACGTCCCAGTGTCCGGCGCTCAGGCCCGGGATGAGGTTGCCCCACTCGGGCTCCTCCTCGATGGTGATGTCATAGCCCATGCGCTCGCCGAAGATCTCCTCCGCCACGGCGATGGTGGCGCCGGTGGGCTCGCCGGTCGCCTCATCGATCCACGAGTAGGGCTCTTCGCCGAACAGCGCGATGGTCAGCGCCTCGCCGGCGGCCTCGCCGTTGCCGTCACCGGTGGTGTCGTCGGTGTCATCGCCGTTGCCGCAGGCGGTCAGGGCGAGCAGCGCGGCGGCGCTGAGCGCGCCGGCCTTCACTGCCAGGGAAGTTGTGGTGGCCATGCGTGAGTACCTCATCCTGTGGTGTCCGTCGTCGATGCGAGTGAGCACGCGCTGCGCACTCGTTCTCACGCTAGTGACATCTAAAGGATTTGGAAACTGTTTTCTGCCCGGATTGATTAGTTGTGACGCCCGTCCAGCCCCCGGGGAATGCCCCGAGGAAAAGAATCACGATATGGGTGCCAGGTCGACGGACTCCCGCGACGGCGGGGGTGTGCGCAGGACCCTATGGCCTCTGGAAAGCAGGTGTGATGTCTTCGTCGGAATGAAACATCACGCTTGGATAACGTTCTCGCCGCAAGGGCGCCAGGGCGGGGTCAGGAGAGGCTGCGGCGTCCCTCGAAGGCACGTCCGAGGGTGACCTCGTCGGCGTACTCGAGGTCGCCCCCGACCGGCAGGCCCGAGGCCAGCCGGGTGAGGGAGATGCCCAGTGAGCCCAGCATGCGCACCAGATAGGTGGCAGTGGCCTCGCCCTCCAAGTTCGGATCCGTGGCCACGATGACCTCCTGGACCGTGTCGTCGGAGAGACGGTTCAGCAGCTCGCGGATGTGCAGCTGCTCCGGCCCGATGCCGGCGATCGGATTGATGGAGCCGCCGAGCACATGGTAGAGCCCGCGGAAGGAACGGGTCCGTTCGATGGCCATGACGTCCTTGGACTCCTCCACCACACAGATGATGGAGCGGTCCCGTCGATCGTCCTGGCAGATGCGGCAGGTCTCCTGCTCGGAGACGTTGAAGCAGATCTGGCAGAACTTCACCTTCTCCTTCACGGAGACGATCGCCTCCGCGAGCCGACGCATGTCCTCGGTGTCGGCCTCCAGGATGTGGAAGGCCACGCGCTGGGCTGACTTGGGCCCGATGCCGGGGAGCCTGCCGAGCTCGTCGATCAGGTCTTGGACTGCACCCTCATACACGGTCAGGACGCGCCTTTCTCAACGGGGACGGGACGGGCGGCACGATGACGGCGGAACGCGCAGATGGCCGGATGAGCGTCAGTCTACTGGGGGCCCTCGCCCAGCCGACGCTCCTCGAGCAGGGTGCCGTCGAGGATGCGTTCGATCGCCTTGCGGCCGAACACCGTGGACTCCTCCACGGTGATGTCGTCGTCGCTGGGGATGTCCTCGATCTCCGGGGCCGGAGCGGCTCCGGGCCCAGCCTCGCTGCGGGGGCCGGCTCCCGCTCCGGGGGCCGCACCTGGGGGAGGGCCCTGGTCGTACAGGGGGTCGGGCGGCGGAGGAGCGTCGTCCCAGCCCGGGGGCTCGGCCCCGGCCGCCCGTTTGGCCATCCGCTCCTTGATGGCTGCGATCCGGCCGGACGCTCCGGGTGAGGTTCCCGACGGCGCGCCGTTGCGTTCCGCGCGCGGGGCCGCCGAGGCTGGGCCCACCGCCTCCGCGGCGGGAGCACCGGGTGCCGGGGCCCGAGAGGAGCCGGGCCGGGAGCTGGACGGCCGGGCGAACACTGGCACCCGAGGCTTCGTCGCGGACTCCTCCGTGGAGGTCGGATCAGGGGACTGCTCGGACTGTGGCCCGGGCTGCGGAGTGGGATCAGGAAGAGGGTCCGGAGCGGGAGTCTGGGCGCGGGACACGTCGAAGTCGGATGCGTCCATTCCCGCTGTCTCGACGCTGGGCACCCGAGCGGTGGTGGGCCCATAGGTGGGGTCGGTCAGCTCCACGGGGTCGGTGGCCGCACCGGCCTCCGAGGGGGAGTCGGCAGACAGGGCGGAGCCGGCCGGGTCGCCGCTGGGCTGACCGTTCCACGCCGGGTGGGGCGAGGGCGGGGCCTGAGGCGGTTCGGGATCGGCGTCGTAGGGCTCCGGCGTCTCCTCGGCCATCCAGGCCGGGGCACCGTCCGATTCGTGCCCGGTGGGGCTTGCGGGGCCCGCCTCGACGGGCGCCGGGCGTGCGGGGGCTTCTGCCGCCGGCGGCGTGGTCTGCGCATGGGAGCTCCAGGTGCCGGGCTGTGGCGGGTGCTGCTCACGAGGCAGGCTCGAGCCGTCCGACCCAGCAGGCGCGGGGTCCGGCTGCGCTGAGGGTGCCGGCGTCGGCCGGCTAGGACCTTTTGGGGACTGACCAGCTGCCGGGGGAGCACCTCCAGTGATGAGGTCGAAGCTGACCTGCAGGCCCAGGACCTGCTGGATGGCGGCGTTGAGGGCCTGGTCACCGCGTCGGTTCGCGAAGGTGGAGCGGGCGCCGTCGTTGGTGAACGCGATCGTGAGGGTCTGACCGTCGAAGCCGGCCACCGAGGCGTTGTCCTTGACCAGCATCCACAGCAGTCGCGACTGGGAGGCCAGCTGTTGGACGATCTCCGGCCAGGCTCGGCGCATCATCTCCGCCCGGGACCCGCTGGGGGCCGCGCCCTGCGGTGCGGCAGGGTCGGCCGGCGCGTGAGGCGGTGCCGAGTCGGCAGGACCGGGCGCGGTGGGTACCGGCGCGGTGGGTCCCGCCTCGGTGGGTTCCGCCTCGGTGGGTTCCGCCTCGGTGGGTGCGGGCTCAGCGGACGGTGTGGCTCCGGGAGCACCCGAGGGCACGCCTGCCGGAGCGGCAGCCTCCTCGGTGGGACCCTCGGGCCTGATCGTCTGCGCTGCCGGCGCCTCCGCGAAGCGGGAGGACTCAGCTCCTGGGCGCGGGACGCCGGGGGTGGCCCAGCCGTCGTCGTCGGCTGCGGGTGCGGAGGCCGCCGCGGGTGCAGCGGCGGCAGCAGGGTTCGAGGCCGCGAGGGGCTCGGCCGCCGGAGCCTGCGCGGGGGCCTCAGAGACGGACGACGGCGCCGGCGCAGGAGCCTGCCCGGAAGGCGGCGCCGACGTCGGCGCGGGAACCGTCTCAGAGGCAGGTGGAGCTGCGGATGTCGGCTGGGCCGCGGTCTGGGTGGGGTCCTCGGCGGGAGGGGTCGTTCCGGAGCCGGAGACGAAGTCCACGCGCCGCTCCAGACGCTCGAGCCGCGCGGCCAGGCTGGAGGTTCCCTGATCAGCATGCGGCAGCAGCAGCCGGGCCATCAGCAGCTCCAGGTGCAGCCGCGGTGAGGTCGCCCCCACCATGTCGGTCAGCGCCTGGGCGGTGATGTCCGCCGCTCGCGAGAGCTCCGCGGAGCCGACCTTGCCCGCCTGGGCCTGCATGCGGCGGATCTGGTCGTCCGGGACGCCGCGCAGGATCGACCCGGGCGAGTCCGGCACCGACTTCACGATGATCAGATCCCGCAGCCGCTCCAGCAGGTCCTCGACGAAGCGTCGAGGGTCCTGACCCGACTGCACCACGCGGTCGACCACGGAGAACGCGGTGGAGCCGTCCAGGCCCGCCACCGCGTCGACGACGTCGTCAAGCAGCGCGCTGTGGGTGAAGCCCAGTAGGGCTACGGCCCGGTCATAGTCCAGCCCTGCCTCGGTGGATCCGGCGATCAGCTGGTCCAGCACGGAGAGGGTGTCACGGACCGAGCCGCCGCCGGCGCGGATCACCAGGGGCAGCACGCCGTGCGCCACCGGCACCCGCTCCTGCTCGCAGAGCCGCTGCAGATAGTCCAGCAGCGGCTCCGGCGGCACCAGCCGGAACGGGTAGTGGTGGGTGCGGGAGCGGATGGTCCCGATGACCTTGTCCGGCTCCGTCGTGGCGAAGATGAACTTGATGTGCTCCGGCGGCTCCTCCACGATCTTCAGCAGCGCGTTGAAGCCGGCCGCTGTGACCATGTGAGCCTCATCGATGATGAAGATCTTGTAGCGGTCCCGCACCGGGGCGAAGGTGGCCCGCTCCCGCAGATCGCGGGCGTCGTCGACACCGCCGTGGGAGGCGGCGTCGATCTCGATCACGTCCAGCGATCCCGGACCGCCGGTGGCCAGGTCCCGGCAGGACTCGCAGTGTCCGCACGGGGTGCCGGTGGGGCCCTCCGCACAGTTCAGGCAGCGGGCCAGGATCCGGGCTGAGGTGGTCTTGCCGCAGCCGCGCGGCCCGGAGAAGAGATAGGCGTGTGAGACGGCGTCCTTGCCCAGTGCCGTGACCAGGGGTGCGGTGACGTGCTCCTGGCCGATCACATCGGCGAACGTGTCGGGGCGATACCGGCGGTACAGGGCTGTGCTCACAGTGAAGAACCTTACCGTCTGGGTGGGACACATGCATTCGGCCGGTCAGGCGGCCAGCGCGTTCACGGCGGCGCCGGCACACCGGGAGGACCGCCCCGGGCGGCCCGGGGTCAGGGCTTCAGCGGCCGACGTCGGGCGTCGCCCCAGGCGTCGGAGTGGCCGCCGGGGCGGACTTCTGACGTGCTGCGCGCTCCTTGAGCCTCGTCGCCACCTGTTTCTGCCGCGGGTAGACGTAGAGCCACGTGGTCCAGGGCCGCAGCCACACCATCAGCAGCGTGAGCGCCAGGCCCAGCACCGTGGTGATGCCGACGTGCCAGATCGGAGCGACCTCCATGCGGGCGAGCACCCGGTGGATGACCACCAGGATCGGGAAGTGCGCCACATAGACCACGATCGAGCTGCGGCCCGCCCATTCGAAGAACGCCGAGATCATGCCGCGTGGGAGCCGCGGAGCCAGCCAGAGGATCACGCCCAGGCCCAGCAGCGAGATCCCGGCGGCCTGCCAGGTGCCCATCCGCAGCGCCAGGTCCTCCCGGCCCAGATGGGAGAAGACCGCGGCGACGACGGCCATGGCCACCACCAGCATCCAGGGGGCCCGCAGCCACCGGTCCATGTACCGGCAGGCCCAGGCGCCGAGGAAGAAGAACGCCCCGTAGTACAAGGTCTTGTGGGGCAGCCCCGACGGGACCTCCACCAGCACGACGGCGGCCATCATCGCCGCCGAGACCAGCAGGAAGGGGAGCTTCTGCAGCAGGGCGGCCAGCGTGTAGCAGATGATCAGGGCCAGCAGGAACCACAGATAGTCGCCGGTGATCCAGTAGGACAGCTCGAAGGGCCCGTTGCGGTAGACGAACACCCCGTAGAGCACCATCCACACGGCCGCAGGCCAGACGATGGCCGCATACTTGCCCCACAGGTACTGGGGCAGCGGCTTGGCCAGCGAGCGCGGCAGCAGCATGCCGGACAGGAACATCAGCAGCGGCATCCGGAACGGCTCCAGGTACCGGTTGGTGAGGATCCATTCGCGGATGCCGGAGCCCGTCGACGTCGGGATGGACGCCGCGTGGAGGATCACCACCAGGATCACCGCCATGCCGCGGAGCAGGTCCATCCACTGCATGCGGCTGCTCGCGGGGGACTGCGCCGTGATCGGGCTGCTGGGTGTGGACATAGGTGTGTGCAGGTTCCTGGTTCGGGGAGGGAGGACTGCAGGAAGTGTACCGGTCCGTCCCGTCCAGATCCTGGAAGTTCCCTGAACGTGCTGGTCGACGGTGCGTGCCGGGGCTCGACCGCGGGGGACGGCGGCGGCATCCGTGCCCTTCCCTCCGTCCTGACGGGGACCTAGGGTGACGACCATGGACACCTCCGATGCGCACCCCACCGCTCCTGACGGCACCCCGGCTGAGATCCCGACGCCGTCGTCCTCACTGGCTCGCTCCGGTCCCGACGTCGGCGCCCCGGCGGCCGCCGCCGTCGACGCCTACGTGGAGCAGACGGTGGCGCGCCCCGGACCCGAGTTCGCCGAGGTGCAGCGTCGGGCCGAGGAGGGCGGGCTGCCTGCGATCGAGGTCTCTGCCGCGCAGGGCAAGCACCTGGAACTGATGGTGCGCATCTCCGGGGCCCGTCACGTGCTGGAGGTCGGCACCCTGGCCGGGTTCTCCACCCTCTGGATGGCCCGAGCCCTGCCCGCCGAGGGGCGCCTGGTCACCTGTGAGGTGGAGCCCCACCACGCCGACGTCGCTCGGGCCAACCTGGACGGCGCCGGCGTGGGGGAGACGGTGGACATCCGCGTGGGCCCCGCCGAGGACACGCTGCTGAGCCTGGTGGACGAGGTCGCCTCAGGGGCCCGTCCGCCGTTCGACCTGGTCTTCCTCGACGCCGACAAGGCCGGCAACCCCCGCTACCTGGAGCTGGTGATGGAGATGGTGCGGACCGGGAGCGTCATCATCGGGGACAACGTGGTCCGCGGCGGCGCGGTCCTGGACGCCGAGTCCGAGGACCCGGACGTCCAGGGCATCCGCCGCTTCCTCACGCTGCAGGGTCAGCACCCTCGCCTGGAGGCCACCGCCGTGCAGACGGTCGGGGCCAAGAGCTGGGACGGGTTCAGCCTGGCCGTGGTCACGGACGGCTGAGGCGGCTCCCGCCCTCGTCGAGCGGGGCGCGGCTCAGGACTCCGCGGCTGCTCCGGGCGGCCCCACCGGGATCTCCGGCTGCAGGTAGACGCTGCCCCCGGCGGCGGCGAACTCCCGGCTCTTGGCGGCCATGCCCTGCTCCACGATCCTGCGCTGGTCCTCCGCTGAGCCGAACTCGTCGCGGATGTCCTGGGAGATCCGCATGGAGCAGAACTTCGGTCCGCACATGGAGCAGAAGTGGGCGGTCTTCGCAGGCTCGGCCGGCAGGGTCTCGTCGTGGAACGCCTGGGCGGTCTCCGGGTCCAATGCCAGGGCGAACTGGTCCTTCCACCGGAACTCGAAGCGGGCCTTGGACAGCGCGTCGTCCCGCGCCTGGGCCGCCGGATGTCCTTTGGCCAGGTCCGCGGCGTGGGCGGCGATCTTGTAGGTGATCACCCCGGCCCGGACGTCCTCGCGGTTCGGCAGCCCCAGATGCTCCTTCGGGGTGACGTAGCACAGCATGGCGGTGCCGTAGCGGGCGATCTCGGTGGCCCCGATCGCGCTGGTGATGTGGTCATAGCCCGGGGCGATGTCGGTGACCAGCGGCCCCAGCGTGTAGAACGGTGCTCCGTGGCAGAGCTCCTGCTGACGCTCCACGTTCTCTCGCACCAGGTGCAGGGGGATGTGGCCCGGGCCCTCCACCATGACCTGCACGTCGTGCTCCCAGGCCCGTCGGGTCAGCTCCGCGAGCGTGTCGAGCTCCGCGAACTGGGCCTCGTCGTTGGCGTCCGCGATGGAGCCGGGACGCAGCCCGTCGCCCAGGGAGAACGCGACGTCGTAGGCGGCGAAGATCTCGCACAGCTCGTCGTAGTGCGTGTAGAGGAAGTTCTCCTGGTGGTGGGCCAGGCACCAGCCGGCCATGATGGACCCGCCGCGGGAGACGATGCCGGTGACGCGCTCGGCGGTCAGCGGCACATGGCGCAGCAGCACTCCGGCGTGGACGGTCATGTAGTCCACCCCCTGTTCGCACTGCTCGATCACGGTGTCCCGGAAGACCTCCCACGTGAGGGCCGAGGCGTCGCCGTCGACCTTCTCCAAGGCCTGGTAGATCGGGACCGTACCGATGGGCACCGGGGCGTTGCGCAGGATCCATTCTCGGGTGGTGTGGATGTCATCTCCGGTGGAGAGGTCCATGACGGTGTCCGCACCCCACCGGGTGGCCCACCGCAGCTTGTCCACCTCCTCGGCGATGGAGCTGGTGACCGCCGAATTGCCGATGTTGGCGTTGATCTTCACCAGAAACTCCCGTCCGATGACCATCGGCTCGGACTCCGGGTGGTTGATGTTGTTCGGAATGATGGCCCGCCCGGCCGCCACCTCGGCGCGCACCTTCTCCGCGTCACAGCCTTCCCGCAGGGCCGCGTAGCGCATCTCCTCGGTGATGACGCCCCGCCGCGCGTAGTGCATCTGGGTGACCTTCCTCCCCGGAAGGGCGCGGCGCGGCACGGGACGTCTGCCGCGCCACTCGTCGCTGGCCGCCCCGCGACGCACCGCCGAGCGGCCGTCGTCGTCGAGGTGACGCCCCCGGCCGGTGTACTCCGCGGAGTCCTGCCGGGAGAGGATCCACGGTTCGCGGAACGGCGGCAGCCCGTCCAGCGGGTCGCCGCCGGGGCCCGCCGTCCGGTAGGCCTCGAACGGCTCATTGGCGGAGCCGTCCGGCGAGTCGTGCAGGTGGATCCGGGTGACGGGGACCTCAAGGCCGGAGCCGTCGGTGATGCTGGCCCGCTCGTGGGCGGGGTGAGCCTCCTCCGTGGGGGAGGCGGTGGTGTTCGCCGAAGGGGCGGTGTGCACAGAGAAATCGCTCATGATGAGCCCTCACTTCCTACGCCGGCATGACCCGGTCAGGTTCGACGGTCCAGGCGTGCATCGCCTGATCTCAGCCCCTGCAGGGGCACCCGTGTGGACTCGATGAGCGTAACGCACCTCACGACGCCGGCGTCGGCGTGTGACGAGGTGGCCTGGGGCGATGTGCCCCGAAGGGGTCGCTCGGAAGACGTAGGAAGGCCCCCGGTCTGTGACCGGGGGCCTTCTCATCAGGGCGGAGGATAGGGGATTTGAACCCCTGAGGGTGTGAACCCAACACGCGTTCCAAGCGTGCGCCATAGGCCGCTAGGCGAATCCTCCTTCACCGCTCGATCCGCAGGTGCGAACACCTGGCGTCGCGAGGGCAGGCTCCATGATAGCGGACAATCCGGGCAGAATGCACATCGAGTCCGGATCCATGTCCTGAGGGCCCGGCAGAGGGCCGCGCCCGGTTGGCGCCGGCGGCGATCTCCGGGCTACGATGGTCCCCGGCCCCACGTGTGGTGTCATCCTGCTGAACTCCCCCAGGACCGGAAGGTAGCAAGGGTAGGTGGGCTCTGGCAGGTGCACGTGGGGCCACTTCTGTCGTCACGGCAGCTGTCTTCAGGGTCCGTCCTGAGGATGATGACGGCGCCGATGCCGGCCGCGTAGCGTCGAAGCCATGACGACCCACGCGCCGACCAGGACCTCGGGTTATTGGCCAGAATGTGTGTATGGCCCGGGCGTGTCATCCCCTTCCGGCCCAGCCTTTGCGGGTCCAGAGGCCTTCCT
>NZ_JBQYEY010000014.1:0-91350 GCF_052656005.1 Nesterenkonia sp. K-15-9-6
TGCTGGGGCAGCGGGTCGATCCCGCCGGTGATCAGGTGCAGATGGATCCGACGAGCCGACCACTTCAGCTGCCGGCGCAGCGCCTCGATGCGCTCGACCACCGATTCCCGGGTCGCAGTCGGCGAGTGGCGCGGAGTGCTGGGGTGATCGACGAGCCCGGCTTCACCGTGGTCGCGGTAGCGAGTGACCCATTTGCTCACTGTGTCCCAGCTGACGCGGAACTCGCGGGCTACATGGGCGATGGGCAGCCCGTCGTCGATGTGGCGGTCGACCATCTGAAGTCGGCCGGTCGGAGTCAGTGTGGAGTTCGGGTGCACCGCGGTAGCGTGGGGCATGAACGGGCTCCTTCGCGCAGCAGGTGGTTCTTTGGCGATTACCATCCTGCGGGCGGGAGTCCGTTCGTTTTCTCATCGCCCCGCCGGCTCCGACAACCTCATGCCCCACAACATCTAGCAGGATCAATGGTGTTGCCTGGTCCGACTCATGGTCATGACAGTTTGCCGACTCATAGGCGATGAGGGTGCATAGAGGACGAGGTCCGCCGGCGTCCGACAGAACCCGGATGATGCCATTGGGAATACGGAGCTCCAGGACAGTGCCACGTGGATGCTCGAGCCTGCCGTTGATGGCTTCGGCCAAGCCATGCGGCGATCAGCGAGATGCATACCAACGTCAGGCACCTTCACCCCGTCAGGCAAACACAGATCCGAGCCTACGGTATGCAGACAGGTAGTGCGGAACATTCGAATCCCAAGTCCGCGACTCCCTGACCCATCTGGCACCAGCCGCAGCCATCGCCTCTCGTTTGGCATCATCCTCCAGCAGGTCTTCCAAGACATCAGCGAGCGCTGCCGCGTCACCCGCAGGGAACGACTCACATGCGTCGCCCGCATCCTCTCGAATCTCCGCAAGAGCCTTCACATCCGACATGACCACCGTGCGCCCAGTCGAGAACGCTTCAAAAGGCTTCAAGGGAGTCACCAACTGCGTGACTCGCGTTGACCTACGAGGAACAACAAAGATATCTATAATGCTATAGTAATCAATAATTTCATCGTGAGGAACGCGCCCAGGGAACTTTACGTACTTGATCCCCTTCTGCTTCACGGACTTCTTTACCTGACTCAAGTAATTCCCGTCTCCAACGATAACGAGTCTCACTTTATCCTTACGAGATTCGTACTTTTTGTCGATTCGCTCAAATGCCTTGACAAGTGTCTCGATACCCTCGTACTCGACGATCGAAGAAATGTAGCCAATTATCTTCGTGTCCTTCGAGAGATTCAGTCGCTCCCTGATACGAGGTGAAGGCGTCATCACCGGGAACTCGTCAGTATCGACGGCATTAGGCGCCAAGGAAATTTTCGACTCCTCAAGAGCCGCCCCGGCACTCTCCTGGCGGATATGGTCTTTCATCACCCTGGCTAGCGTGACTACATGACCTACGCGCTCGCGCACCAAGCGCTCGTTGCGCCGACGGTACTCATACGCTTCGGGCGACCCGTACAAGCGAAAGATCATCTCAGTGTCATCCCAGCCCTGCGCGCGGGCCACACGCGACAGCCAGGACTCTTCCCAGAATCCCCTGGATTCATAGACGACTGGGACGCCCGTCGCCTCTCCAACCTGGGTCGCGATAACTCCGTTGAAGAAGTCAGAATGGGCGTGAATTACACTGGGACGTTCGCGAACGACGAGGCCATAGAGCTCCTCGACATTATCGATCAGCCACTGCAAAAGGCCAAGGTCCTGGCGCGCTGGTCCAGCCAGTTGAACGATTCTGACACCGTCCACCTGCCGCTCACTTTGCACGCTCACTGCCTCTTGGCTGTTACCACCCGACTGCACGGCGACTATCGACTCGATACCCTGTCGTTGCAAAGCCTGCACGGTGTACTGCGTCCGCAGGGTGTAACCGGTCTGGGTGTCCGGAAGACTCTTGCCGACCATGTGCAGGACAGGGCCTGACGGATGGCGCGCCTCTGTGACGGGGAGTGCCGGGAGGCCTCCCCACGGGTTCTCGAAGACCTTGTGCTCCGCATCGAGCCGCTCCAGCGCTCCGAGGTCGGATTCATTTCCCGTACGCGCTGCGATCGTCTTGAGGAGACGCAACGCGTGTTCAATATACCCTGTTCCTCGGGCATGCCGGTACAACGCACGCAGTTCTGAAGTTTTGAGGGCGGGCTCGATGTCAAACTGTTCAATGATGGGCTTCACCTCAAGGAGGTACCCGGACTCAATCAGGTAATGCGACAGCCCGATCGCCTGTTTGCGCGAGAATATCGAACTGAGGGGCACGCCGTCATACAAATTCCTACGCAGCGGCATAAGCAGCGCGAGGTCGCGGACGACCTGACGCTCAGTCGCCTTCTTCCCGGACTTTTTCTTCGTAGAGCCACGCTTGTTAGACACCTTCCGGGGTGCAGACTCCTGGCTTGACGTTGAAGCTAGCGATTCTGAAGTGCTCCCCGGAAGGGGAAAGCTCGGCACCGGAGCGCCGTGATCGGCGAGGTCGTTCTGCGATACTTCTGAACGTGCCGCCGGGTTATCATGCTGATCCGCTCTGTTCACGGCGCCCCTTCTCCCTGGTCTCGAGTCCATGCAATATTAGCCACTACCCGGACGTCACTGCATGCACTACGCAACGTCAGCGCCAGATGCCGCGGGAATCGATCACGGTGCGGCCCTGGAGCCGGGCGGAGTCGATGGCCTTGAACTGGTCATGGTCGACCAGCAGCACCAGCACCTGGGCGCTGTCCAACGCCTCCTCGATGCCGGCCAGCGAGACGTTGCCCGACCCGCTCAGCCCGGCGGGCAGCTCCTCGATATGCGGCTCCACCGCCAGGATCTGAGCCTCCGGCGCCCGCTCGACCAGCCGCTGCGCGATCGACAGCGACGGGGACTCCCGCAGATCGTCGATGTTGGCCTTGAACGCCAGACCCATCAGCGCCACCGTGGCCTCCCGACCATGGTGCTCCAGAGCCTGCTCGATCCGGCCCAGCACCCACTCAGGCTTGGCGTCGTTGGTCTCCCGGGCCGTGCGGATCAGCCGCGAGGCCTCCGGGGCGGCATCGACGATGAACCACGGGTCCACCGCGATGCAGTGCCCGCCCACACCGGGACCGGGCTGGAGGATGTTCACCCGCGGGTGGTGGTTCGCCAGCTCGATCAGCTCCCAGACATCGATGCCGAGCTGGTCGCAGATCACCGAGAGCTCGTTGGCGAACGCGATGTTCACATCGCGGAAGCTGTTCTCGGTCAGCTTCGCCATCTCCGCGGTCTTCGCGTCGGTCAGCAGCACCTCACCGGTGCAGAAGGTCTGGTAGAGGGTCTTCGCCGCCTCGGCCGCCTGAGGGCTCAGACCCCCGACGATCCGGTCATTGGTGGCCATCTCGACCATGATCCGCCCGGGCAGCACACGCTCCGGGCAGTGGGCGACCAGCAGGTCCCCGGCGGTCAGATCCGGACGGGACTTCAGGATCCGCTCGGCCATGTGTTCG
Organism: Nesterenkonia sp. K-15-9-6; assembly: GCF_052656005.1. Classification (NCBI taxonomy): domain Bacteria; kingdom Bacillati; phylum Actinomycetota; class Actinomycetes; order Micrococcales; family Micrococcaceae; genus Nesterenkonia; species Nesterenkonia sp. K-15-9-6. Next base: position 3,501 of record NZ_JBQYEY010000014.1, read on the forward strand.
GTCGCCCCGGGAGGGGAGGTGGACTCCAGAATCACCAGCTCACCGCCGGTCAGCTTCGGAGCGATCCCGTCGGCGGCCGCCTCGATGAAGGACAGGTCCGCCGAATGCGCGTCGGTGAAGGGAGTCGGCACCGCCACGATGTAGGCGTCCGCCGCCGGCGTCTCGGTGGAGGCCGACAGGTTCCCGGCGGCCACCGCGCGCTCCACGACCTCACGCAGACCCGGCTCCACGAACGGCACCTGACCGTTGTTGACAGCCTCCACGTTGACCGGTGAGACGTCCATCCCGATCACCCGGACACCGCTGTCGGCCAGGATCGCCGCGGTGGGCAGACCGATGTAGCCCAGGCCGATCACACCGACAGTCGAGAACTCCCTCGAAACCACAAGAACTCTTTTCCTCGAAGAACACGAAACTGGCCGGACGCGACACTGTCCGGCCGTTTGCCGTCCCATGCCCGCGCTTCGATGCGGAAACGACTTTTGGGCGACGGTATCGGCCACACTATACTGTCCGCCCCCCATGAGGAGTAACTGGCCTCTAATACGGTTCACAAAAACGTGCCGCTATTACCTGGTTTGACCACGATCCCTCCTGTGCCCTGGCAGAAATGAAGAGTGGCCCGGGGTACGGCGCTATGGGACTTCAACCTGCCAGCCCGGCTATGGACCAATCGGCTGGAGGCGAGCACCGGGCCCCTGCTGAGGCTCGCGCGCCGAGACCTGGTCCGCCGCCCCGGGGACGGCCTCGGCGGCGTCGTCGCCCAGCTTGACGATGCGGTTCTCGCCGTCGACGTGGACCACCTTGGGGGTGTGCTCGGCGATCTCGGCGTCGGTCCCCATCTGGTAGGAGATGATGATGACCAGGTCGCCGGTGCTCACCAGGTGGGCGGCGGCGCCGTTGATGCCGATCACCCCGGAACCCCGCTCCCCGGCGATCGTGTATGTCTCCAGGCGTGCGCCGTTGGTGATGTCGACGACGTGCACCTGCTCGCCCTCGAGGATTCCGGCGGCGTCGAGCAGGTCCTCGTCGACCGTGATCGACCCCACGTAGTGGAGATCAGCCTGGGTGACCGTGGCACGGTGGATCTTGCCGCCCATGACGGTTCTCAGCATGCGGTCCTCGCTTTCGACTTCGGTCCGCTCGTGAACAGGTGCTGTGCGGGCGCGCGGAACGCCCCCAACAGGGTACTAGAACGCCTCGGACCCCTCCGGTTGTTCCGGAGGGGTCCGAGGCGTTCGCGTGGTGCAGGGATCCGGTCAGCCGCGGCGTCCGGCCTTCGGCGCGTTGGAGTACTCGGCGTCCTTGGTCAGCTCGGCCACCAGCTTCTCGCGGCGGATCGCGTAGACCTCCTCCAGGCGGGCCTGGCGGCGGGCGCGACGCCGCTTGGTGGGCCAGGTGATGATCAGCGTGATGAGGGCGATGAGCGCCACCAGACCGACCACGGCGATGCCGGCGTCCATCCAGAACTGCTCCGGGTAGAGGCGGATCAGCGTGGAGTCCGGGCTGAAGGTCCAGGTCCCGTCGGCGAAGAAGATCCGGTGGAACGTGTCGAAGAACTGCTGCCAGCTCAGGATCGCGACGACGGCGGCCGCGGCGATCAGCCCCAGGGTCGCCCAGGCGCCTGCGAAGAATCCGCGCGCCACTCCGCCCGGACGCCAGCGGCGCAGCAGCATCGCGAAGATCAGGGTGAGCAGCAGCAGGACGAGTCCGCCGCCCATGGCGGAGACCATGACCAGCTTCACATCGGTCATGTGGCTGACCTCGGACTCGGTGAACAGGGGCTCCCCGCCCGGGGCGAGCTCCGCCAGATACCGGGAGTTGGCGGCGTTGAACAGGTAGTCCATGCCGTAGGAGCCGTAGAGCAGCCGGTCGGTGACGTCGAACGCGCCGGTGTCCTCGGGGAACCCGGGGCGGTTGTACGCGATCCACAGGAACACCGGGGAGGCCACGAACCGAATGGCGGCGACCGTGATCATCAGCGGTACGAAGATCGCCACCAGCACCTGGAAGAACCGGGAGACGCCGCGCTTGTCCCGGGCGACCTCCTCGTCCAGGTCGGCATCGGTGATGGCCTCGCCGGACTCGTGGCGCGGCACCGCCGTCGTCGCGGTGGCCTCATAGGGGCGGTACGGCTCCGTTGAGCCGGCCGGCGCGGGAGATCCTGCGGCCGGCGAGGTGGCCGGCGACGCCGTCCCGGGTGCGGGCACGGCGGCCGGGGCCTCGGCCGCCGCAGAGATCGACTCCGGGGAGGACGCCGACTGCGGAGAGCCGGTCCCCTCCGGCGTTCCGGTCCGCGGCAGCGCGGCCGTCGCGGAGGTGTCCGAGTCCGCAGGCTCGGGGACTGGCTCGGGGGCCGGCTCTGCCGCCGCGACGTCGTCCAGCGGGCGGGTCGCGTCCTGACCGGGACGCGACACCGCCGTGGTGTCGCCCTCGCCCGGCGAGGGCGCGGCAGCATCGCCAGATGCCTGCTGCGCAGGTCCGTCCTGGTCCGTGCCCTCGAGCCGATCCTCCGGGAAGTCCGGGGCGTCCTCGGCGAAGGCGCCGTAGTCGAGACCGGACTCGAAGTCGCTGTCGCTCCCGGCGGTCTCCTCGTTCTCAGGCCGCTTCGAATTCGCGCTCATGATCGCCTCTCCACGCAGTGCTTTCCACTCTCGAGCGTACGGTCCTGACACGGCATTTCCGTGGAGACCTGCCGCAGAGTGTCGGAACCGCCAAGCGGTTCCGCCAGGCTTCAGGCCGTCAGCTCATGCGAGCCGGCGTCGTAGCGGCCCAGGTCGCCCGTGACACCGGCCCGGTGCGCCCGGCCGCCCAGCACCAGCGTGTACACCCAGTAGGCGGCCAGCACGAGCGCACCGATGCCGATCTTCAGCCAGGACGGCAGGGCGCTGGGGGTGACGAATCCCTCCACGATCCCGGAGACCAGCAGCACGATCACCAGCCCCACGGCCACGGTGATCAGCCGCCGCCCCTCATAGGCCAGTGAGGTCAGGCGCCGCTGCTGCCCCGGCGCCACCCAGGCCCAGAAGATCCGCAGACCCGCGGCACCGGCGATGAAGATCGCGGTGATCTCCATCAGCCCATGCGGCAGGATGTTCAGCCAGAAGACGTCGGCCGCGCCCTGCTCCGCCATGATCCCGCCGGCGATGCCCACACCCTGAGCGTTGATGAACAGGATGAACGGCACCCATACCCCGGTCACTCCGAAGGCCACCTCCTGGGCGGCGATCCACGCGTTGTTGGTCCACACCTGGGCGGCGAAGGACGAGTTGGGATGCTCAGAGTAGTAGTCCTCGAACTGGGAGCCGGCGTAGGCCTCCCGCTCGGCCTCCGGCATGAGCAGGTCGAGCTGCGGATGGTGGTAGGTCCAGATGCCGTAGCCCACGGCCACGGCGATGAAGGCCGCCCCCAGGATAAGAGTCAGCCAGCGGATCCGGTAGAACGCGGCCGGCAGCGACTGGGCGAAGAAGTAGGCGATGCCCTCGAAGACGTTGCCGCCCGAGCCGGTCAGCTGGGTGCGGGCCCGCCCCAGCCGGGCGGAGAGGCCCGCGGCCAGGGAGCCTCCCGGCTCCACGGCCTGCACCATGGACAGATGCGTGGAGGTGCGCTCGTAGAGCCGCAGGAGCTCATCGGCCTCCGCCGCGGTCAGGCGGCGCTGGTCGGAGAGGACCGCCAGACGGTCCCATTCCGACTGATGCACGGCGACGAACGCATCGATGTCCACGGCATCGAGCCTAACCCAGGGGCGGCTCAACACGCTGACGTGCGACGTCTGCCCCAGTAGAGTGGGTGCCATGCGCACCGTGATCACCGGCGAGGCCGTCAGACTCGAGCTGCCGCCGGCCTCCGTGGCGGTGCGCGGCACCTCGCTGCTGATCGATCTGGCCCTCTACATGGTGGTCTACATCGGCATCCAGCTGCTCTTCGGGTACTACTCCGGACAGGTCTTCCAGACCATGGACCCCGCCATGTACGCCGCGTTCTCGCTGAGCACCGTGGTGCTGTGCTTCGTGATCCTGCCGATCACCATCGAGACGCTCTCCCGAGGGCGCTCGGTGGGCCGGCTCATCATGGGAGTGCGGATCGTGCGTGACGACGGCGGCACCCTCCGGCTGCGCCACGCAGTGATCCGCGGGCTGATCGGCTTCCCAGAGATCTTCATGACCTTCGGGGTGCTGCCGCTGTTCTGCGGCATGATCAACGCCCGAGGCAAGCGCCTGGGCGACATGGCCGCCGGCACCTACGGCATCCTGGTCCGCCAGCCCAAGGTCAAGCCCATGATGCTGCCGGTGCCCCAGCACCTGACGTCCTGGACCCAGATCGCGGACCTGGGCCGCATCCCGGACCCGCTCGCGCTGCGCATCTCGCGGCTGCTGCGCCGCATGGAGACCACCGGCCGTGGGGACAACCTCGGCGTGCTGCATCGCACCGCCGACCAGCTCGCCGATCAGCTGCGCCCGCACATCTCCCCTCCCCCGCCGCCGTCGTCGTCCATGGACTTCCTCATCGCCGTCATGGCCGAGAGGCGCAACCGGGAGTACCGCCGGCTGCGTCGGCAGCAGGACCGCACCGGAGAGCTCAGCCGACGGCTGCACACGCTCCCGTACTCCTGACCTGGCGACCGCGTCCTCAGGTGTCCGCAGGTGACGTCCTCACCGGTCGGCGCCACACCCCCGCGATAGGCTGGGATCCATGCCCAGTGCACCCCAGACGACCGTCATCTCCCCCGACGTCCTCGAGATCCTGCGCTGTCCCGTGACCGCAGCACCGCTGCGTCAGGACGGCGACCACCTGGTCTCCGTCAGCGATGACACCATCCGCTACCCCATCGAGCACGGCGTGCCCCGACTCCTGGCCGACGCCGCCTCCAGCACCACCGACGAGGAGACCCCTACCCCATGAGCTTCGACTACAAGATCGCCGACATCTCCCTGCATGAGGCCGGCCGGCACCAGATCCGCCTGGCCGAACATGAGATGCCGGGCCTGATGGCCCTGCGCGAGGAGTACGGCGAGTCCCAGCCGCTGGCCGGGGCCCGCATCGCCGGCTCGCTGCACATGACCGTGCAGACCGCCGTGCTGATCGAGACCCTCACCGCCCTGGGCGCCGAGGTCCGCTGGGCCTCCTGCAACATCTTCTCCACCCAGGACGAGGCCGCCGCCGCCGTCGTCGTCGGTGACGGCACCCCTGAGGACCCCCAGGGCGTGCCGGTCTTCGCCTGGAAGAACGAGACGCTGGAGGAGTACTGGTGGACCGCCAGCCAGATCTTCGCCTGGCCCGGTGTGGATGAGGACCCCGCCAAGGGTGCCAACATCATCCTCGACGACGGCGGTGACGCCACCCTGCTGGTGCACAAGGGCGTCGAGTTCGAGGCCGCCGGCGCCGTCCCCTCGGCCACCGAGGAGGACCCGGAGGAGTACCGGATCATCCTGGAGACCCTGCGGTCCTCCCTCGCGGAGAACCCCTCTCGGTGGACGGGTGTGGCCAGCACCCTGCTGGGTGTCACCGAGGAGACCACCACCGGAGTGAACCGTCTCTACCAGCTGGCCCGCGACGGCCAGCTGCTGTTCCCGGCGATCAACGTCAACGACTCGGTCACCAAGTCCAAGTTCGACAACAAGTACGGGATCCGCCACTCCCTGCCGGACGGCATCATGCGCGCCACCGACGTGCTCATCGGCGGCAAGGTCGCCGTGGTGTGCGGCTACGGCGACGTCGGCAAGGGCGCGGCCGAGGCGCTGCGCGGACAGGGCGCCCGGGTCATCGTCACCGAGATCGACCCCATCACCGCGCTGCAGGCCGCCATGGACGGCTACCAGGTGTCCACCCTGGAGGACATCGTCAGCATCGGCGACATCTTCATCACCACCACCGGCGGCAAGGACATCATCTCCGCCGAGGCGATGCAGCAGATGAAGGACAAGGCCATCGTCGGCAACGTCGGCCACTTCGACAACGAGATCGACATGGCCGGACTGGCCGCGATCCCCGGCATCAAGAAGGTGGAGATCAAGCCGCAGGTCCACGAGTGGGTCTTCCCGGAGACCGACGGCCGCTCCATCATCGTGCTCTCCGAGGGCCGCCTGCTGAACCTGGGCAACGCCACCGGCCACCCCAGCTTCGTGATGAGCGCCAGCTTCGCCAACCAGGTCATCGCCCAGATCGAGATCTTCGCGAAGTCCCACAAGGTCCGCCCCGGCGACGGCAGCTACCAGAACGAGGTCTACACCCTGCCGAAGATCCTCGACGAGAAGGTCGCACGTCTGCACCTTCCCGCGCTGGGTGCGACGCTCACCGAGCTGACCAAGGACCAGGCCGACTACCTCGGCCTCGACGTCGCCGGCCCCTACAAGCCGGAGCACTACCGGTACTGACCCCTGCCCCGCAGCCGCGAGTCAGAGCACCCAGCACCACGACGCGGCCCCCGCCCGGAGAGATCCGGACGGGGGCCGCGGTGCGTCATGCGCGGGAGTCTGGGGCAGGCCTGGGCGGGCTGGAGCAGGCGTGGGCGGGCTGGAGCAGGCGCACGCCCGCCCTCAGCGTCGAGAGGTCAATTCCCCGTACATCTTGTGCGGCTGACGCGCGTCACCCACGCGGAGATGTATGGAATTCTGACCACTCGATGGGAGCGCGCGGCGGGAATCGCACCAGACGCAGCGGCACACCCCCCTCAGCACCGGCGCGCGGGTGAGGCCTCAGTCCCTGAGCAGGCGCAGATGACCGCGGGTGAGCGCCGCCTCCGGGGTGGGCGGCTCCAGCCGGCTGCGGGACTCCCGCCGCGGCAGCGTGCCCGGGGCGTGGGGCCCGGTGTCCTCGCCGGAGGTGGCCCGGCCGGCCGGACGCGCCCCGGCGCCGGCGTCGTCGTCACGGTGGCGGACGGCGTCCGCCAGGGCGAGGAGGTCGTCCTGCGGCTCCGCAGGAGTCGACGGGTAGTCCAAGCGCACCACTTCCCAGCCGCGCGGCGGGTTCACCGTGTCTGCGTGGTGGCTGCACAGGTCATAGGTGTGGGGCTCGGAGTACACGCTCATCGGCCCCACCACGATCGTGGAGTCTTGATAGCTGTAGGTCAGCGTGGCGACCGCCGGTCGCCCACAGCCGCTTCGAGTGCATCGTCGCGAGGAATCCACGGTGCACCACCCTAGCCGACGTCACGGACAAGGACCGGGAGGCGCACCGGCGGACTCGGGTCCGCAGACCGGGTCAGTGCCGCAGCCGCACCGGCACGGTCCGGTCCGGGTCCCGCAGCAGGTCTACGGTGCTCAGCGCGAGCCCTCCCTCATCCTGGGTGGTCAGCGCCGCATACAGCCCCGGAGCAGTCTCCTCCACGACGACGGCGACGGCGACGCCGAGGTCGTCCGGCTCGAGGGTCAATGCCCCCTCCGCAGGCACGGTCACCTCTTCCGCCGCGGAGAATGTGCCGTCCGCCTCCACCAGCCGATAGGTCACCTGGCCCTCCGCCTGCAGGCTGGTGAGCCGCAGCGAGGACTCACCCACATCCGGGATGAGCGTCCCGGAGCCTTCAGTCAGCGGCACCGCGGAGGCCTGCCAGGAGAAGTCCGTCGCGGAGTCGCTATCTCCTCCGGCCACGCCGTGGCTGGACACCGCCGCATACGTGGGCTCATCGGATCGGAGGACGACGTCGTAGACCCCGGCCTCCAGCCCCTGCAGCGGGACCGCGTCCACCTCGCCGGGCTCCACGGTGAACACGGCCGGGTTGTCCAGCAGCTCCACGCCGTCGTCGCCGTAGACCTGCAGCTCCAGGGTGGTCCGGGACTGTCCGGCGGAGTGGATCCACAGCTCCGCGGGCCGAGCGGCGGGGTCCTCCTCGGTGGACTCGGGCACCGGGACCCCCGGCATCACGTGCTCGGTGTCCGGTGCGGAGATCCCCGGCAGGAAGTCCACCCCTTGACCGGTCAGGCCCACCGCCCGCGAGGACTGCACCTGGGCGGTCACGGGGGCTCCGGAGGACTCCACGGAGATCCCCAGCTCGGCGTCCGTGCCCGCCAGGGCGGCGAGGTTCACGGTGCGCACCGTCTCCCCCGGCACCACCAGAGTCCGGGTCCCCGAGGAGCCCCGGTGCCCGTCGGTGTCATAGCCGACCACCTCGACGGTGGCGGGCCGGTCGTACGGATTGGCCAAGGTCAGCAGGGCGGTGGCCCCAGCGCCGAGCTCAGGGCCGAAGAACCAGTGGGAGCGCTGCGGGACCGTGCAGTCCCGGGTGGCCAGACCGGTCACTGGTCCGGTGTCGGCGGCGTAGGTGTACCGGGCGGCGGCGGCGCCGGAGGCTCCCTCGGGCAGCGCCTCGATCTCCAGGAACGGGGTACGGGTCATCGCGCCGAGGACCTCATAGACCACGTCGCCGGTGACCGTCTCCTCTGCCTCGGTCAGCTCGGTGGTGTTCACCCGATACCGCTCGCCCAACTGCGCCCAGGCCGTCGCGGGGAAGGTGCCGGCGTCGTCAGCGGCGAGCACCAGGGCCTGGAAGCGTCCTCGCGCGGAGTCATCCCGTTCCCGGTACTCCAGCAGTCCGTCGGTGGTCAGGGAGTCCGCCAGCCCCGGCATCGGCGGGCAGACGTGGGCCGTGCCCGATCCCGCAGCCGGGAACGCAGCCGCATCCACCGGCGCCGGCTCCCACGTCTCCCCGCGCGGGTCCTGCACCGCCGATCCCACGGCGACGCCCGCCACGCCCAGCGCGACGGCGACCGCGAGCACCCGCACTCCCGACCCGGGAGGTCGGGTGCTGCGCCCGGTGGCCTGGCGACGCTGCTCTGCCTCCTCGCGGCGGCGTTGTCTCTTCGCCTGACGGAGGTGGCGACGGACCGTCCGCGCGTTCATGGCCGCTCCCCTCGTCCGTCAGGTTGTCCATCTGCGGATCGCCCGGCCGTGTGCCGTCCGGCCATCCGTGCGAGTTCCTCATCGCCGGCCACCGGGAGCAGTCGGGCCCCGCGGGGCAGCGGCACTGCGATCAGCACCACCAGCAGCAGGAACCCTCCCACCAGGCCGAGCATCGGCCACCGGTACGGGCTCGAATGCGAGGCGGTCAGCACACCGGAGGCCTCTCCGACGGGCAGGTGGAAGCTCTGCGCCCACGTGCCGCCCGGTGCCGGCTCCAAGTCCTTCCCGTTGAGCTGTGCGGTCCAGCCCGAGGCCTGCGCCGTGGCCATCCGCAGCATCAGATCCTCCTCCCCCGCCAGGGGCTGACCCTCGGCGTCGCGGAGTCCCTCGAGGTCCACCTCCACCTGTCCGTCCTGGGAAGGCAGCAGGGCGACCGTCTGCCCGTACTGGTCCACCAGTCGGGCCCAGGAGGTGGAGGCACCCTCCACCACCTCCGTGGTGAGGACCTCCCGGTCCTCCGGCACTTCGGCCCGCCAGAGCAGCCCACGGTCGGTGGGGCCGACTGCGATCAGGCCGGAGGCGGTGTCCACGGCGTCCACCAACGGTGAGTCCTCGACGGAACGGATCAGCACATGCCCGACCCCGAGCTCCTCCATCAGGGGACCCACTTCCCCGGAGCCGGGGGTCACCAGCGAGGCGACCAGCTGCCCCAGCCGACGGTCCCCGGCGCTGAGCTGTCGGTCCGGCACACCCCCGGCGGTCACCACGGCGCGTTGCGCGTCCAGCATGCGTCCCTGGCCGGAGACGAGCTCGCCGACCACGCCCTCGCTGCCGGCGTCGAGCACCAAGGTGCGCTGCTGCGCCGGCCCGGTGCCCTGGTCGGCCGCGGTGGCGGGCACCTGCCGCACCTGCCCTGGGGCGATCTGCACGAGGTCCTGGCTCACCGGGGTCAGCGCCTCGCCTGTCAGATGCGCCGACGGAAGGGCCCGCGGCACCGCCCAGGAGCCCAAGGACGCCACCACCGCCAGGACCAGCAGCGTGGCGGCCACCGGCGCCGCCGTGGCGCCCCAGCGGGGCAACGCACGCGGCAGCCGGTCCAGGGACCCGACGGCGGCGATCAGCAGACAGAAGGCCATCACCGTGACCAGCGGTCCGACGTCGGCGGAGATCAGGGCCACGCCGTCGTCCGCAACGGCCAGGCGCGACGCCGCCGCGGAGAGCCCCAGGGCGCCCAGAAGCACCGCGCCCGCGACGAGGGCATGGGTGCTCCGCGCGGTGGCGGTGGCGATTCCCAGCAGGGCGACCAGCAGCAGCGGAGCGCCGACGATCAGCGCCAGCCGCAGGCTCCACAGGTCCCCGGTGAACAGCTCCGGGATGGCGCTCCCCTGCAGGCCGGCGAGCGGATCGAAGGGTCGAGAGTGGCCGAGCAGCTGCTGCCACAGGGGCGCATCCGCGGCGCTGATCGGGCGGGTCGGATCGGAGAGCAGCACCGCCACGACGTTCTGGCGGGTCAGCAGGGCCGAGCCGAGCATCGGCGCGGCCAGAGCCAGCGAAGGCAGCGGCATCAGCCACAGCACCCGGCCCCGACGGCGCAGCACCAGCGCGCCCACCACGCAGACCAGCACCGCCAGCACCAGCAGGATCGGCGCCGCGGCGGTGACCACGGCCAGCAGCAGCGCGGCTGCCGCCGCGTGCTCCCAGGAGGCGGCGTACAGCCCGGAGCCGCGGCCGGAAGGGTCCAGGTCCAGAGCCCGGACGGCTGCGAGCAGCACCAGCGGCAGCAGCACGTGGACCAGCACGACACCCACCCGGCCCTCACCGAGCGCGATGTGCAGGCTCGGCACCCCCACCCAGAGCAGCGCCGCGACCACCCGTACGGTGGCCCGATCGGTGACCAGCCGTGAAGCCAGCCAGGCGGTCAGCCCGGCCAGCGGCAGGGCCAGCACCGTCAGCCACACCAGCACCAGGGAGGCGTGGCCGCCGGTGAGCAGAGACAGGATCAGCAGGACCAGAGCGAAAGGATCCGCGCCGGCCAGGGCGCCCAGACCCTCCGGGGCGATGAGGCTGACCGTGGACGCGGCGATCTCGGCCGTGGACGGCGTCACCGGCAACGCCGCGCCACCGGTCAGCGCCTCGGCGGTGAGCAGATCACGGAAGACCAGCAGGGAGATCCCGGTCAGGCCCAGCAGCATGAGGAACAGGCCCAGGCGGTCGCCGGAGCGTCGGGTCGGCATCTGATCGAACTCGCCGTGGGCGGAGTCCTGGCCGAGCAGCGCGTCATGGTCGTCCTCATCGGCGGTCCGTGCCCCCGCCAAGCCGTAGCCGGCATGCTGCGGGGCGACGGTCTCCGCGGTGGGCAGCCGCCGCCGATGGGCGCGCAGCGCGGCCGCATCCAGGCGTGCGGCACGCTCGACCCGACGCCGCTGCGACGCCGGGGGCGCTCCTGCGGCCCGGCGCCCCTGGCGGATGAACCGCCGGGAATGGAGGATCGTGGCGGGGTCGAGCAGAGCGACCACCGTGGCGGCCAGCTGGGCGACGGCTGCGTCCGGCGCCTTCACCGCGGTGAGGACGACGGCGCGCAGCACGGCGGCCAGCCACTGGCCCAGCCACAGCAGCGGCACGGCGGCCGCCGGCGCCTCGGCGAGCCGTCGGCGGACCTGGGCCCGCCGCGCAGGACTCGGCAGATGCAGCATGCCGCCCAGACGGTGGACCTCCGTCCGCGGCGGAGGATCCAGCCGCCTGATCCGGGCGTCCGGAGCGACGACGACATGCGCCCCGGTCTCGCGGGCGCGGCGGCAGAACTGGGCCGCCGCGTAGTCGGCCGGGAGCGTCGGGTCGAAGCCGCCGAGGGCGCCGAAGAGCGAGGCGCGCACCAGCATGCCGTGGGCGGCCACCGCGGGCACGGCGTCGCGGCCGTCGTACTGGCCCTGGTCGAGCTCCTTCGGCTCGTTGAGCGGGATGACCTCCCCGGAGCGGGCGGACCACAGCCCCACGTCCACCAGGCGATCACCCGGATCCAGCTGCTTGGCGCCGACGACCTGGATGTCCGGGTGGGTCTCCTCGTCGGTGACCGTGAACAGCCGCTCCTCGAGCGCCGCGAGAGTTCCAGGCTCCGGGGCGGCGTCCTCGGGGAGGATCCACAGCCAGTCGGCCGCGTCGGAGAATCCCTCGGGCAGCCGACGCTCCAGCTGCCGCCACAGAGAGGTCACCCGGCTTCCGCCGGGTCCGGGGCCGGTGGTGCGGGCCGCCGTGGCCCGGTCACGGATCAGGTGGGAGCGCAGGGATCGGGAGAGGTCCTGAGGTCCTCGGAAGCCTGCGGCGGAGAGCTCCACCACGTGGTCGGGCGCGCGCGTCTGGGACTCAATGGCCTCCTGCAGTGCCTGCGGGGACTCTCCGGCCTCAGACGAGGAATCGCCGCCGCCGTGCAGGACGACAGCGGCGATGCGCGGGCTCAGGGTGGCGGCGATCAGATCGCTCGCTTCCGCAGCTTGCGGCGTTCGCGCTCGGAGAGACCTCCCCAGATGCCGAAGCGCTCGTCATTGGCCAGGGCGTAGTCCAGGCACTCCTGCTTGACGTGGCAGGCGGCGCAGACCTTCTTCGCATCCCGGGTGGAGCCGCCCTTCTCCGGGAAGAACGCCTCCGGGTCCGTCTGGGCGCAGAGGGCGTCCACCTGCCAGGCCAGCTCGCCTTCGATCTGCTCGGCGGGGATGAGGGAGGGCAGGCCGATCCAGGTCTCGGTGCGCGGCGCCTCGACCTCCGGCTCGCGGTCAGTGCGGCGGGAAGGAGCCTCACTGAGCGCCACCGGGGCCTCGACGGTCCGTGCCGAGCGGGACTCGTCCTCGGACTGCTTCTCCGCCTCCTCATGGGCGGCGAGGAAAGCCGTGGCCTGATCCTCGAGGGCCTTGCCGTGCTCCAGACGCTCCGCGGCCTGCGGATCGGCCGGATCCACGAACCAGTCGGCGGGGACGTCCAGAGCGGGTCGCTGGGCGGCGCGAGACTGCTCGTGCTGCTCGTCGCTCAGCCGCTGTGCGTTCCCCATGGAGGGCCTCCCCTGTGATCCGTGTCAGTGGTGTGCGGGACAATCATGTGACGGTGTCTGTGACGACCATGCGGCGGGGCCGCCGTCACCCCCTAATTACACTGGCGTAAGTAACCATCCGTCAAGTGGTGTGAGGCCGCTCTCCACAGGCCTCGATCCGCGTCATGACGCCCGACACGCCGCACAAAGACCACTGTGGGATCGGTGTGGCGGAACAGGAGGACTCCATGGCTCCGCTCAGCTTGAGCACCTTTTCACACGAAGCGCCCAGGGACTTCCCAGCGCTGTTCGAGCTTCTGGGGGCCCGCCCGCGACCCTCTGTCGTCTGGTACGGCCCCGACGGGGACCGGGTGGAGCTCTCTGGACGGGTGCTGCAGAACTGGGCGGTCAAGCTCGTCGGTCTGCTGCGCGAGGAGGTCGAGCTCGACGACGGCGCCGACGTGCTGATCCACTGCGCGCCCCACTGGAAGGCCTGCGCCGCCGTCCTCGCCGCCGGCGCCCTCGGCTGTCGGGTGACGCTGGGCTCCCCGGGCGGCGAACCGGCGTTGGTCATCACCGATCGCCCCGAGGACTGGACGGACACCGAGGCGCTGGGGGACGCCGAGCTGGCCGCCCTGTCCCCCGGCCTGCTGGACGACTCCTACGCCGACGCCGTCGGCACGTCACTGCCAGGGTGGGTGCTCGACGTCTCCGCTGAGGTGCGCCAGCATCCGGACCAGCTCCTGAGCGCACTCCCGGAGGTGGCGCTGCCGCCTGTGCCGAGCGAGCCCCGGGACCTGCTGTGCTCCACGGCGGAGGGGCTGCACGACGTCGCCGACGCCGCGGCGGGCTGGAGCACCTGGACCCCGGTGCGCTGGGACGACGACGCGGAGACGGCGCTGCTCGGCGCGTGGGCGCAGGGACGCACCGCCGTGCTGGTGCAGCCGGGCCCCGAGGGCATCCCCGCGCAGCAGTGGGAGACGATCCTCAGGAACGAGGGGGTCGGCTGAGGCCCTCGCCGGTGGTGCGGTGCGAGCCGGTGACCACCGGGATCTCGCCGGTGAGCAGCTCCCGGTCGGAGATCATGTGCGGACCGGCCTCACGCTCCGCCGGCTCCCCGGTGAACACCCAGAACTTATAGGCGAAGAAACGGAATGCTGTGGCCAGCACCAGCCCGATGACGTTCCCGGCGATGAACACCTGAGTGACGGAGTCCATCCCGAGGAGATACTTGCTCACCCCCACGCAGCCGGTCTGGATGCCCAGCCCGATCGCGTTCATCAGCAGGAACATCACCAGCTCCCGCATCTTGCCCCGGGTGCGGCTGTGCCGGAAGGTCCAGTACCGGTTGGCCACCCAGGAGAACAGGGTGGCCACAGCCCCGGCGACGACCTTCGCCTTGAGCTGCGAGTCATCGAGTGGGCCGCTGAGCAGCCACAGGAACACAGCGGAGTCGATCACGAAGGCCACACCGCCGACGACGCCGAACTTCGCGACCTCCCGCCACACGGCGAGGAACAGGTCACGGATGCGGACATAGAGACGGGAGATCATGGACCGGGGAGACTCCATCAGCGGAAACGGGGGAACACGGCAGGCCGGCAGACCCTGAGGCCGCGGCGTCCTGCCGACGTCCAGTGTACGGACTCGTCTGGACGTCCCCTGCGAGCTTCCTGGCGGATGCCCCCGGTATGAGCAGAATCACGACGCCGAGCGGGCCCCTGCTCGGCGGCCCCGCGATCCTTGCGTGCGTGTCCCATCACCGACGCCGCGCCCCCGATGCTCCATAATGAGGGACTGTGACTGCAGCCGAAGCCCCCACCCCTGACACCGCGCCCCACCTGTCCGCCGCGGCCCGCGGCGACGCACCCCGCGTCGGCGTCCTCGGCGACGGGCAGCTGGCCCGCATGATGGCGCCGGCCGCCGTCGAGCTCGGCGTCGAGCTGCGCCTGCTGGCGGGCAGTGCCGAGGCCTCCGCCGCCCAGGTCATCCCCCGCACCACACTGGGCGACTATCGCAGCGTGGAGGACGTGACGGCCTTCGCCGCCGACGTCGACGTCGTCACGTTCGACCACGAACATGTGCCCGCCGAGGTGCTCGACGCCCTCACCGCCCAGGGCACCCCGCTGCATCCGGGACCCGAGGCGCTGCTCTACGCCCAGGACAAACTGGCCATGCGCCGCGCCGTCGAGCAGCTCGGCCTGCCCAATCCGCGCTGGGCCGCGGTGCACACTGTCGCAGAGCTGCGCGACTTCGGCGACGACACCGGCTGGCCGGTGGTGCTGAAGACCCCCCGCGGCGGCTACGACGGCAAGGGTGTGCGCATCATCGACTCCTCCGCCTCAGCGTCCGCCGCCCAGGACTGGTTCGACCGCGCCGCGGAGCAGGGCACCGGGCTGCTCGCCGAGGAGAAGATCCCTTTCACCCGAGAGCTCTCCGCCCAGGTGGCGCGCTCAGCCGTCGGAGAGATCCGCGCCTACCCGGTGGTGGAGTCCACCCAGACCGACGGCGTCTGTGACATCGTCGTCGCCCCGGCCCCGCGCTCCCACCCCACCCACATGGAGGACGCGGCCAGCATCGCCCGACTCATCGCGGAGAAGCTCGGCGTGACCGGGATGTTGGCCGTCGAGCTCTTCGAGATCGCCGACGGCGAGCGGGCCGGCGTCTACGTCAACGAGCTGGCCATGCGCCCCCACAACTCCGGGCACTGGTCCATGGACGGCGCCGTCACCGGTCAGTTCGAGCAGCACCTGCGGGCCGTGCTCGGCCTGCCGCTGGGCTCCACCGCCCCGATCGGCGGCCCGGGCGGCCGCACCGTGATGAAGAATCTCTTCGGCGCCTCCGCCTCAGACCTGCACGCCGGGGTCCCCGAGGCTGGTCGGCACGCCCCCGAGGCCAAGATCCACCTCTACGGCAAGGAGCCGCGCCCCGGCCGCAAGGTCGGGCACGTCAATGTGGTGCTCGCCCCCGAGCCCGGGGAGGTCGCCGTCGCCGCCGCGGAGCTCGACCGGGCGCGGAGCCGGGCGCTGCACGCCGCCGCGCTCATCACCGGGACGACCACTGACGACTGACGACCACCGCTGACCACCGCTGAACCACCTGACGAAGGGACCGACACCGATGGCCGAGGACACCACCGCCCTGGTCGGACTCGTGATGGGTTCGAACTCCGACTGGCCCACCATGAAGGCCGCCGCCGAGGCGCTCGACGAGTTCGGCATCCCATTCGAGGCCGACGTCGTCTCCGCCCACCGGATGGCCGAGGAGATGATCGACTACGGCCGCACCGCCCACCAGCGCGGCCTGCGGGTGATCATCGCCGGAGCGGGGGGTGCGGCGCACCTGCCCGGCATGCTCGCCTCCGTCACCCCGCTTCCTGTCATCGGGGTCCCCGTACCGCTGAAGCATCTCGACGGCATGGATTCGCTGCTGTCGATCGTCCAGATGCCCGCCGGCGTCCCGGTCGCCACAGTCTCCGTGGGAGGCGCCCGCAACGCGGGTCTGCTGGCGGCGCGCACCCTGGCCGCCGGGGACGGTGAACTGGCCGTCCGACTTCGGGAGCAGCTGGTCGAGTTCGCCGCCGACCTCGCCGCACAGGCCCACGCGAAGGGCGCCGCCCTGCGCGACGAGGCCGCCGAGCTGCCCACGTACCGCCGTCGTCACACCCATTCCTGAGCGATGAGCGACCCCACCGTCACCTATCACCGCTTCTCCACCGAGCCGGACGTCGTCCGGCGGCCGGAGAACGGTTCCGTCACCGACCGCACCCGTCGGGCGGTGCTGCTGCTCGCGCTGACGCTGGTCGTCCCGGGCGCGGCGCAGATCGCAGCCGGGCACCGCGGCTTCGGGCGCAAGGCGCTGGCCGTCACGGTGAGCGTGTGGGCGGTGGTGCTGGTCGGCGTCGTGATGTTCTTCACCCTGCGCGGACTGCTGCTGGGCCTGATGACGCGGCCCTTCGTGATGTGGCTGGTCGCCGTGCTGCTGGTCGCGCTGGCCGTCGGGTGGGCCGTGCTGTGGATCGACACCTTCCGGCTGCTGCGCCTGTCCACCCTGGCTCCCGGTCTGAAACCGATCGTCACCGTGGCCACGGTGGTGCTGATGGTGGTGACCTCCGGCTCGCTGGGCTACGGGGCGCATCTGGTGAACCAGTCGCGCGAGTCGTTCTCCGGGATCTTCGGCTCCGGCCCGGCCATCGACGCCGTCGACGGCCGCTACAACTTCCTGCTCCTCGGCGCCGACGCCGGGGAGGGGCGCCAGGGCCTGCGCCCGGACTCCATCCACGTGGTCAGCGTCAACGAACGCACCGGCGAGTCCATCCTCATCTCGATCCCGCGGAACTTCCAGAACGCGCAGTTCAGCGAGGACTCCCCGCTGTGGGATGTGTATCCGGACGGGTACAGCTGCGGCAACGAATGCATCATCAACTTCCTGTATACGGATGTGATGAACCAGCACCAGGACCTCTACCCCGACGCCGAGGACCCGGGCGCCGAGGCCATGATGGACGCCGCCTCGGGCATCCTGGACCTCGAGGTCAAGGGCTACGTGATGGTGGACATGGACGGTTTCGCCCAGCTCATCGACGCGATGGGTGGGGTCACCGTCGACTCCGGCGGCTGGGTCCCCTACCGGGGCCCGCGTCCGGACGGCACCTGGGGCGACAACTGGTGGGGTCCGGGCGAATACACGTTCAGCGGCAAGGACGCCCTGGCCTACGCCCGGTCCCGGACCTTCTCCTCGGACTACAACCGCATCCAGCGCCAGCAGTGCATCCAACAGGCGATGATCGCCCAGTTCAATCCGCAGACCCTGCTGACCCGGTTCACCGAGATCATGGACGCCGGCGAGCAGGTGGTGGAGACCAACCTGCCGCAGCACCAGCTCGGCTCCTTCCTCGACCTCGCGGTGGACGCCAAGGAGCGCGAGCCGCAGCGCCTGGTGCTGGGCGCCCCCGACTTCGGCACCGCCGGGGAGCAGTTCTCCACCTACCCTGACTTCGACCAGATCCACCAGCGGGTGGACGAACTGATCGAGAACGAAGAGGACGACGGCGGCTGGTTCGGCTCCCTCGGAGCCGTCGGCACCACCGTGGGCACGGTGACGTTCTCCCCCGGGACCGGATCTCCGAGCGGCGGCGCCTCCGCCTCAGGCACGGTGCCGGCGTCGGTGGAGACCCGCGACGCCGCGGAGGACGACGAACCGTCCATCGAGGACAACGAGGTCGAGATGCCGACCCAACCGGACGGCTCCCCGCTGACGGCGGAGTACCTGCGCGACCTGCAGGACGCCGGACAGACGGGAGTCCTGGAGCAGGCGGCGTCCAGCAACTACGAGTGCACGCCGCTGCGCTGAGGACAGGGGCGGCCGCGCCGGGCGGCTTCCTGGGAGGTTGACCACAGTTCCCTGGACGAGGCCCGGAATCGGACGGATCATGGCCTCCCCGCTGGTAATGTTCTCGCGATGCTCAGGATGACCAACCCCGTGCGGCACTACGCCTGGGGCTCCGCCACCGCCTTCCCGCGGCTCTTCGGCATGCCCGCCGACGGGCCGCAGGCCGAACTGTGGATGGGCGCCCACCCGGCCGCGCCGTCCGAGGTGCTCCTCGACGGCGCCCGGATCAGCCTCGACCATCTCCCGGCACACCGTCCGGAGATGCTCGGTGACCTCCCCGAGCTCCCCTTCCTGTTCAAGGTGCTGGCGGCAGAACAGCCCCTGTCCATCCAGACCCACCCCACCGCCGAACGGGCCCGGGCCGGCTACGCGGCGGAGGAGGCCGCCGGGGTTCCGCTGGACTCCCCAAGGCGCCGCTATGTGGACGCCCACCACAAGCCTGAGCTGGTGGTGGCGGTCGAGCACTTCTCGGCCCTGTGCGGATTCCGGCCCGGCCCCGAGGCCGCCGCCGACGTCGCCGCCGTGGCGGACCTGCTCCGCACCGCGGGCACGGGATCGGAGGGCCCGGCGGACACCGCACGAGTGGACGAGGCGCTGAATCAGCTGCGGACTCTGTTGGAGGCCGAGCGCCTGGCAGAGGCCCTGGAGCTGATCCTGCGGGACGCGCACGGCGGCTTCGCGCAGGCCGCAGACCTCGTGGTGCCCGCCCTGGAGTCCGTGCGCCCTGGCTCTGCGCTCTGCGACGGGGCGGCGGACACGCTCCGGCGCGCCGGCGGCGCCTTCCCGGGCGACCCCGGGGTGATCGTCACCCTGCTGCTGAACCGGGTGGACCTCTCCCCCGGTGAGGCCCTGTACCTGCCCGCCGGAAACCTGCACGCCTACCTGCACGGAGTGGCGGTGGAGATCATGGCCAGCTCCGACAACGTGCTGCGCGGCGGGCTCACCGCCAAGCCGGTGGACGTCGATGAGCTGCTGGCGGTCACGACCCCTGCCGTGCTGCCGCTTCCGTGGTGCACGCCCGAACCGGTCTCGGAGCGGTGGCACCGCTACGCCCCGCCGTGCGAGGAGTTCCGACTGGACCGTCTGGAGCTGGACGACGGCGACACCGCGACCTGGGCTCCCCAGGACGGTCCCGCCGTCGTGCTGTGCCTCCGCGGCGAGGTCCTGCTTCGGAGCGACGCTTCAGAGATCGCAGTGGGCGCCGGCGAGTCCGTCCTCCTGACCGCTGGCGAGCGAGCTGTGCTGACCTCCGAGGGTCAGTCGGAGGTGTTCGTCGCCTCACCCGGTGCAGTGCCGTCGTCGGCGCTCTGATCCGTGGACTCCCCGTCGTCCTTCTTCCTGTCACCCTGGAGCGTCATCGGTCGGGGGCGGGCGGCCCGGCGTCGCTTCTCGGTCCAGTAGGCGCGGACCTGCTCCGGGTCCTGCTCCGGGCGATGTGAGACGACCGCCGAGGGCGCCTCCTCCTCGGCGTCGTCGCCGGGTGATGAGCTGAGGTGTCCCTCGACGGTCGTCATCGTGTCATCCTCTCCTCAGGGCCTGAGCCCCGATGATACGCCGTCCTCAGCGCGTGGAGGCGTAGTCATAGAGCTGCTCTGCCCCGGAGCCGAAGTACGGCCCGAACATCACGTCCGGCAGGAAGGTGTACCCGTAGGAGTTCACAGAGTTCTGGGCCCCGCCGGTCCCCTGACCGAGGAACCAGGGGCCGCCGGAGGAGCCGCCGGTCATGTTGCACGGGATGCCCTGAGTGCTGCTGCCCATCGGGTCGCTCGTGGCGGTGCCGTGGCAGCTGTGGAGCTCCTGGCCGTTGAAGGGCGCGGCGGCCGGATAGCCGTAGGCGCTGTAGTACTGGCCGCGCGGCTGGTTGAAGGCGATCGGCGACGCCGCCCCCACCTGCTGCTGCACGGTGGTGCCGCCCTTGGTCTCGAGGACCGCGAAGGCGTAGTCATGCTCGAAGTCGCCGCGGTTCGCCCACTCGGCGGAGGTCACCAGCTCTTCTGCGGCCCACACGCCGTGCTCGGACTCGCCGTAGTCGTAGGCAGGGGCGAAGACGAAGTTGCGCGCGAACTGGCCGCCGTTTCCGTCGTGCAGGCAGTGCCCCGCGGTGGCCACCGTGGACTGGTTCGCCGAGGCCACGATGTTGGCGGAGCAGACGAAGTCGCCCTGGTTGGTGGAGAAGAAGACCTTGCCGATATGCGGGCTGTCGGCCGGGTTCTGCAACTGGCTGCGGTGCGGGGACACCGTGCGCGGGTTCGCCGCTTCGATGTCACTGAAGACGTCTTGCAGGCTGGCCCCGTCGATCTCGTCGATGAGCTCCGTCTCCACCGGCTCGGCCTCGGCCATCCGCTCAGGAGTCCAGTACTCCTCGGCGGCCTCCTGGTCTGCGTCCGGCACGGCCTCGACCTCTGCCTGGTCCGGGCCCGCCCCCTGCCCCGGGTATGTCGTGGAGTCTGCCGCGACGGGGGTCGCCGTCACCAGTGCGGCAGCGCTCAGTCCGAGGACACCGCCCAGGCTCATGATTCGCCTGATGCTCATGCTTGTTCTCCCCTTTCAGGAGTGTCATGGAATCATCACGGCCGGATCTCTGGCCGTGACCTACGACACGGTAGCAACGCGATTCACATCTGTGAAGAGGTTGCGGGAAGAAAGTAACTCCACAGTCACATGAGCTGGGCTCTGACACCGCGGATGCGGCGTCAGGAATCATCACTCCAGGTCAGAGCCCTGCAGAATGCATCGAGCGCCCCGGCAGGAGGTGGGAGCCGCCGTCACTTCGACGAGGCGTGGTCGTAGAGCTGCTCAGCCCCGTCACCGAAGTACGGTCCATACATGGAGTCGGGGTCGGCGTCGTACTTATACGAGTTCACAGAGTTCTGCTCGCCCCCTGAGAGGAACCATGGACCGCCGGAGGCCCCGCCGGTCATGTCGCAGTCGATGCCTTGGGTGCTGCGGCCGGCGGGGTCATCGCTGGCCGTTCCCTCGCACCGGCGCAGCGTCTGCCCGTCATACGGCGCCGCAGCGGGATACCCGTAAGCGATGTAGTCGAGCCCACGGGACTCGTTGAACGTGATGGGAGAGGACGCGCCGACCTCGTCCTGGACGGTCCTGCCGTTCTTCTCCTCGACCACGGCGAAGGCATAGTCGTGCTCCAGGTCGCTGCTCTGCACCCACTGCTTGGAGGCCACCAGCTCGGTCGCCGCCCAGACTCCATGCTCCGACTCACCCTCGTCATAGGCCGGGGCGAACACGAACCTCTCCGCGAAGCCTCCCCCGGCGCCGTCGTGCAGGCAGTGCCCGGCGGTCGCCACGGTGGAGCGGTTCTCGGATGCCACCAGGTTGGCCGAGCAGACCTTGTCCCCAGACGGCGTCGAGAAGAAGACCTTGCCCACGTGTGGAACGGACGAGGGGTCACCGAGGCTGCTCTGCGATCCTGCCGCCACCACCAGCGGCGACGGCGCAGCCGACGAGACCGTCCGCGGGGTCCCGGAGTGCGCGCCGGAGAAGACATCGCGGATCCGGGCCTGAGCGTTCTCCGCCACATGCGGCACGGGCGGACGCGCCTGCGCCATGCGCCGAGGCGTCCAGTACTCGGTGGCCGCAATCCTGTCCGCTGCCGGAACCTCAAGTGCCTCCACCACACTCCGGGCCCGTTCGTGGGCGTTGCCCATCACGTCATCCACGGGCGGCGACCCCTGGGCCGACGCGACGCCGGACCCCGCCGTGGTCAGGAGCAACGCTCCCAGCCCGAGTGCTGCTCCCGCTCCGAACCTCCGACGTCCGACCACAGTTCGCCCCTCTCCGCCCGTCTCCAGGCGCCTCAAAGAACCCCAGGGCGCCGGCGGTGACCACTCACGGAGTCCGTCGGCGCTTCATGACGCGGGTCACGCTAGTACATGACGGACGGAGCCGGAAGGGCTGGCTGACCAGGGGCGTGGAGGACCGCGAGGGGCGCCGTCATCACGCGCGGGTGTAAGACTCCCATTTCCGAGCCTGGTGCTCCGCCTCCACGGTGCGAACCGTCCCGGACTTGGCGCGCATGACGATGGACTGGGTGGTGACCCGATCCCCCTCGTAGCGGACCCCCCGGAGCAGATCGCCGTCGGTGATCCCCGTGGCGGCGAAGTAGCAGTTGTCCGAGGTGACGAGCTGATCAGTGGTGAGGATGTCGTCGACGTCGTGGCCGGCCGCGGCGGCGGCCTCCCGCTCGGCTTCGTCGGTCGGAGCCAGGCGCCCCTGGATCACGCCGCCGATCGCGCGGATCGCGCAGGCGGTCACGATGCCCTCCGGCGTGCCGCCGATCCCCATGAGCGCATCCACACCCGAGCCTTCTCGGGCTGCGGCGATGCCGCCGGCGACGTCGCCGTCCATGATGAAGCGGGTGCGGGCGCCGGCGTCCCGGATCTCCTCCACGAGCTTCGCGTGGCGGGGCCGATCCAGCACGCACACGTTGAGCTGGTTGATCCTCTTGCCCTTGGCCTTGGCGATGAGGTGCAGGTTCTGCTTCACGGGCAGGCGGAGGTCCACCATGTCGGCCGCCTCGGGGCCCGTGACGAGCTTGTCCATGTAGAACACCGCGGAGGGGTCGAACATGGAGCCGCGCTCCGCGACCGCCAGAACGGCCAGCGCGTTGTTGTAGCCCAGTGCCGTCAGACGGGTGCCGTCGATGGGGTCCACGGCGACGTCGGCTTCGGGACCGGCGCCGTTGCCGACCCGCTCACCGTTGAAGAGCATCGGGGCTTCGTCCTTCTCTCCCTCTCCGATGACCACCACTCCGTTGAGGTTCACGGTGTCGAGCAGGGAGCGCATGGCGTCGACAGCGGCACCGTCGGCACCGTTCTTGTCACCTCGGCCGACCCAGGCGCCGCCCGCGATGGCGGCCGCCTCGGTCACGCGGACGAGTTCGAGGGCGAGGTTGCGATCCGGCTCAGAGTCCCCCACCGCCAGCCGCGGCGAGAGGTGCGAGTAGCTCTGCTGGCTCCCGGCGCTCGGTGCGGGGGTCGTCGTTTCAGTCTCGGACACGTTGGACACGTCGTCAGCCACCTGTTCGTCTCGCCGTGGACGGCCTCATCGCCGCCCGTTGCTGTCGGTGCCTCGATGATATCGCGGGGGTGTGACCGGGACCGCGGTTACCAGCGGGTTCCCACGCGTATGACGTGTAAGGATCTGCTGACGAGACTCTGGTGCGCATGTGAGACGCGTCGTCCGGGCGGGGTTCGGATGCCTGGCCGGGCTCAGTGGCGGGCCGGCGCCGGGAGTCGGACCTGACCGTGCGTTTTGGCCGGCTGGTCCCGCTCCTCCGGGATGTGTCAGAGGGTGCAGGAAGACTGAGCAACACCAGGAGGAGCCGGGGAAGGACCCCCGCGAGAGGGCAGCCGGGTAGAGCGTCCCGGCAGGGGCGGCAGAGACGAGCACCCCAGCAGAGGCCGAGGCCGCCTACTATCAATCACACGAGCCCGCCCGGGCACCCGCATAAAGACCGGAACAGAACCCAGGGCGGTTCACTGACACACCGCGCCACCACCCACACCACACCGGCACGGATCACCAGCTGAGGACGGCACCCACCCAGGTGCCGCCCTCAGCCGGCGCGCGCGTCGTCGACCGCTCCAGGGGTGGCGAGCAGGTCGAGGGCTTCTTCCCGCATCTGCACCTTCCGCACCTTCCCGGTCACGGTGGTGGGGAATTCGTCCACCACCGTCACGTACCGAGGAATCTTGTAGCGCGCCAGGCGTCCTTCGCAGAACTCGCGCAGCGCCGTCGCAGTGAGCCGCTCGGCCCCGACGCGCAGCCGCACCCAGGCCATGAGCTCCTCTCCGTACTTCTCGTCCGGCACTCCGATGACCTGGGCGTCCACGATGTCGGGGTGGGTATAGAGGAACTCCTCGATCTCGCGCGGGTAGATGTTCTCCCCACCGCGGATCACCATGTCCTTCATCCGCCCGGTGATCTGCACGTAGCCCTCGGCGTCCATACGTGCCATGTCTCCGGTGCGCATCCATCCGTGGGGGTCAACGGCTTCGGCGGTCTTCTCCGGCTGCTCCCAGTAGCCCTGCATCACAAGGTACCCGCGGGTGCAGAGTTCGCCGTCGCTGTCCACGGGGAGGGTCTCCCCGGTGACCGGATCCGCCACTTTGACCTCGGCGTGGGGCACCACCCGACCCACGGTCCCTACGCGCCGGTCCAGCTCGTCGTCCGTCCGGGTCTGCAGAGACACCGGGGAGGTCTCGGTCATCCCGTAGCAGATGGTGACCTCCTCCATGTGCATCACCTCGATGACCTGACGCATGATCTCCTCCGGGCACGGTGAGCCGGCCATGATGCCGGTGCGCAGGCTGCTCAGGTCGACGTCGCCCAGATCCTCCAGGCCGAGCTCGGCGATGAACATGGTCGGCACCCCATAGAGGCTCGTGCACCGTTCATCCTGCACCGCCTGCAACGTCCTTCGGGCATCGAACGCCGGGGCGGGAATGACCATCGTCGCGCCGTGGGTGGTGGCGCCCAGGTTGCCCATGACCATGCCGAAGCAGTGGTAGAAGGGCACGGGGATGCAGATTCGGTCCTGCTCGGTGTATCGGCAGACCTCCCCCACGAAGAAGCCGTTGTTGAGGATGTTGCGGTGGCTCAGCGTGGCACCCTTGGGGAACCCGGTGGTGCCGGAGGTGTACTGGATGTTGATCGGGTCTTCGGGCGTCAGGTCCTCCGCGACGGCGTCGAGGAGGACCTCATCCGGTTCCGCCGGGAGCAGCTGCTCCCATTCCGGGGACCCCATGATGACGCTGAGCTCCAAGGCTCCGAGCTCATCGTCCGCGCGGGCCAGCATGCTCGGATAGTCCTGACCCCGGAACTCATCGGAGGCGACGACGGCGGTGATGCCGGCCTGCTGCAGGACATAGGTCAGCTCATGCTGACGGTAGGACGGGTTGATGGTCACCAAGATCGCACCCAGCTCGGCGGTGGCGTACTGGGTCAGCGTCCATTCCCAGCGGTTGGGGCCCCAGACGCCGACCCGTTGCCCCGTCCGGACGCCTGCCCGATGCAGTCCTGTGGCCAGCCGTCGCACGTCGCGCCGGAACTCGGCGTAGGTCCAGCGCCTGTCGGCGTGCAGATCCACCAACGCCTCCCGCTCGCCGAATCGTAGCGTCGTGTCGCGGAGGTTCGCGCCGATCGTGGACTCCAGCAGCGGAGGCTCGCAGGGGCCGACGTCGTGGGCGACTCTCAGCCGGCCGGCCTGCTGGGCCGCGCCGTCGTGGAGATCCTCGGGGGTGTCATGGCTCAGGCTCATCTGCACTCCGCATCGTGGATTTCAGTGAATGCCGACAAACCCGAAGCTAGCAGGACAGTGTTGCACGTCACAACACCTCTGACGCCGACGCTCAGCGCGACATCTCCACCTCTGCGGCGGCCTGCGCCATGACCTCGAGCGCACGCGCGCCGACCTCCATGGTCTCGGCCGAGGGCGCCCGGCCGTGGACGTGCTTCAGCGAATGCGCCGTGGAGTTGATCAGCCCGAAGAGCCCATGGACGCGAAGGCTCAGCTCCTCCGATCCGGCCGCGGGATGCAGGGCGCGGACGGCGTCCACCCAGATGTCCATGTACTCGCGCTGCATGCGACGGATCCGCCGACGGTCGGGCTCGGCCAGCCGCCCCAGCTCCTGCTCCTGGACGCGGATGACCTCGGGATTGCGCAGCGCGAAGCGGACCTGAAAGGCGATGAGCCGCCGGAGCCGCTCCTCAGGGATTTCTGCGCCCGCACCCAGTGCCCTCCCTCCGTCCAGCAGCTCCTGGCTCACCTCGAGCAGCAGCTGGCCCAGCATGTCCCGTTTGCCCTTGAAGTGCCGATAGATGGCCTGCCCGGTGACGCCCGCCTCGCTGCCGATGTCGTCCAGCGCCACTGAGGCGAAGCCTCGGGTGCCGAACAGCCGGCCCGCCGCCTCGAGCAGGTCGCGCCGCCGGCGGTCCTTCTCCTGCTGGCGCCGGGTCCGCGGCGGACCCGACGACTCGCCCGACCCGCCGTCGAGGATGGACATCATGTGATCACCGCCACTAGAGTTGCTTTCAGTGAACCATCGTTCACTCAAATCTACCGGACGTCGGACCTGACCGGCACCGGATCTGACCGGCACCGGATCTGACCGGCACCGGATCTGACCGGCACCGGATCTGCTGGACACCCAACTGCAGGACACCAGGAGGAAGACGTGGAGCCACGGGGCATCTCGCACACCCTCTCCACCGCCGTGGACCCCCGGGACAAGACCTTCGCGGCCAACGCCCGCCGGAACCGCGAACTGCGCGACCAGCTGCACCAGACCCTGCGCCGCACCGCCCTCGGCGGCTCCGAGGCGTCACGACGTCGGCATCAGCAGCGCGGCAAACTGCTCCCCCGCGAGCGCGTGGACCGGCTGCTCGACGCCGGCAGCCCGTTCCTGGAGATCGGCGCACTGGCCGCCCACGGCATGTACGACGACGCCTCCCCCGGCGCCGGAATCATCACCGGCATCGGGCTGGTCCACGGTCGGCCCGTGATGGTGGTGTGCAACGACTCCACCGTCAAAGGCGGCACCTACTTCCCCGTCACGGTGAAGAAGCACCTGCGGGCTCAGCGGATCGCCCAGGAGAACCGGCTGCCGTGCCTCTACCTGGTGGACTCGGGCGGGGCGTACCTGCCGCTGCAGGACGAGGTGTTCCCGGATGAGGACCACTTCGGCCGCATCTTCTACCACCAGGCCCAGCTCTCCGCGCAGGGCATCCCGCAGATCGCCGCGGTCATGGGCTCCTGCACCGCCGGCGGGGCCTATGTGCCCGCCATGAGCGACGAGTCAGTGATCGTGCGGAACCAGGGCACCATCTTTCTGGGCGGGCCTCCGCTGGTGAAGGCGGCCACCGGAGAGGTCGTCACGCCCGAGGAGCTCGGGGGCGCGAAGGTCCACACCGCCGAGTCCGGCGTGGCGGACCACATCGCCGAGGACGACGACCACGCTCTCCAGATCCTCCGCGACATCGTCGCCACCCTCCCCGCTCCCGCGCCGCGGGCCTGGGAGCCTGCCTCCGAGGTCCGCCCCCCGCGGCTGGACGTGGGTGACCTGGACGGCATCATTCCTCAGGACGTCAATCAGCCCTACGACGTCCACGAGGTGATCGCCCGGATCGTCGACGACGGCGCCTTCCACGAGTTCAAACGCGACTACGGCACCACCTTGGTCACCGGATTCGCCCACGTGGACGGGCACCCCGTCGGCATCGTGGCGAACAACGGGATCCTGTTCTCCGAGTCCTCCCTGAAGGGCGCGCACTTCATCGAGCTGTGCGACCAGCGGGGCATTCCTCTGCTGTTCCTGCAGAACATCTCCGGGTTCATGGTCGGCCGTGACTACGAGGCCGGAGGAATCGCGAAGCACGGCGCCAAGATGGTCACCGCCGTGGCCACCACCCGGGTCCCGAAGATCACGGTGGTCATCGGGGGCTCGTTCGGGGCCGGGAACTACTCCATGTGCGGGCGCGCCTACTCGCCCCGGTTCCTGTTCATGTGGCCCAATGCGCGGATCTCCGTGATGGGCGGCGAGCAGGCCGCTTCCGTGCTGGCCACCGTGAAGCGCGACCAGCTCGAGGCCGCAGGCGAGACCTGGAGCCCCGAGGAGGAGGACGCGTTCAAGGCGCCGATCCGTCAGACCTACGAGGACCAGGGACAGCCGTACTATTCCACCGCCCGGCTCTGGGACGACGGCATCATCGACCCCGCCGACACCCGCCGGGTGCTCTCCATGGCGCTGGAGGTCTGCTCGCGGACCCCGCTGCCGGCGTCGGGCTTCGGCCTGTTCAGGATGTAGGAGGCCAGCATGGACCAGCTCTTCACCACCGTCCTGGTGGCCAACCGCGGAGAGATCGCCTGCCGGGTGATCTCCACCCTGCATCGCCTGGGCATCACCGCGGTGGCCGTGCATTCCGAGGCCGACGTCGACGCCGCCCACGTGCGGATGGCTGACCGTTCGGTCTGCCTCGGCCCCGCCGCGGCCTCCGCCTCTTATCTGGACGTCGACGCCGTGATCGAGGCCGCCCGCACCACCGGGGCCGAGGCCATCCACCCCGGCTACGGCTTCCTCTCCGAGAACGCCGCCTTCGCGCGGGCCTGCGAGGCCGCCGGAGTCGTCTTCATCGGCCCCGGGGCGCAGGCGCTGGAGATCATGGGGGACAAGATCCGGGCCAAGGAGCATGTGGCCGCGGCCGGGGTGCCGCTGGTCGACGGCGTGTCCGCCCCGGGCCTCGACGACGACGCCCTGGTCGAGGCCGCCGCCGGGATGACCTACCCGGTGCTGATCAAGCCCTCGGCGGGCGGCGGCGGCAAAGGCATGCAGGTCGTGGAGCGCCCCGAGGAGCTGGCCGAGGCCCTGCCGGCGGCCCGCCGCGTGGCCCAGGCGGCCTTCGGCGACGACTCGCTGATGATCGAGCAGCTGATCCGCAGCCCCCGGCACATCGAGGTCCAGGTCCTCGCCGACTCCCACGGCGACGTCATCCACCTGGGCGAACGCGAATGCTCCCTGCAGCGCCGTCATCAGAAGGTGATCGAAGAGGCACCCTCCCCCCTGCTGCTGGACACCGAGGACGGTGAGCAGATCCGGGCCCGGCTGGGCGAGGCGGCGTGCCAGGCCGCCCGGAGCGTTGACTACCGCGGGGCCGGCACGGTCGAGTTCCTCGTCTCCGACGAGGACCCCGGGACGTTCTTCTTCATGGAGATGAACACCCGGCTGCAGGTGGAGCACCCCGTCACCGAGGAGATCACCGGGGTGGACCTGGTGGAGCAGCAGATCCGGATCGCCGCCGGTCAGCCCCTGGCGCTGACCCAGGAGGACGTGAGGCTGACCGGGCACGCCGTCGAGGCCCGGGTGTACGCCGAGCAGCCCGAGGCCGGGTTCCTCCCGGCCACCGGGACGCTGCTGCGACTCCACGAGCCCTCCGGCGAGGGGGTCCGTGTGGACACCGGACTGCGGGCCGGACAGGCCATCGGCATCGACTACGACCCCATGCTGGCCAAGGTCATCGCCCACGCCCCGGACCGGGCCCAGGCCCTGTCCCGTCTGCACCGGGCGCTCGGACAGACGCTCATCCTCGGAGTGGAGACCAACCTGGCCTACCTGCGGGGCCTGCTCGACGATGACGACGTCCGGGCCGGACGCCTGGACACCACCCTGATCGCGCGGCGACTGCCGGACCTTGCGCTCCCCCGACCGGACGACGATCTGCTCACCGCCGCCGCCCTGCTGGTCGCCCAGCCCCGGCCGGTTCCTGGCGAAGGATGGGCCTGCGACGGCTGGCGCGCCGCCGTGCAGGCCGTGCCCTCGGTGCTGGTCACCCACGCCGGTGCCGACGGCCACACCCTGACCACCACCGTCCCCCTCGACGGCACAGCTTCCCTGGACGGCCCCGCCACGCCCGACGGCGGACCGGGCACCCACCTGCTCACCCGGCACGGGCGCAGCAGGCCGGTCGCCCTGGCCCGCGGAGACCGCTCCGACGCCGGGGTCGTCGTCTGGGCCTGGGCCGACGGGGTCACGGCACGGCTGACCGTGGCCGACCGGACCACCCAGACCCTGACCGCACTCGCCCGGCGGGAGGCGGAGCTCACCGAGGCCGCCCCCGAGGTGGCCGCCCCGCTGCCCGGCACCGTGATCGCCGTCGCCGTGACCAGCGGCGACACGGTCCGCGCCGGGGACCCGCTGGTGACGATCGAGGCCATGAAGATGGAGCATCGGCTGCTCGCCCCGTTCGACGGGACGGCGAACCTCGCCGTCGCCGCCGGGGAGCAGGTGTCGCTCGGCCAGGTGCTGGCGACCGTGACGAAGGAGGAGTGAGAAGTGGATCTACGTATGGACCACGTGCTCAGCGAGGAGCATCAGGCCCTGAAGGAGGCCGTCCGCGACTTCACCCAGGAGGTGGTCGCCCCCGTCTCTGCGGCGCACGACGCCGACCATTCCTTCCCCTACGAGGTGATCGCCCAGATGGGTGAGATGGGGCTGTTCGGACTGCCGTTCCCCGAGGAGCACGGCGGTCAGGGCGGCGACTACTTCGCGCTGTGCCTCGCACTGGAGGAGCTGGCGAAGGTGGACCAGTCGGTGGCAATCACCCTGGAGGCCGGCGTCTCTCTGGGGGCCATGCCCATCCACCGGTTCGGCACCGAGGCGCAGAAGCAGCGCTGGCTGCCGGAACTGACCAGCGGGCGACGGCTGGCCGGGTTCGGGCTCACCGAGTCCGAGGCGGGCTCCGACGCCGGAGGCACCCGCACCCGGGCGGTCCTCGACGGCGACGAGTGGGTCATCGACGGCACCAAGGAGTTCATCACCAACTCCGGCACCACGATCACCTCCCTGGTCACCGTCACCGCCGTCACCGGGGAGCAGCAGCTGCCCGACGGCCGGACCAAGAAGGAGATCTCCACGATCCTGGTGCCCACCGACACTCCCGGGTTCACCGCAGAGCCCGCCTATGACAAGGTCGGTTGGAACGCCTCGGACACGCATCCGCTGACCCTGTCCGGGGTCCGCGTGCCGCAGGAGAACCTGCTCGGCGAGCGCGGCCGCGGCTACGCGAACTTCCTGGGGATCCTGGACGAGGGCCGGATCGCGATCGCCGCCCTGGCCACCGGCGCGGCCCAGGGCTGTGTGGACGAGGCGGCGCGCTACGCCAAGGAACGGGAGACCTTCGGCGCCGCGATCGGCACCAACCAGGCGATCTCCTTCAAGATCGCCCGCATGCAGGCCCGGGCGCACTCGGCCCGGCTGGCCTACTACGACGCCGCGGCCCGCATGCTGGAGGGCCGTCCCTTCAAGACCGAGGCCGCCATCGCCAAGCTCATCGCCGGGGAGGCCGCCATGGACAACGCCCGCGACGCCACCCAGGTGTTCGGCGGCTACGGGTTCATCAACGAGTCCGTCGTCGCCCGGCACTACCGGGACTCCAAGATCCTGGAGATCGGGGAGGGCACCACCGAGGTGCAGCTGATGCTGATCGCCCGGAGCCTGGGGCTGGACGCATGAGCGAGCAGCGGATCATCCAGCAGCGAGGGCTCTACCTGGACGAGATCGAGGTCGGGGCGGTGTACCGGCACGCACCGGGACGCACCGTCACGGAAGCGGACAACGTCGGGTTCACCACCCTGACCATGAACACCCAGTCCCTGCACCTGGACGCCCACTGGGCCGCCCAGCAGCCCTTCGGCCGGCCCCTGGTGAACTCGATGTTCACCCTCTCCACGCTGGTCGGCGCGTCCGTGGCGCAGCTGACGCAGGGCACCATCGTGGCGAACCTCGGCTTCGAGGCCGTCTCGTTCCCGCATCCGCTGTTCCACGGCGACACCCTGTACTCGGAGTCGGAGATCCTGGACACGCGCCCCTCCGGCTCCCGTCCCGGGCAGGGCATCGCCCGGATCCGGCATCGAGGCCGCAACCAGGAGGGCACCGTGGTGGCCGAATGCGTCCGCTCCGTGATGCTCTGGGTCTCCGAGGAGGCCCACCGGTCCGGCACAGCAGAAGGCGCCTCAGGAGGATCCGCATGAGCCACCGTCGTGAGGTCAGCGGTCGGGCGTTCACCGCCGGGCCCACCCTGCTGTTCTGCCCGGCCGATCGTCCCGAACGCTACGCCAAGGCCGCCGAGCGGGCCGATGCGGTGATCCTCGACCTGGAGGACGCCGTCGCCGAGCCGGACAAGCCCGCGGCTCGAGATCACCTGCGTGCGCACCTGGATACGCTGGCCGGCCCGGAGGGCGCGGACCTGCGGGCCCGGACGGTGGTGCGGATCAGCCCTGCCGGCACCGAAGACTTCCACGCCGACGTCGCCCTGCTGGCCGGCAGCCCGGTGGAGCTGGTGATGCTCGCCAAGACCGAGTCCGCGCAGGACGTGGCCGCAGCCGCTGAGGCGCTGCCCGGGGTCGGACTGATCCCGCTGTGCGAGACCGCCGCAGGCGCCACCCGGGCCGAGCAGATCGCCTCCCACCCGCAGGTGGTGGCGGTGATGTGGGGCGCCGAAGACCTCATCGCCTCCCTCGGAGGCAGCTCCTCCCGCCGCGCCGACGGCCGCTACCGGGACGTGGCCCGGCATGCCCGCGCCCAGGTGCTGCTCGCCGCCGCCACCCACGGCGCCGCCGGGATCGACGCGATCTATGCGGACATCGACGACGTCACGGGCCTGGCGGAGGAGGCCGCCGACGCGGTGGCCAGCGGCTGGGCGGCCAAGGCCTGCATCCACCCGTCCCAGGTGCCGCTGATCCGGAAGGCCTACGCGCCCACGGCCGAGGAGCTGGAGCACGCCCGCGCCCTCCTGGCGCAGGTGCCCCACCACGGCGGTGCCTTCCGGTTCCGCGGGGCGATGGTGGACCTGCCGCTGATCCGCCACGCCGAGCAGGTCGTGCGCCGGGCAAAGGCGGCCTCAGCTGCGTCGACGGAACCGGTCACCCGGCAGCGGGCGCGATGAGGTGCCCTTCCAGGCGCGCAGCGCCCAGATGGTCATGGTGACCACCACCGCCCAGGCGCACAGCGCCACCGCAGCCGGGACCACGCCCGGCTCGGAGATGAACGAGCCGACGGCGACCAGGGACACCTGCCCCGGGACGGTGGAGATCAGCCCCGCCACCAGGAAGTCCCGCTGAGAGACTCCGAACGCGCCGGAGCCGTAGTTGACCGGCCAGTACGGCAGGCCGGGCATGAGCCGCAGCGTGGCCACCGCTTGGAACCCGGCGTCGGCCAGATGCCGCTCCACGGTGTCGGCGTGGGTGCCCAGCATCTTCACCACGGTGGCGCGTCCGAGCGCCCGGGCCAGCCAGTAGGCGCCCCAGCAGCCGATGAACACGCCGATGACCGAGAGGGCGCTGCCCTCCACGATGCCGAACAGCAGCCCTCCGGTGACCGCCATGATCGTCACCGGGATGGGAGTCATGGCCACGATCGCGTACAGCAGCACGAACACGATCCAGGCCGCCCAGCCGAGGCTCTCCATGTCCGCACGCAGCTCGTCCACGGACGGCAGCCGCACGTTGAAGGCCAGCCAGAGCATCAGCAGCAGCACCAGGACGAGCAGCGTGTTGCGCAGATAGGTGCCCCACTGCAGGCCGGTCCTGCCCACAGGTGCGGGTGCTGCGTCGTCGGGTGCTGCGTCGTCGGGCTGATCCTGACTCATCAGCACCACTGTACGGCGCTAGGCTGACACCTATGACCGCGGACACGACCTCTCAGCGCACCTTCCACGAGCTCTGCGCGGCCCGAGGCACGGCGTTCCCTGTGCTCACCGAGCGGCTGACCCTGAGCCCGTTCACGGCCGCCGACCTCGACGAGGTCTGGGAGTACTGGCGCCTGCCGGAGACCACCCACTGGATGTCCCGCCGGTACGAGGCCCCGGAGCAGCTCTGCGACCGGTGGCTGCCCCAGGGCTCCAAGTTCACCGTGCGACGCCGCAGCGACGGTGGGCTCGTAGGCGATGTGGGGGCGCGGCTGCAGGACGGCTGGGCCCAGCAGGAGGCGGCCGCTCAGGCCAGGGGCACGCAGGTCGAGCTGGACTGGACCCTCGCTCCGCAGCACCGGGCGCACGGATACGCCCGGGAGGCGGTACGGGCTCTCCTGGAGCTGGCCGCTGACCTGGGTGTCCGCAGGATGCATGCCGGGTGCTTCGCCGAGAACACCGGCTCCTGGCGGCTCATGGAGGCCCTGGGCATGCGCCGGGAGACCTCCACGGTCCGGGAGTCGCTGCACCGGGACCTCGGCTGGCAGGACGGCGTCGGCTATGCCGTGCTGGCCGAGGAGCTTCCCGCCCGTCATTGACGGTCAGGTGGACGGAGCACCGGCAGAACTTTGGGACAATGGGCGGGTGACAGAACGCGAACAGGACCAGGCCCCGACCCCGCCCAAGCCCCAGCTGACCCCCGCCCAGTCGAAGCGGATCTCGCAGCCGATGATCGCGATGATCATCACCATGGCTGTGACGGTCGGAGCGGTCGCCGCGTTCTACATGATGAACCCTGAGCCGGACGTGGAGCCCTACCAGCGGGACGAGGACGTCCACCAGGAGGCCGCCTACGTGGCCGACGTCGCCACCTTCGCACCCCTGGCCCCCGAGGTGCCGGAGGGATGGTCCGCGAACTACGCCCGCTGGGAGACCAGGCCGGAGCACGGTGTGCCCGTCTGGGAGGTCGGCTACACCACCGACGCGGTCGACTTCATCGGCTTCGCCCAGACCGCCCAGGGCAACCCCACCTGGATCGCCGAAGAGACCCGGCAGGCCTCCCCCGCCGGCACGCACACGGTGGACGGCCTGGAGTTCGAGGTCCGTGACGGCGACCGTGACCGCACCTACTATGTCCTCACCGAGGAGGAGAACGACGTCGACGGCACCACCGTGGTCATCGGCGGAGACGCCTCCGAGGAGGAGTTCGACCTCGCCCTGGAGGCCGTGGTGGCGTCCCTGGGCGAAGACCCGCGGGACGACGCCGATCCCAGCCCCGGCGCCGACACCGATGAGGACTCCGACACAGCCCCGTGATCCGCCCTGCCCTAGTCTGAGAGCACCTGCCCGCCCAGCATCTCCACCACCTCCGAGGAGTACGATGACCGACGCCATCAGTCCTTCCCCCGCCCCCAGCCCCGCTGAGGTCTGGGAGCGCCTGCAGGCCGGCAACGCCCGGTTCGTCTCCGGGGAGGTCGCCCACCCCAACCAGAATGCTGCCCGCCGCAGCTCGCTGACCGACGGGCAGCACCCGATGGCCGTGATCTTCGGCTGCTCGGACTCCCGGCTGGCTGCAGAGATCATCTTCGACGTCGGACTGGGCGACGTGTTCGTGGTCCGCACCGCCGGCCAGGTGATCGACGACGCCGTCCTGGGGTCCCTGGAGTACAGCGTGGACGTGCTGGAGGTGCCGCTGATCGTGGTGCTCGGCCATGACTCCTGCGGCGCCGTCACCGCCGCCATGGAGTCCGCAGCCTCGGCCACCACCCCCACCGGATTCGTGCGCAGCCTGGTGGAGCGCATCACGCCCTCCGTGCTGGCCGCCCAGCGCCAGGGACTGACCACGGTCAACGAGACCGTGGAGGAGCACGTGAAGCAGACGGTCTCACGGATCACCGAGCACTCCCGCGCCATCTACGAGGCCGTCCAGGACGGCCGCACCGCGGTGATCGGTGTGACCTACCGGCTGGCTGAGGGACGCGCGGACCTGGTCAGCACCACCGGCGTGGTCTGAGCGCATCACGCGACGCGCTTCACAGTGCGACGGCTCGACGCGGAGCCTCACCGGCGTCCATAGAATGGGCCCATGACCCAGAACTCTGCTGCTGAGACCGAATACCGCATCGAGCGCGACACCATGGGTGAGGTGAAGGTGCCCGCCCACGCGCTGTACCGGGCCCAGACCCAGCGCGCCGTGGAGAACTTCCCCATCTCCGGACGCACCCTGGAGCGCGCCCACATCGAGGCGCTGGCCCGGGTGAAGAAGGCCGCCGCCCTGGCCAACCAGGAGCTGGGCGTGCTCGACGGCGAGCTCGCCGAGGCCATCGCCGGCGCCGCCGAGAAGGTGGCCTCCGGTGAGCTGGACGAGCACTTCCCGGTGGACGTGTTCCAGACCGGCTCCGGCACCTCCTCCAACATGAACACCAACGAGGTGCTGGCCACCCTGGCCAACCAGGCGCTGCAGGAGAAGGGCTCGGACAAGGAGGTCCACCCCAACGACCACGTCAACGCCTCGCAGTCCTCCAACGACGTCTTCCCCACCTCGGTGCACGTGGCCGCCACCGGTGCGCTGATCAACGACCTCAAGCCCGCCCTGGCCTACCTGGCCGAGGCCCTGGAGGCCAAAGCCGCCGAGTTCGCCGACGTCGTGAAGTCCGGCCGCACCCACCTGATGGATGCCACCCCGGTCACGCTGGGCCAGGAGTTCGCCGGCTACGCGGCGCAGGTCCGCTACGGCATCGAGCGCATCGACTCCTCCCTGCCGCGCGTGGCCGAGGTCCCGCTGGGCGGCACCGCCGTGGGCACCGGCATCAACACCCCCCTGGGCTTCGCGGAGAAGGCCATCGCCCACCTGGCCGAGGACACCGGCCTGCCCCTGACCGAGGCTCGCGACCACTTCGAGGCGCAGGCCAACCGGGACGGGCTCGTGGAGGCCTCCGGTCAGCTGCGCAACATCGCCTACTCGCTGATCAAGATCAACAACGACCTGCGCTGGATGGGTTCGGGCCCCAACACCGGGCTCGGCGAGATCGCCATCCCGGACCTGCAGCCGGGATCCTCCATCATGCCGGGCAAGGTGAACCCGGTCATCTGTGAGTCCGCCATCCAGGTGTGCGCCCAGGTGATCGGCAACGACACCACGGTGGCGCTGTCCTCCACCAACGGGGCCTTCGAGCTCAACGTCGGCATCCCGGTGATGGCGGCGAACCTGCTGGAGTCGGTCCGGCTGCTGAAGAACACCTCCTACGTGATGGCGGACAAGATGATCTCCGGGCTCACCGCCAACGAGGAGCGCTGTGCCTTCCTCGCCGGCGCCTCCCCCTCGGTGGTCACCCCGCTGAACAAGCACATCGGCTACGAGGCCGCCGCCGAGATCGCCAAGCATGCGGTCAAGAACAAGGTGACGGTCCGGGAGGCCGTGGTGGAGCTGGGCTACCTGGAGCGCGGCGAGCTCACCGAGGCGCAGCTGGACGAGGCCCTCGACGTGAAGTCCATGACCCAGCCGGGCTGATCCCCACCGCGCCGATCCCCACTCGCCCCTCCAGGAGGCCCTGTCATGTCCGCAGTCGTCGTCGCCGAGCTCGAGGCCGCACTGCCCGGACGGGTCACCACCGATCCGGCGGCCCTGCGGGCCCTGTCCGCGGATCGGTCCGGTCATGTGGGCGAGGGTCTTCCGGTGGCGGCGGTCCTCGCGGAGAGCGTCGAGGACGTGCAGCACGTGTGCCGCACCGCGAGCGCCCACGGCACGCCCGTGGTCGCCCGCGGGGCGGGCACCGGGCTGGCCGGCGGCGCCACCGCCGGTGACGGGGAGATCGTGCTGAGCCTGGAGCGGATGGACCGGGTCCTGGAGGTCTCTCCGCAGAACCGGCTGGCGGTCGTGCAGGCCGGGGTGATCAACGGGCGGCTCGACGCGCAGCTGGCCGAGCATGGCCTGTGGTGGTCCCCGGACCCGGCCAGCAAGGACATCTCCACGGTGGGCGGCAACATCGCGATGAACGCCGGTGGGCTCCTGTGCGCCAAATACGGCGTGACCCGGGAGTCCGTGCTGGGGCTGACCGTGGTGCTGGCCGACGGGCGCCGGCTCGACGTCGGCCGCCGCACCGTCAAAGGCGTCACGGGCTACGACCTCACCGCCCTGATGATCGGATCGGAGGGGACGCTGGGGATCATCGTGGAGGCCACGCTGAAGCTGCGTCCGGCGGTGAGCGGGGAGACCCCGACCCTGACGGCGACCTTCAGCAGCATCGTCGACGCCGCGGCCGCCTCCTCGGCACTGGTCCACGCGGGTCACATCCCGGCCGCCATGGAGCTGTTGGATCGGCCCTGCCTGGACGCCCTGACCTCCTTCACCGGTGAGGACCCCTCGCAGGGCGGCCAGGCGTTCCTGCTGCTGCAGTGCGACGGAGAGTCCGCCGCGGCCGAGCTGCAGGCCTGCGCGACGATCCTGCAGTCCCATGGGGGCCGTGTCCAGGTGGCGCGCGACCAGGCGGAGGCGCAGCGTCTCTTCGGGCTGCGCCGGCAGATGTTCCCGGCGCTGGAGGCCCGCGGCACTCCGCTGATCGAGGACGTGGCCGTGCCGCTGGACCGCATGGCGGACGCCTTCGCCGAGATCCGTCGCATCGAGCAGGACTGCGGGGTGCTCATCCCCACCGCCGCCCACGCCGGCGACGGCAACCTGCACCCCACGTTCTCCTTCGAGGGCCACCGTGTGCCGGAGCGGATCTGGGAGGCCGCCGGACGGATCTTCGAGATGGCGCTGGCCATGGGCGGCACGCTGACCGGGGAGCATGGTGTGGGACTGCTGAAGCGCCGGTGGCTCGTCGACGAGCTCGGCGCCGACCAGTTCGCCCTGCAGCGGCAGATCAAGGAGCTCTTCGACCCCGCCGGGATCCTGAATCCGGGGAAGGTCTTCGCCGAGCTCAGCCGGTGAGGAGCCGGGCCGGGGCGCCGTCGTCGAGCGCCCACCCGATGACCATCCGCTGATCCTCGGCCAGCGGTTCCGGCAGGGCGGAGACCGGGTACCAGCCGACCTCCACCGACTCGTCGTCGTTGACCCGCGGATCGCCCGAGACCGGCTCCATCTCCAGGACGGTGTCCAGGTAGCGGCAGCGGTCGCCGTTGCCGTACTGCACCAGGTGCGTGGCGAAGACCCCGGCCACCCGCACCGGACGGGCGACGACCGCCGTCTCCTCCTCGATCTCCCGGACCGCGCCCTCGCCGGGCTGCTCGCCGGGCTCCAGGATCCCGGAGGTGACGGTCCACGCGCCGTTGTCGCTGCGCTTCACCAGCAGCACCTCCGGCTCCTGCAGCGGGGCGCCGCCGTCGTGCCGGCGCACGACCACGCCCCTGACGGCAGGGATCCACAGATCAGCGGTGCCGATGTGGGTACGCAGGTCACGGATGAAGTCAGGTGTGGGTGCCATCGGCTGCCAGCGTAGCCGCTCAGCTGCCGATCAGCGCCAGCGCCGTGCCGATGATCAGGAACGGGCCGAAGGCGATCCTGGTCCGCCGATCGGCCTGGCGGGTGATCAGCAGGATGATGGCCACCACCCCGGCCAGGACGAAGGAGAGCACGACGGCGGCGGCGACGGTCACCCAGCCGAGGAAGCCCGTGTAGAGGCCCAGCACGACTGCGAGCTTGACATCCCCCATGCCGATGGACGGCGGGTGGACGAGTCGGACCAGGAGGAACACGAACCCCCAGAGCAGCCCTGCCGCCACGCCGCGCAGCAGCCCGGGAAGATCACCGAGCAGCAGGGCCACCAAGATCAGGATCCCGGTGGTCACCCCCGCCCACGGGTAGAGGATGCGGTTCGGGAGGCGGTGCTCGGTCAGGTCGATGAAGCTCAGCGCCACCGCGCACACCGCGAAGATGGCACCTCCCAGGAGCAGCAGCGCCCCGGCGAGGAATTCCGCACCAGACCCCGAGGTCATGAGGTCACCGATGAAGAGGATCACCTCTCCAGCCTACGGAGGATCCCTTCGCCGGTGGAACCGGTCACCGCCGGCCTGTGGACGGTCCGTCCTGTCAGACCAGTGGGCCGCTCCGCCGGGCCGTCTCGACGTACACGACGCCGACGGGCTCGTCCCCGTCGAGCACCACCAGCGGTCCGGCGACGCCGTCAGGAGGCGGGGCCGAGTCCACCGAGACCTCCCCGACGAAGGCCTCCTCCGCGGAGGCGCAGAGCTTGTGCCGCCACTGCGGATCGTCGGACTGCCTCAGCCGGTGCAGGTGGTCGCGAGGGATGACCCCCTGCGGCTGGTGCGAAAGCCCCAGGACCACCAGGCATCCCTGCTCGGGCATCCGGTCGGCGGCCTCCCGCAGCGTCTGGGTGCAGGAGATCGTCGCACCGATCGGCACCATGACCTCCCGCACGGTGGTGCCCTGGCGTCCGGTCGACTCCGTCGCAGGCGAGGACTCGTCCCACTGCGCGGGAGCGTCGTCGGGCAGCGGAAGGTCCAGGCTGATCGTGGGCACGTCAGCGCGTGCGTTGTGCTCGGCCACATGGTCCATGACCTGGTTCCGGGCGTCGGGGTCGACCTCGTCGAGACCGCAGAGGCTCACGACCAGCTCGGGACTGTCGGGCAGGTGGGCACGGCGCTCCAGGAAGGTGATCAGCCGCGGCGCGGTCCGCGCCGTCAATGCTCCACGGACCCTGATCCTCAGGGCCCCGCGCAGGCTGTCGGGAGCGACATCGATGTCAAGAGGGCTGTGCATCATCCACTCCTCGGACGGTGCAGAAGACGGGCCTGCTGCTAGACCCGACTACCAATGAATCATAGGGAATGCATTCTTTGGAAGGGTCTGTCGGCCGCCGAGGGGTATCCGGCCGTCAGACGCTCCCGCTGGCCGCATCGTGGCCTATATTGGGCGGATCTGCGCCGACGCCCGCGGGAAGGACCCCCACGCCGAGAGGACCTGCGATGACACCGGACGACCGCCCCGCCTCCCCGGCGGAGAGGCTCTACGACCTGCTGGCCGAGAACGACGATATGTCCGGCTTCCTCCACGACCTGGCGCGCCTGTCCGCCGTCGAAGTCGGTGTCCCGGGAGCCACCGAATGCGGAGTCCTGTTGAAGCGGGATCGTCGCAATGTGGTGGTGGGGTGGAGCAGCCCTCACGCGAAGACGCTCGATGAGACCCAGGCGGGTTTCGACGAAGGGCCCTGCCTCGACGCTCAGCGTACTGAGACCCTCATCCGGGTCCCGGACGTCCGCTACGAGACCCGCTGGCCCGCCTACATGGAGGCTGTGTGTCAGACGGGCCTCCGCAGCATCCTCGCCGTGCCGCTCACCTTGCAGGGGGCCGGGGCCGCGGCCATGAACTTCTACACGCCGGAGCCGTCCGGATTCGGAGACGCAGACGTCGAGCGCGCCCGTGACCACGCCGCGCTGGCCTCTCGAGCTTTGTCCGTGGCGGTCAGGATCGCCCGAGAGGCCGAGGAGGCCGCCGATCGACGCCGGGCGATGGAGTCCAGGACCGTCATCGACGTGGCGGTGGGCGTGATCATGGCCCAGAACCGGTGCAGCCACGAAGAAGCGTTCACGATCCTGCAGAAAGCTTCCAACAACCGCAACGTCAAGCTGCGGGACCTCGCCGCCGAACTGGTGGCCTCCGTGGGACAGTCTGAACCCAGGACAGCATTCGACGCGTGAGCGCCCTCCGTACCCCTGTCCACCACGTCGTCAAGCCTGTACCCTGAATCACTATCTCCGTGAGACGAACTGAATTGTCTGAGGGGTCCATCATGGGCGAAGCATGGCGTGAAGCACGACTGATTCCCACATCCGGAATCAAGGGATCAACCGATCAAGAAGTCAGAGCCACCTCAGCCTTGCTCGCTGTGTTGAGCATCGTTCCCAGCTTCTCCCATGCCGTGCTGAAGCAGTGCGGAGCACCGCTGGGCCGGGTGCGCGCCAACGTCGAGTGTTTCGTCGAAGTCGCTTTCGAGGACAAGAAGTCCAAACGGACACCGCGACCCGACGGACTGATCCGCGTCACACGGGGGACGACGGTCTGGACTGCTCTCGTCGAGGTCAAGACCCAGGCGAACCCTCTCGAGAAGGGCCAGGTCGAAAGCTATATGGAAGTGGCCAAGGAGAACGGGTTCGACGCCGTCATCACCATCTCCAACGAGATCCCGCCCATCCAGGGAGCACACCCGCTGTCTCTCGACGGTAGAAAGCTCAGGGCTGTTCCTGTCTTCCATTTCTCCTGGGTCCGACTCATCTCTATCGCCATCATGGAGCGGGAAGTCCGTGGAATCGAAGACAATGAACAGCAGTGGATTCTCGGCGAGCTCATCCGTTACCTCGAACATGAGAACTCCGGAGCACTCGAGTTCACCGATATGGGCCCCTCCTGGACCGGCGTGACGGAGTGTGTGAAGACAGGACTCATCCGTCGCAACGATTCCGAGGTACTTGATGTCGCCACACGTTTCGACGGACTCATCCGCTACAGCTGCCTCAAGCTCGGACAGCGCCTGGGAGTCGACGTCGCTCCGCGACTGCCTCGGAAACTGCGCGACGATCCGAACGCCCGGGCAGCCCAACTGGCATCAGAGCTTGAGAATGAGGCTAGTTTCTCCGCCACGATCCGTATTCCTGGGACTATCAGCGACGTGGACATCCGTTGCGACCTGAGAGCCCGACAGGTTCACATCTCGACGACATTCCCGGCGTCGGGACACGCCAGGAACGTCACCAGGATCAACTGGCTCCTCCGCCCGCTCGATGACGACCTGTCAGACGTCGTCGTGGAAGCCCATGGAGCTCGCCGACGTCATGCGGCACCCCTGGAGGAGTTTCGACACGATCCCAAGGAGGCGCTCCCTGCTGACTTCCCTGAGATCACGAGCTTCACCGTCTCTCGCATGAGCCACCTGGGCCTGCAGAAGACCACGAAGGGCAAGGATTCCTTCATCAACTCGGTCATGGTGGCACTCGACGAGTTCTACGCGATGATCCACCAACGGCAACGGACATGGACCCCGCCTGCACCCCAGTACCGATCCCGACCCGACGAGGCCCGCGGCGACGA
Source organism: Nesterenkonia sp. K-15-9-6 (assembly GCF_052656005.1). Taxonomy (NCBI): domain Bacteria; kingdom Bacillati; phylum Actinomycetota; class Actinomycetes; order Micrococcales; family Micrococcaceae; genus Nesterenkonia; species Nesterenkonia sp. K-15-9-6. The sequence goes on from NZ_JBQYEY010000014.1 coordinate 45,986, forward strand.
GGTGTACTCATCTGAAGAACTTGCCGCAGCAGCGACAGAGAACCCAGGAGAACTTGAGGAACTGCCGGCACCGACGCCCGAGGGCTGAGCGAGGAGACTTTCCGTCACCCTCGCTCCCTACAATGGAGACCAGGTCAGGACGGTGACGGGACCGGCAGCGAGCTCAGGGAGCGAGGCAGCATGAGGGACATCTCCGCGTCGAGGGGACCGGCGGGCGAGCCGCAGGGCCGCGACTCTTGGGGCACCCTGTGGCAGGACGCCCGGCGGCACCTGGTGCGCACGTTCGCGCCCGTGGTGGTCCCGGTACTGGCGATGTGGGCGGTCTGGCTGATCAGCATCGCGGCCGGCGACTGGTTCAATCGCAGTTTCGGGCTGCGGCCCCGGACCCTGGACGGGCTCTCCGGCATCCTCTTCACTCCCCTGCTGCACAGCGGCTTCGGACATGTCATGGGCAACACGATGTCCTGGCTGCTGCTGGGCGGCCTCATCGCCCTGCTGGTGCGGCGTTTCCTGCTGGTGATGACCAGCATCTGGCTGATCTCCGGCTCCCTGCTCTGGCTGATCGGACGCCCGGCGAGCAACTGGATCTGCAACCACCCCGACGGCTTCGACGCCTGCATCACACCGCTGCAGGTGGGCGCCTCCGGGGTCATCTACGGGTTCGCCGCGTTCCTGGTGGCCTATGGGCTGATGACCCGCCGAGTGCTCGCCGTCGTCTGCGCCCTGTTCGTGCTGTTCTTCCAGGGCATCTCCCTGATACTGGGCATGCTCCCGATCACCTCAGGCCAGGGGGTGTCCTGGGAAGGACACCTGGCCGGGGCGGTCGCCGGCGTCGTCGTGGCGTTCTTCTTCACGAAGCAGGCCCGAGCCGACCGTGCGGCCCGGGCCTGATCCGGATGAGGGAGGGTTCGCCTCTCAGGGAGTCTCCAACACCTCGGTGACCAGCGCGGCGATCCGTGAGCGCTCCGACCGAGTGAGGGTGACGTGGCCGAACAGCGGGTTGCCCTTCAGCAGCTCGACGACGGCGGCGACGCCGTCGTGCCGGCCCACCCGCAGGTTGTCGCGCTGGGCGACGTCGTGGGTCAGCACGATCTTGGAGTTCTGGCCCATGCGGCTCATCACGGTGAGCAGCACGTTCTTCTCCAGCGACTGGGCCTCGTCCACGATCACCCAGGCATCATGGAGTGATCGCCCCCGGATGTGGGTCAGTGGCAGCACCTCCAGCATGCCCCGGTGGGTCACCTCCTCGAGGACGTTCTCACTGACCAGCGCTCCGAGGGTGTCGTAGACGGCCTGGCCCCAGGGGTTCATCTTCTCCGCCTCGGTGCCGGGCAGGTAGCCCAGCTCCTGGCCGCCGACGGCGTAGAGCGGCCGGAACACGATGATCTTCCTGTGCTCGCGGCGCTCCAGAACCGCCTCCAATCCGGCGCACAGGGCCAGCGCGGACTTCCCCGTCCCCGCGCGACCCCCCATTGAGACGATCCCGACCTCCGGGTCCATGAGCATGTCGATGGCCAACCGCTGCTCGGCGGAACGGCCGTGGAGGCCGAAGACCTCCTGGTCCCCGCGGACGACCTCCACATGCGTGGCCCGCGGCTCGTCCGCCAACGGCTCACGGGCCGAGGCCTTGACACGGCCCAGCGCCGAGCCGCTGCCGGAGGAGATGATCAGCCCGGTGTTCGCCGGGAGGTCGGAGGCCTCTTCGAGGTCGATCCGCTCCCCGGCGTAGAGCTCGGAGACCTGCTGCTCGGTGGCGGCGATCTCCGCCAGCCCGGTCCATCCCGAGTCGGTCACCCATTCGTTCCGATACTCATCGGCCTCGAGCCCCATGGCCGAGGCCTTGACCCGCATCGGCAGGTCCTTGGAGACCACGGTGACGTCCCGGCCCTCATCGGCGAAGCTCTTCGCCACCGCGAGGATGCGGGAGTCGTTGTCCGTGCCGCGGAACCCGTGGGGCAGGACGTCCAGGGAGATGTGGTTGAGCTCCACGATCAGGTGCCCGCCCTCCTCGTTGAGCGGAATCGCCTGGTTCAGCGCCCCGTGGGCGACACGCAGGTCGTCCAGGAGCCGCAGCGCGGACCGGGCGTAGTAGCCCAGATCGGAGTCATGACGTTTGCTCTCCAGCTCGGAGATCACGACGACGGGGATGATCACCTCATGCTCGGCGAACCGCAGGATCGCCTTCGGGTCCGAGATCAGGACCGAGGTGTCGAGCACATAGGACTTCTGGGCGACCTCCTGGGCGACAGAGTCGGCCGAGTGCTCGGCAGGTGCTGGGACTTCAGTGGTGACGGCCACGGTTACTCCAGTCCGGAAACGAGAAGAGGCCCCGCCGTGCGGTCGTCCACGGCGCTCACCAGGAGCGTGGACGTCCACGTCGACGGAACCTCAGGTGTTCCCGCATCGATGGTCGGACGTTGGCTGCGGTTCGACCCCCACCAGGGGCCGGACCGACCCCTGCTGCCACTCGGCATATGTGTGGGCCTTCCCGGTCAGATACCTGACAGTCCCCAGACTAGGGGCTGGGTGGGGCCTGAGCGCGTCAGCTGTGCGGAGTGTCACATGACGATTCGGTGAACGCTGTGCGACGGCGTCGTCACGGCCGGGCCCTCAGCTGCCGAACCGGCGCTGTCGCTGGGCGTAGTCACGCAGGGCGCGGACGAAGTCCACGCGGCGAAAGTCCGGCCACAGGGCCTCGCAGAAGTAGAACTCGGAATAGGCGGACTGCCACATCAGGAAGCCGCTGAGCCGCTGCTCCCCCGAGGTGCGGATGATCAGCTCCGGATCAGGCTGTCCGCGGGTATACAGCCACTGAGAGATGGATCCGGGCGTCAGATCCTCAGCCACCTCGGAGAGCCCCCGCCCCGCGGCCTCGGCATCACGCAGCAGGTCCTTGACCGCATCCACGATCTCCTGTCGGCCCCCGTACCCGACGGCGACGTTGACGTGCACCACCGGGGCCTGCTCCCGGCTCCGCCGCACGATGCGTCGGATGCTGCCGGTGCGGGTCGTGACAGTCTCGGCCTCAGCGCCGGTGCCGGCATCGGTGTCGTCGCCCCTGCCTCCGGAGGCCTCCGACACCGGCTCCGCTGCCGCGGCGTTGCGCTCGCCCAGCTGACGCAGCCGGGCGGCCAGCGGCTCGGGCAGCATCTCCAGAGCCCCCACCGGGTGGACCCTGACCGGACGGCCGCCGGGGCGACTCTCGGCGAGACGGTCCAGCGTGTCGCCGATGATCTCCATGAGCTGGTCGAGCTCGTCGGCGGAACGGTTCATGTTGTCGGTGGAGAGCATGTACAGAGTCACCGTCGGGATCCCCAGATCGGCGCACCAGTCGATGAACTCCACGATCTTGTTGGCCCCGGCGAGATGCCCGTCGGCGGTCGGCGTGCCGGCCAGCTTGGCCCAGCGGCGATTGCCGTCCACCACCACTCCGATGTGCTGAGGCATCCTGTCCCTGGGCAGGGCGCGGCTGAGCCGTGACTCGTACATGCTGTAGGCCAGATTCCTCAGCCCCATGCGGCCTCCATCGGTCAGCGCCGTCTCGTGCTCCACCACGGTACCGCTCAGTACGGCTGATCCGTTGACACCCCGTGGAGTATTTGCGATAGTGAACTCACGACTGGCGACCAGACGGAAGCAGCTGATCCCCATGGCACAGCGCAGTGACCACCCCCGTGACCGTGAGAAACCGCTGCCCAGGTCTGCCCGGTCCCGCGGCGGATCGCTGCGGCATGCCGCCGTCGTCGGCGTCGTCCTGCTGGCCCTGGGCTGCGGCCCCGAGAGCACCCCGCCGCCAGCGGAGCCGACCGAGGAGCCGACCGCGGAACCGACCGCGGAACCGACCGAGGAACCGACCGAGGATCCTGACGACGCCGACGACGCCGACGAGGAGGACGAGGAGCCGGACCTCACGGAGCCGGTGGTGGTGGAGCAGACCGTGTGGAACTTCGACGCCATGGAGGAGGTCGATCTGCGGGTCGTGGTCCACCCCTTCGTCCGTGTCCCCACCGGCGAGGACGAGGACGGACTGCTCAACGGACTCATCACCTATGAGGTGACGTCCCCCGACGGCGAGTACCACCTGGAGCGCTACGGCGTGCACCCTCACGAGGTGCGCGTGGTCGACACCGAGGCGATGACGCTGTCCTTCCCCGCCTACGCGACCGACGGCACCTCCGAGGAACACCTGGCGGACGTCGAACAGGCCAGCGCTCGGGCCGGAGACGGGCCGGTCCGCTGGGCAGGGGTCCACCGCGACCCCGGCACCGACGCCACGGCTGTGCTGCTGCCCTACCTGGGGCTGATCGAAGACGTCGGGATCGTCGACGCCGAGGAGGTGGACACCTCCGACTACCTTCCGGTGCAGGATGCGCTGAGCGAGCTGGTGGAGGTCCACGAGACCACCTGGGACCTGCAGGTCCACCGGGAGCGCGCCGACGGCGACGTCCAGATCCGCGAGTCCGACCACGAGGCCACGATCACTCTGGACTCCGACATCCTCTTCGACATCGACGAGCACACGCTCACCGACGACACGGACGCCGCCCTGCAGGCCACCGCCGAAGAGCTCGAGCGTGCTGACGGCGGGGAGCTCGAGATCATCGGTCACACCGACGACGTACGCTCCTTGGAGCACAATCAGCAGCTCTCCGAGGATCGGGCCGAGGCGGTGCACCAGCGGCTCGGCGAGCTGACCGACCTGGAGGACTTCACCGTCAGCACCGACGGCCGAGCCTTCCACGAACCGGTGGCCAGCAACGACTCGGATCAGGGTCGGGCCCTCAACCGGCGGGTGGAGCTGCACTACACCCCTGGCCTCGCGGCCGACTCCCCGTCCGAGGAGTCCGACGACGGCGACACGAGCGGCGACGACGACGTCACCGAACTCCCGCCCACCGACGGACCGGTGGGCACCGCGGATGAGCCGATCACTGTCAGCGGCCCCCACGGGGGTGCGGTGGAGGTCACCGTGGAAGAGGTCCGCCCCGCCGGCGACCTGCTGGTCGGCCGTGTGCGGGTGGAGGTGACCGAACCCTTCGACGGCGAGGAGCACGCCGGCCCGCTGGCCAGGGCACTGAGCTTCGGGGACCTGGGCATGCACGAGGGGCACGACAACCCCTACAGCCCAGGACATCAGGTGGACGCGCTGACGCTTCTTGTCGGGGACGAGCGGCAGTTCCCGCTGGAGCTCGGCAGCACGGAGCACGTCGAAGGCTCCGACAGGGACGGGTTCATCATCGAGCACGGCGACCCCTGGCGGGTGATCGCCGGCGATCGGGGATTCGGCCACGATGCCGACGCCGAGGTCGGCGCCTGGGCGGTGGCCACCGTGCTGTGGCCGACGACCGGCCAGGATGAGGTGGTCGTCGATGTCCCCGGGCGCAGCGAGCATGCCGAACGCCCGTGGTCCCAGCCGTGGCGGGCGGTGGACGTCCCCGTGGAAGCGGAGCACTGATCGGCGGGGGGGGCCGATGCCCATCCGCCCACGTCATCCCAGGTCACCGCAGGAGCCCACCCGGTAGCATCGCCCTATGGACGGAACAGCACTCATCGCCCCCGCTGCTCTCCTCCACTGCTCGCTGCTAATCGTCGTCGTCTGCTTCACCGGCCGCTCCGGGCCGCGCAACGACCTCATCGGGATCCGCACCTGGGCCACGACCGCATCAGAGAAGGCCTGGGAGACCGCCCATGCGGCGGCGCTCCCCTGGAGCTGGGCCACGGTGGGCACGAGCGCCGCCTCGCTGACCGTGGGCGTCATGCTGTACAGCACAGGACGCCCGCTCCCGGCGGGCGTGGAGGGGTGGTACACCGGAGCCTGCATCGCCGCCTTCGGGGCGGTCATGGCAGGCTTGGTGCTCCGGGCCGACCGTGCGGCCAAGCACATCCTGATGCATGAGGGCCTCGACGAGGAGTCACATGCAGATCCCTGAGACTCAGCGCGACGTGACGAGGATGCCGATGCCGATGTTCCTCGCCGCCGCCTACGGGCTGGCCTGGCTGGTCGCGCTGCCGCTGTGGCTCGGTGACGGGCTGTCCTCCCCGTGGTTCACACTGGTCGCAGTGGCCATGATGTTCACTCCGACAGTGGCGGCTCTGGTGGTGGTCTTCCTGGTGGAGAAGCCGCAGCACAAGGCCCGGGCACTGGGCCTGGTGCCGCTGCGCCCGGCAGGCAGGCTCGTGGGTCACCTGGCCCTGGGGCTGACGGTGCCGATTCTCCTGTGCCTGGCCGCCCTGCCGATCGGCCACCTCGCCGGCATCTTCCCCGCCGACTTCACCGGGCTCAGCGGCTTCGCGCAGATCACCGAGGAGCAGCTGGCGCAAGTAGGGGTCGAGGAGCTCCCGCTGCCGATCGAGACGCTCGCGGCCCTTCAGGTGGTCAATGTGCTCATCGCCGCCCTGATCATCAATCTGCTGCCCGCCCTGGGCGAAGAGATCGGGTGGCGCGGTTGGATGCTGCCCCGCCTGATGCGCTTCGGGCCCTGGGGCGCCATCGGGATCTCCGGAGTGATCTGGGGGCTGTGGCATGCCCCGCTGATCCTGCTGGGCTACAACTATCCGGGGACCCCAGGCTGGTTGGCGCTGGCGGCGATGGTGGGCCTGTGCACAGTGATGGGCGGCGTCTTCGGCTGGCTGCGCCTGCGCAGCAGCTCGGTCTGGCCCGCAGCCCTGGCCCACAGCGCCCTCAACGCGGCCGCCTCCACCTACGTGATCTTCATCGCCGCGGATGCGACCTTCGACCCCCTGCACGCCACCATCACGGGATGGACCGGCTGGATCCTGCCCGCCGTCGTCGTGGTGGTGGTCGTGCTGTCCGGACGGTTCGCCGCTCGCGCGCCGAGATGAGCACTTCGACACAAAGTTACCCATTGGTCACTTGGGGTCACTAGACTGGTTCCATGGCACCGCAGTCTGACCTCGACGCCCGCCGGGCACGCGTCGACGACCACCACCGGCCCGCCGGCGCACACGGCTCCGGCAGCGCGCAGCCCAGCGGCGGAGTCGCACCGGTCGATCGCCTGTTCGACTCCGAGATGCCGCTGAAGCCGAAGATGCGCGGCTGGCTCCACGCCGGCATGGTCCCGCTCGCCCTGGCCGCCGGAATCGTGCTCATCGCCCTGGCCCCCACCGGGACGCTGCGCGCCGCCTCCGTGGTCTACGCGATCACCGGGCTGCTGCTCTTCGCCGTCAGCGCCACCTACCACCTGGGCCGCTGGTCCCCGCGCACGAAGCTGCTGCTCAAACGCCTGGACCACACCAACATCATGCTCATCATCGCCGGGACATACACGCCCCTGACCCTGGCGCTGCTGCCTGCCCCGAAGGACCTCATCCTGCTGATCGGCGTGTGGGTCGGAGCACTGGGCGGCGTGGCCTTCCGACTGTTCTGGACGTCGGCGCCCCGCTGGCTCTACACCCCCGTCTACGTGATCCTCGGGCTCGCCGCGCTCGTCTTCCTGGGAGACTTCTTCGCCGCCGACCTCGTAGCCGCGATCCTCATCTGCGCCGGCGGCGCCGCCTACATCACCGGGGCCGTGTTCTACGCGCTGAAGCGCCCCAACATCTCCGTGCAGTGGTTCGGCTTCCACGAGCTCTTCCACGCCTGCACGCTCATCGGGTTCATCTGCCACTACATCGCCATCATGTTCGCCCTGCTGGGCTGATCGCCTCCAACGCCTCCTCCACGGTCCCCACCGGCGGAAGACACACCATCGCCGAGGGCGCATTGAGACACACGCTGAGCTGAAGCCCTCCGGCAGGCGCATCCGCAGGCAGCTCCACCGGCTCCACCGGGATCCCCGCCAGCGCGGCCGTCCGGCGCACCTGCCGGGCGTCCTCGACGTCGGCGGCCAGCATCCGCAGCGCCGGCGAGCGCCGCGCGGCCCGGCGCGCCACCACCAGGCTCGCCCCCGCCACCGTCGGCGCCTTCGCCGCCACCAGCCGCACATGGTGCAGCAGGTCCGTGGCCCGCAGCTCCAGCGGCACCTCCAGGGCCTCGGCGGTCTGCAGCGCGCCCGCCAGGCAGGCCACCGCACTCGGCTCGGGGCCGTCCAACGGTCCGGCCAGGCTGGGGCCCGCCTGGGCGGCGGTGAGCAGTCCGTCGTCGTCGAGGTTCTCCAGCACCTCCCAGCCCTGCTCCCCCTGGCGGGTGAAGGAGGCCAAGGTAGCCCGCAGCACCGCGACGCCGCGGTCCAGCCAAGACCGCCGGCCCGTGGCGGAGCTCAGGGCGAAGCAGGCTGAGGCCACCTCGGCATGATCCGCCACCGTGCCCGGGCGGCCGTCGGTGCAACCCCCGTAGGAGACCCGGGCGACGCCGGAGACGCCGCTGCCCCCGTGCTGGACATACAGGCCCCACAGCGACTCGGCCAGCTCCTCGGCGAGGTGCAGCGGCTCCTCCTCGCCCCACAGCATCGCGGCCTCGGCCAGGGAGCGGACAGCCGTCGCGTTCCAGGAGGCCACCACTTTCTCGTCCCGACTCGGCTGGGGTCGGGAATCCCGGCGCCGCAGCAGTTCGGCGGCCACCGCCTCCCAGTCCTGCTGGTCCTCCGCGCTCAGTGGGGCGGAGAAGTGCAGGGTGCGGCCGGTGGTGACGTCCACGTGGCCGCCCTCCGGCGGGGCGCCGCGGCTCAGCGTGGCCAGCCGGCGAGCCTGGTCCATGCCCAGCCCGGCGGTACGGGCGGCGTCGACGATCTCGGCATCGCTGAACAAGTACGTGCCGCCTTCGACGTGGCGGCCCTGCTCATCGACCGTGTCCGCGTCCAGTGAGGATGCCAGCAGGCCTTCGGCAGTGACCATGCGGCGACGCAGCCACCCGATGGTGGCCCGCGCCCGATGCTCGGCACGGCGCCGCTGCGCCGCGGAGGCGGCCGGGTGCACGCTCAGCCGTGCCAGATGCCCCAGCAGCTGGGCGTTGTCCGCCAGCATCTTCTCGAAGTGCGGCACCATCCAGGCACGGTCGGTGGCATACCGGGCGAAGCCGCCGTCGAGCTGATCGAACAGGGCGGAGCGACCCATCGCCTCCAGGGTGCGCACCGCCAGCTCTCCGGCGATCTCGTCCTGCTCGTGCGTGAGGCGAGAACGCCAGAAGGACTCCTCCAGCAGGAACCCCAGCAGCGGTGAGGGCGGGAACTTCGGCGCGGCGCCGAAACCGCCGTGGACGGTGTCCTCCTCACCGGCCAGCGTCGCCAGGGCATCCTCGACCCACTCGTCGGAGGCGCTCTCAAGGCTCGCCGCGGTGCCGCCGTCGGCGTCCTCGTCGCCCAGGACCGGGCTGAGCGCGATCTGCGACTGCTGTCGCCGCTGCGCACCGAGCGCCTGGGCGATCTTCTCCGCCGAGTCCTCCACCTCCTGACGTCGCTGCGTCCACGCCGCGTGGACGGCGTCGAGCACCTCCCGGAAGGCCGGCACACGGCCGCGCCGCAGCGGCGGGAAGTAGGTGCCGGCGTGGAAGACCCGCCCGTCGGGCAGGGTGAACACGCTCATCGGCCACCCGCCCTGGCCGGTCAGCGTCTGGGTGGCGGCCATATAGGCGTCATCGACGTCCGGATGCTCCTCCCGGTCCACCTTCACCGCCACGAAACGGGAGTTCAGCACCGCCGCGGTCTCCTCGTCCGCGAAGGACTCCCCCGCCATCACGTGGCACCAGTGGCAGGCGGCATAGCCGATGGAGAGGAACACCGGCACATCCCGACGCCGGGCCTCCTCGAAGGGCTCCGGCCCCCACGGGTGCCAGTCCACCGGATTCTCGGCATGCTGACGCAGGTACAGAGAAGGGCTCTGAGCCAGACGATGTCCCATGACGCCAGTCTCCCGCAGCGCCTGCGGCCGCGTCGATGGCGGCCCACCTGGCGCGGGCCCCATACTGGTCCCCAGGCCCGACCCGCACGAGGAGATGACGATGGCGCGACCCCTCACCCGGAACGACGACGAACGCGCCGTGCTCGCCCGGCTCGCCACCGGCATCAGCTACGAGGTGATGCCCTTCTCCTCCACCGTGGGAACGGTCCGCGCCCATGTGCCCACCGAGGTGCCGCTGACCGTCACCGCCACCGGCGGCAAGGGTTTGGAACCCACCATCGCCACGTCGATCGCCCTGCGGCAGGCCGGCTACACCGTGGCCCCGCATCTGGCGGCCCGGCTCATCACCGGCCCCGAGGAGCTCGACCAGATCCTCACCCGCCTCGAGGCCGGCGGGGTGGACAGGCTGTTCGTCATCGCCGGCGACGCCGGACAGCCCGCCGGCGTGTTCACCGAAGCCCTGGACGTCCTGCGAGCCCTCCAGGACCGCACGCACCTGTTCGAGGACCTCGGCATCGGCGGATACCCCGAGGGGCACGCCGGCCTGTCCGACGAGCAGGTGCGTCAGGCCATGCGGGACAAAGCCCCCTACGCCCACAGGATCCTCACCCAGATCTGCTTCGACGCCGACGCCTTCCTCCGCTGGGGCGCCCAGCTGCGGACCGACGGCGTGGAGCTGCCGGTCTACGCCGGGATGCCCGGGCCCGTCAGTCGGCAGAAGCTCATGAGGATCTCCGCCTCCCTGGGCCTGGGACAGTCCGCGAACTTCCTGAAGAAGCAGCGCACCATGCTGTGGAGGTTCTTCTCCCCCGCCGGCTACAGCCCCGACGGCCTCGTGCGGGGCCTGGTGCGCGGCCTGCCGGAGAGCCGGGCGCACATCGCCGGATTCCACCTGTTCACCTTCAACGAGATCGCCGCCACCGAGGCCTGGCGACGCCGGCTCCTCGCCGAGGCCGGCCTGGGCTGAGGCGCCGCCTCCGTCGTCGGTCCGCCCCGAGGTCCTCAGCGGTCCCCGTGACCGCCACCACGCCTCCGTAACCTGGCGACATACGCGGAATAGTGCGGACAAGCGCCCCGTTCCTCCCTCCGTGCCGCGGCAGACGCCTGCCGCCTGACGTGAGACCACCCCGGACCCGGAGTCCGGAACGACCTTGGAACGGAGCACCCCCATGTCTGCACCTGCGCAGTCCGCAGAGACGACGTCCGACTCGCCACCGGCCAGGCGGCTGCCCGCCTGGATGACGTCCTTCGGCAACCAGATCCTGGCCGCCCTCATCCTGGGGCTGGCCGTCGGGTTCCTCGCCCGCGGCATGGGCGGCACCGAGGAGGACCCGAACTGGCTGACGGCCACCGTCACCGAGGTCGGCGGCATCTACGTGTCCCTGCTGACCGCCGCCGTCGTGCCGCTGGTGTTCACCGCCGTGGTGACCTCCATCGCCCAGCTGCGCGAGGTCACCAACGCCGCACGGCTCGCCGGCCAGACGCTGCTGTGGTTCGCCATCACCGCGTTCATCTCGGTGCTCATCGGGATCGCGATCGGCGTGATCGGCCAGCCCGGCCAGCACACCGGCGTCACCGCCGACGCCGCCGCGGAGCCCGGACGCCAGGGCTCCTGGATCGGGTTCCTCGAATCCCTCGTGCCGGCCAACTTCATGGGGCTCACCGCGAACTCCTCCCTGGCCGACGACGGCACCATCAGCACCGGGCTGACCTTCAACGTGCTGCAGGTGCTGGTCATCTCCATCGCCATCGGCATCGCCGCCATGCTGCTGGGCAGGAAGGCCCAGCCCTTCCTGGACGTGACCTCCTCGGTCCTGGCGATCATCCAGAAGGTGCTGTGGTGGATCATCCGTCTGGCGCCGATCGGCACCCTGGCGCTCATCGCCCGGGCCGTGGCCACCTACGGCTGGGACGCGCTGTCCTCGCTGGGTGTGTTCGTGCTGTGCATGTACGTGGGTCTGGCCATCGTGTTCTTCCTGGTCTACCCCGTGCTGGTGCGGGCCAACGGCCTCTCGGCGAAGCAGTACTTCACCGGCGTCTGGCCGGCCGTGCAGCTGGGCTTCGTCTCCCGCTCCTCGGTGGGCACCATGCCGCTGACGCAGCGGGTCACCGAGCGGAACCTCGGGGTGCCGCGCGCGTACGCCTCCTTCGCCGTGCCGCTGGGGGCGGTGAGCAAGATGGACGGCTGCGCGGCCCTCTACCCGGCCATCGCCGCACTGTTCGTGGCCCAGTTCTTCGGCCTCGACCTGACCATCACCCAGTACGTGCTCATCGTGTTCGTCTCGGTGATCGGCTCCGCGGCCACCGCCGGCACCACCGGCGCGACCGTCATGCTCACCCTGACCCTGTCCACCCTCGGGCTGCCGCTGGAGGGCGTGGGCCTGCTGCTGGCCGTCGAGCCGATCGTGGACATGGGCCGCACCGCCCTCAATGTGGCAGGCCAGGCGCTGGTGCCCACGATCGTCGCCAAGCGGGAGGGCCTGATCGACATGGAGCTCTACTCCGCCCGCCGCACCGGAGTGCCGTTCGACGACGACACCGAGGAGGACGGGGACGAGGTGGAGGCAGCCGCCGTCGACCGAGCTGAGGCTGAGGCGGCGCACCCCGCCCGCTGAGCCTGCCCCTTCGGCTGGTGGGGAGTTCTTTGAGGTCCATGCTCCTGTGCGGGCTCTGCACCTCGAGGAATTCCCCACCCGAGCGAGACCTGGCCGTCCCGTCTCAGTCCGTCTGACGCAGCCTGTGGAAAACGCCGACGCGTGATCGGCCGGTCGCGGCAGACTCGTCGCATGCCCCGACGACGTCCGCTCCCAGACGACCTCCTCCACTCCGCTCTCACCCGGAGGACTGCCCGGTCCCTCGGAGTCCCCGATGACAGGCTCCGCCGGCTCGACGTGGTGAAGCTGCTGCCGGGGGTCTACGCGACACGGACCCTCGTGGAGGAGACTGCCCCGGATCGCCGCCATCTGATCGCCGCCTCCGCGCTGGTCCGAGACACTCCCGGAACCTGGGTGTCCCATACGACGGCGGCCCAACTGCGAGGCCTGTGGCTCCCACCTCGGCTGGCGCAGGAGACCGCCGTCCACCTCAGCAGCCATGCCTCCCGCGACACGCGGGTGCAGAGACGAGGCGTCGTCGGACACCGGTGCGCAGTGCGGGACCAGGACGTCGTCCTCGAAGGAGCTCATATGCTGAGCTCACCGGCCCGGAACTGGATCGAGCTCGCCGCAGACTGTTCGATCCGGCAGCTGGTGGTGCTCGGAGACCAGCTGGTGCGCACCCCGTATCTCCGGTACGAAGGCCGCAGCCTGCCTCACACCGGACGTGACCAGCTGGATGACATCGTCGACGTCGCCTCAGGAACACCTGGACTGCGACGCGCCAGGGCCGCGCTGCGGTGGATCCGTGAAGGGTCAGACTCTCCCCCGGAGACCCTTCTCCGACTGGCCCTCATCCGGGAGGGTCTCCCCGAGCCGCAGCTCCAGGTGCCGGCCGCCGCCGAGGTCCCCGGTTCCCCGCGTGCGGACCTGGGCTATCCCGAGTGGCGGATCGCCATCCAGTACGAGGGAGCCACCCACTACACGCCAGAACAGCACCGCTCCGATCATGTGCGGGACAATGCGTTCTTCGCCGACGGGTGGCTCGTGCTGCGGTTCGACCGCAGCGATCTGCGGGATGGATTCAGACGAGCGGCGCAGCAGGTCCGGGGAGCGCTGAGGGCCCGGGGTGCGCCAGGGTGAGGCCCGGCGGCGGCAATCTGTCGGGGAGAAACTCGTGATACGACGCGCGACGCAGCTCTCCCACCACGAGAAATTCCCCACTCGACGGGAGACCCCGACCGACCCTCAGCGGGTGAGCTCCAGGCGCGGCACGCCCGGAGGCTCGAAGCCGAAGACCTGGCCGTAGAAGCTCAGGGAGGCCTCCAGGGCGGCGATGATGTTCTCCGCCTTCCGGAACCCGTGCTGCTCGCCCTCGAAGAGCAGGTAGGCGTGCGGGATGCCCTTGGCCGCGAGCGCGTCACGGAACATCTCCGCCTGGTTGGGCGGCACGATCGGGTCCTCGTCGCCCTGGAGGAGGAGCACCGGGCAGGACAGCGAGTCCACATGGTTCAGCGGGGCCCGCTCCACGTAGATGTGCTCATCCTCCGGGTACCGGCCGATGAGCCCGTCCAGGTAGCGGGACTCGAAGTCATGGGTGTCCTGAGCCAGGGCGACGGCGTCGGCCACTCCGAAGCTGGAGACCCCGGCGGCGAACACGTCGGTGCGGGTCAGGCAGGCCAGCGTGGTCCACCCTCCGGCGCTGCCGCCCTCGATGCCGAGCCGCCGCCCGTCGGCGATGCCTTCTCTCTCCAGGTGGCGCATCACCGCGGCGGTGTCCTCGACGTCGACCACACCCCACTGCCCCTTCAGCCGCTCCCGGTACGCGCGCCCGAAGCCGGTGGATCCGCCGTAGTTGATGTCCACCACGCCGATGCCGCGGGAGGTGTAGTAGGCGATCGCCAGGGACAGCCCGACGGCGGCCTGCCCCGTCGGCCCGCCATGGACCTGGGCGATGAACGGGGGCCGCTCGCCCTCCGGCGCCTGCGCCCCGGTGTTCCGCGGACGATAGAGCACCGCGTGGATGTCCTGCCCCTCCTCGGAGGTCACGGTGATCGGCTCCGGCACGGGCAGCAGCCCCGGGTCCGGCGCGTCGTCCCGGGAGGAGCGCACCGTGTGCACACCGTCCACGCGCCAGTCCCCGTCGCCCGCGGAAGGACGCACCAACTCGGCGGCGTGGACCCCGGAGAAGTGCTGCGGCGACATCCCGGCGAAGGCCAGCAGCCCGTCCTCGCGATGCACCACGCCCGTGATGAGGGTATGCGGCAGGTCCAGCTGCGTCACCGTCCCGGTGGGGATGTCCAGGACGCCCAGGCGGTCGACCGCAGTGCCGTGGACCACCAGGGCGGTGTCGGCATCCAGCGGCGTCAGCCAGCGCTGGCCCAGCTGCCACAGGGGCCCGGCGAACTCCTGGGCCGCGGCCTCCCCCGCCGGCAGCACCGGCTCCGGGTCCGCACCCACGGTGAGGGTCCACGGGTTCCACCATCCCGTGCGGTCGCACAGGTAGATCAGCCGCTCGGCGTCCCGCCATTCGGGCTGCAGCACGGAGGTCTCCGTATCGCCGTCGGCCACGGTGTCCTCGACGACGACGCCGGCCTCCAGCCGTCCCACGTGCAGCTGGGTGCCGTCCCAGGGCATCTGCGGGTGCTCCCAGGAGATCCAGGCCATCCGGGCACCGTCGGGCGAGACGCGCGGGTGGGCCACGAAGCGCGACGACGGCGTCACCTGCCGCACCCGGGCGGCGTCGTCGGCGGCGGAGCCGTCCAGCGGGACAGCGGCGATGTACCGTTCGATGCCCGAGCCGCGGGTGTGGTCTTCACAGATCCACCAGACCTCGTCGCCGTCGGGACCGTGCACGTGGATCGGCTGCGCCCAGCGCAGCGAGGGCCCGCCGGCGGAGGCGACCGTCTCTCCGATCGGGCTCAGCGGGGTGGGGTCCTCCCCCTCCCGGAAGCGGTGGATGCGCTGGTCGGCGAAGTTCACGAACAGGATCAGCGGCGCGTCGCCGCCGTCGTCGAAGGCCAGCCAGGAAGAACCACCGTACTCATGGACCCGGGACCGGGCATTGTAGGGAGCCGGCAGCACCGTCACTGTCTCGGCGGCACCATCGGAGGAGGCCGTCACCGGCGACGCCGTCCTCACGATCGCCTGCCGCCCGGCCTCGGCCGCGATCCCCTCGGTCCACCACAGATGCCGTCCCACCAGGGACGGCGCAGAGACCCGGTTTCCGCCCACGGCGAGCTGCTCCGCCGTGATCGTCGAGGGCCATTCTCCGTAAGGCAGGGTGACAGGGGCCGGGGAGGATGAGGCGTCAGTCATGACGCCAGTCTAGGGATCAGCGGGCAGTCTCGGTGCCCGGACGCTCGTCGTCGGCCTCGGCCGGGGTGTCCTCGGCGGGCTGCGCGGTGCCGAACCGGTCGGCGGCCGCGGCGTCACGGGCCCGCTGCTGAGCCTCGGAGATCTCCGCGGGGACGATCTCCCCGGGGAACTCGGGCTCCTCCCCGGACAGCTCCGCCTCCACCTGGGAGCGGTACTTCATCCGGCGCATGCGCTTGGCCAGATCACGGACGACCACGATGAGCAGCACGACGATCAGCGCGGTGAACAGGAACCCCTCGATGCCGGGGGTGATGTCAGACTCCTCGAGGCCCGGGCGCAGGTCAGGCGTGTCACCGCCGCCCCCACCGGGCCACCAGTTCGTCAGTGCAGGGAAAGGATGCACGGGAGTCTCTCGCCTCTGATCTGAAGTCTGTCGCTTGTCCGAGGGCCAAGTCTACGCCGTGTAGAAAACGAAAGCACACGGCGCAGGTCAGCGGATCCCGGCGAACAGGTCGTGCTCGGGCAGCTGCGTCTCCACCCGGGAGTCGATGAGCACATAGTCGTCGTAGGGCCACACCTTGCGCAGGAAGTCGTTGGGCGTGGCGAAGAAGAATCCGTCCGGCTCCACCTGCGTGCGGTGGGCGCGCAGGGCACGGTCGCGCAGCTCCAGGTAGTCGCCCACCGGCACCTGAGTGGTCACCTCGTGCTTGGTCAGCCAGGGTATGCCGCCGTCGTCGTCGTAGCGAGCGATCCGCTCCCCGTAGGGGGACTCGTAGCCGGCCTCCACGAGGGCCTCGTGGATCGCCCGGAACCGGCCGGGGTTGAAGGCCCGGTCATAGTAGAGCTTCTGCGGCTCCCACGGCTCGCCCGCATCCGGGTAGCGCTGGGCGTCTCCGGCGGCGTGATACGCCTCCACCGAGATCTTGTGGGACATGATGTGGTCCGGGTGCGGGTAGCCGCCGGACTCGTCATAGCTGATGATCACATGGGGGCGGAAACGGCGGACGAGCCGGACCAGCGGGTAGGCGGCCTGCTCCAGCGGCAGCGTCGCGAAGGACCCCGCCGGCAGAGGGGGCATCGGGTCGCCCTCCGGCAGGCCCGAGTCCTCGAAGCCCAACCACACGTGGTCGATGCCCAGCGCCTCAGCGGCCTCACGCATCTCCTGCCGACGCACGCCGGTCAGGTCCCGGTGGCACTGCTGCAGCTCCCCGGCCGCCTCGTTGAGCAGGTCCCCCCGCTCCCCTCCGGTGGCCGTGGCGACCACGACCTCGGCGCCGGCGTCCACATAAGCGGCCATCATCGCCGCGCCCTTGGAGGACTCGTCATCCGGGTGGGCGTGCACCGCCAGCATCCGGAGCCCTTTCGACCGTGGCACATGCTCATGGGGCGCCTCGGCATGTGGGTCGACGGCGTCCCGCAGTCCGCGCGGCGGCTTCACCGTCGCCGCGTCCCGACGGATCACGGGCGTCGAGGCAGAGAGGGTGTCAGCCGGATGGTCTGGGGTCGGGGTCACAGTCGGTCTCCGTGTCGGTGGTCGGGGTACAGGTGGTCGGGGTGCAGGTCCTCAGCACTGAGCGGGGACGCCCGAATCTGCGCGGGAGCCCTCACCCCTCCACGCATCAGAACTCCCTGACGCACTAGAATAATCCCGATGAGTCACACGCCCGCCTCCCCCAGCCTCGCCGAGCGCTACGGCACCGCCAAGCGCCCCCTGACCGCCCGGACCCGCACGTGGCTCATCGTGGCGGCACTGGCGGCCGCCCTGGCGGTGGCCGTGTACTTCACCGTCGGCAACACCGTGGGGCAGATGACCTCCAAGGATGTCGGGTACATCATCCATTCGGACACCGAGGCCTCGGTGGACTATGAGGTCACCAAGGACTTCGACGCCACCGTGCAGTGCATGGTCCAGGTCCTCGACGACACCTACGCCGTCGTCGGGGCCAAGACCGTCACCATCGGCCCGCATGAGGGCAGCGACTCCTCCGACAGGAGCCAGTATTTCCGCACCGATCTGCGCACCGAGCACCGCGGAGTCACCGGCATCGTGGACTCCTGCTGGGAGCTCGACTGATGCGACCAGGCTCCTGGTTCCACCGCATGCGCGGAGTGATCGCCCTGGCGCTGCTGGTGTGCTTCATCGCCGCCTTCGTGCTCACCGCCTGCTCCGACGATGACACCGAAGCCGAACCTCCTGCCACTCCGACCACCGAGGTCACGGTGCTCGCTGCGGCGTCGGTGGAGCCGGCGCTGCGGCGCGTGGACCAGGACCTGCGCTCCCGCGGCGCCAGCGTGACCCTGAGGTCCGAGTACGGTGGCACCTCCACGCTGGTCTCGCAGATCCGCTCGGGACGCGCCTTCGACATCGTCATCACGGCCTCGCGCACCCACATGGCGGACCTGGTGGACGACGGCGCGGTCGCCGGTGACGCCTATCCGCTGGCCACCAACCGGCTGGCTCTGGTGGTGCCGGCGGACAACCCCGGCGAGATCGACAGCTTCGACGACTTCATCGCCCACGCCGCCGAGCTGACCACCGCGACCTGCGCCGAGGACGTCCCTTGCGGGGAGCTCGCCCGCACCATGCAGGAGGAGCTCGGCGTGGACGTGCACGCCGACACCGAGGAGACCTCGGTGGCCTCTGTGATGACGAAGGTCCGCATGGGCGAGGTCGACGCCGGCTTCGCCTACCTCACCGACGCCGAGGCCGCCGACGACGAGGTCGAGGTCTTCGAGATCCCGGACTTCCCGCACAACGACACCCAGATCTGGGCCGCGGTCGCCGCCGAGCCTCAGGAGCAGGAGGCCGCCGAGCAGCTGTTCACGCTGCTGGTGGGAGAGTCCGGGCGCACCGCGTTCGAGGAGGCAGGTTTCCTGCCGCCCCCCGCCGCCGAGGCCTCGAGCCTCGACTGAGCCCTCCATGGTGCGACGCACGAGCGCTCTCCCCGGCCTGCTGTGGCTGCCCGCCGTCGTCGGCGCCGTGCTGCTGACCCTTCCCGTGCTCTCCCTCCTGGTCGAAGCCGACCTGCCGGCCGTGCCGGAGCTGCTGGCCTCCCCCACCACGCGGGAGGCCCTGCTGCTCAGCGTCCAGACGGCGACGGCGGCCACCGGGCTGTGTCTGGTCTGCGGGATCCCGCTGGGGGTGCTGATGGCCCGGGGTCGGGCGCGCCTGCTGCCCTGGGTGCGTCCGCTGGTGCTGCTGCCGCTGGTGCTGCCGCCCGTGGTGGCCGGTGTGGCGCTGCTGGCGGCCTTCGGACGTATGGGCCTGGTGGGCCAGCCGCTGCATGCCCTGGGCGTGCAGATCACCTTCACCTCCCTCGCGGTGGTGCTCGCCCAGGCGTTTGTGGCGATGCCGTTCATGGTGCTCTCCGTGGAGTCCGCCGTGGCGTCGCTGGACCGGGAGTATGAGGAGGCGGCCGCGACTATGGGGGCCGGCCCGCTGGCCACCCTGTGGTGGGTGGTGCTGCCGCTGGTCCGCCCCGGTCTCCTGGCTGGGACCGTGTTGTGCTTCGCGCGCTGCCTGGGCGAGTTCGGCGCGACTCTGGCCTTCGCCGGATCCGCGGCCGGGACCACCCGGACCGCCCCGGTGGAGGTGTACCTGCTGCAGCAGTCCGACCCCCAGGCCGCCGCTGCGCTGGCGGTGGTGATGATCGCCGTCGCGCTGATCGTGGTGGGACTGGTCTACGGACCCGGGCGCAGACTGTTCAGCGTCCGGAGGTGAGGGCAGCACTGCCAGCCTCGCAGCGACGACGACCCTGTGCCGTGGACGACACTGTGCCGTTGACACTGCGCCGTTGAGGTTCTGGCCCGTCACCACTACGATTGTGGAAACGCAGAACCACCCCGCCGGGGAGCTGCCGGGCACCAATCCCGGGGCACATGTCCTCAGGCGGGGTCTCTGCATGTACGACGAGGAACCGCACGGCATCGCTGTCCGGAGGGGTCCGCCCCACCACGGAGGGCGATGCCGTCTGACGTGTCGGGCCCCTGGCCCGGCGCCCGGTTCCTCCTCAGACCCGAGGAGAACTACAGTGTCGACGCACGCTCACGAGACCGATGAGAACGCCCAGTGGCTGACCCAGGAGGCGTATGACCGCCTCAAGGCTGAGTTGGAACACCTCAGCGGCCCCGGTCGACAGGAGATCGTCGACCGGATCGAGTCCGCCCGCGAAGAGGGCGACCTGAAGGAGAACGGCGGCTACCACGCGGCCAAGGAGGAGCAGGGCAAGGCCGAGGCGCGCATCCGCTACCTCACCGACCTGCTCGAGAACGCCTACGTCGGTGACGCCCCCGCCGGCGACGGGACCGTCGTGCCCGGCATGGTCGTCACGGCGAAGATCGCCGGCAATGAGATGCGGTTCCTGTTCGGCAACCGCGAGATCGCCGGCGACTCCGACCTGGACGTCTACTCCGCCAGCTCCCCGATCGGAGCGGCCATCAACGGCGCCAAGGCCGGCGACTCGCTGTCCTATGCCGCGCCCAACGGCAAGGAGATCCCGGTGGAGATCGTCTCCGCCGAGCCGTTCACCGGCTGATCAGACCCAGCCGTCGAGGTCGCTGGCGTTGTTCTGACGCCGGCGGCCTCGGCGGACGTTGCGCCGCAGACGACGCTGCTGGCGTCGAGAGCGCCCCGCAGCACGAGACGACACCCCGTCGCCCTCGGCGGCGGGGTTCTTCCGTCTCTCCTCACGGCGACGCATCCAGCGACCCAGCCACCACGCCAGTCCGGCCAGCGCCGCCAGGCTCAGCGCCCACATCAGACCGATCAGCGCCAGGCCGATCAGATCCGCCCAGGCCCCGTCAGGTCCACCGCCCTCGGTGACCTCGCCACCGACGCCGGCGCTGAGACCCACGCCGGCGCTGACGGAGAACTTCATCATCGAGACGGGCATCAGTTCATCACGATCGGTTCGTAGCCTTCGGCGCGGAGACTGTTGAGCACCAAGGCGGAGTGCTCCTCCCCCTTGGTCTCCATGTTGATCACGATGGAGACGTCGCCCATGGACAGGGCCCCGCCGATGCGGGTGTGGTCCACCCCGGTGACATTCGCGTCAGTGTCGGCGATGATGCGCGAGATCATCGCCAGCTCCCCGGGCCGGTCCTTGAGCATCAGCTTCACCGTCAGGAAGCGGTTCGCCGCGGAGAGGCCGCGCTGGATGACCTTGAGCATGAGCATCGGGTCGATGTTCCCGCCGGAGAGCAGCGCCACGATGGACTTCGGTTCGATGCCGAGTCCGGCGAGCTTCCCTTCCAGCAGCGCGGCGACGCCGACTGCGCCGGCCGGCTCCACCACCATCTTCGAGCGCTCCATGAGGAAGATCAGCGCCTGGGCGATCGCGTCCTCGCTGACGGTGACGACGTCGTCGACGAGGTCCTTGATGATCTCGAAAGGGATGTTCCCGGGCCGCCCCACGGCGATCCCGTCCGCGATGGTGCGGACCCCCTTGATGGGCACCAGCGCGTCCGCGGCCAACGACGGCGGATAGGCAGCCGCATTCTCCGCCTGCACCCCGATGATGCGCACTTCGCGGCCCTGTCGCGCCGCCTCCTGCTTGATGGCCACCGCATTGCCGGCCAGCAGTCCGCCGCCGCCGATGCCCATGATGACGGTGTCGACGTCGGGGACCTGCTCCAGGATCTCCAGGCCGATGGTGCCCTGGCCGGCCACCACGTCGGTGTTGTTGAACGGGTGGATGAACACCGCACCCGACTCGGAGGCGTAGTTCTGGGCCTCCGTGAGAGCCTCGTCCACATTAGAGCCGTGCAGGATCACCTCGGCCCCGTGGTCACGCGTGGCGGCCAGCTTGGGCAGCGCCACCCCGCGGGGCATGTAGATCTTCGCCCGGATGCCGAGCTTCTTGGCCGCCAGCGCCACGCCCTGGGCGTGGTTGCCGGCCGAGGCCGCGACGACGCCGCGCTCCTTCTCCTCGGCGGAGAGCCGGGCCATGCGCACATACGCGCCCCTGACCTTGAAGGAGCCGGCACGCTGCAGGTTCTCGCACTTCAGATGCACGGTGGCGTCCATCATGCGCCCCAGAGCACGGGAGTGCTCCATGGCGGTCGGCACGATGACGCCGTCCAGCAGCTCGCGGGCCGCCTGAACATCCTCCAGCTGCACGCTCAGGTGCCGTCCAGGGATCCGGTGCTCCGCCTGATGCTCCGTGATGGCGTCTCCTGAGGCCGAGGAGCCCTGCGGGCTCGGAGTGGATGTCATGGTCTCGCGCTCGATCTGGTCGGTCTGGGTCATCGTGGTCCTGTGTCAGTCCTTCTCAGAGGTCAGTCCTTCTCGGAGGCACGGTCGCCTCGGGAGACGCCAGCGTCATGTGCAGTCGAGTCGGCAGCGGGGCCCTCGGCCTCCTCCCCGGCGCCGTCGCCCTGCTTGCCGCCGCGGCCCCCACGCCGGGCGAAGGCCGGCTTGTCCGGGTCCAGTCCCGGCATGGTCTCCAGGAAGCGTCGCTTGATCCCGGCCAGGGTCTCCTGCTCCTGGGCCTCGATCTCCCGCCGCTCGGCGTCCCGGCGCAGCTCCTCCTCCTGCTGTTCTCGTTCCATGGCGATGGCTTCGTCGTCGTGCCGCCACTCTTCCTTCACGATGTAGCGCACCGAGCGGTTGATGAAGGCCAGCACCGGCACAGCGAAGAGCGCCCCGACGATGCCCAGCAGAGTCGTTCCGGCGGTCACCGCGAGCACCACGGCCAGCGGGTGGAGCTTCACGGCCTTGCCCATCACGATGGGCTGCAGCACGTTGGACTCGATCTGCTGGACCAGCAGCACCACGCCGAGCATCAGCAGAGCATTGACCAGCCCGTTGGCCACCAGCGCCAGCAGCACGGCGATCGCGCCCGTCACCACCGCACCGATGATCGGGATGAAGGAACCTAGGAAGACCAGCACGGCCACGGGCAGCGCCAGGGGCACTCCCAGCAGGGCGGCGCCGATGCCGATGCCGACGGCGTCGACGGCGGCCACGAAGACCTGGACGCGCACATAGGTGCCCAGCGCGGTCCATCCCCGACGGCCCGCACCGTGGATGGCGGGACGGAACTTCCGCGGGACGAAGTTCACGGAGAAGTCCCAGATGCGGTGGCCGTCGGAGAGGAAGAAGATCAGAGTGAACAGCGCGAGGATCAGCCCGACCATCAAGTTTCCAGCCGTGGAGCCGATGGACATCGCTCCGCCCAGGATGGACTCCGCGTTGTCCTGCACCCACTGCGTGGCTTCGGCCATCCACTGGTTGAAGTCCTCGGCGGAGATGGTGATGCCGAGGTCACGGCCGACCTCCTCGGCCATGGCCACCAGCTCCATCACGCCGACCCGCACCTGGTCGGCCATCTCCGCGAAGCCGGTGATGATTTCCTGGCCCACGAGGTACAGCAGGCCGACGACGAATCCGATCAGCAGCAGGATCGTGGTGATCGCCGCCAGGATCCGCGGGAAGCGCAGCGTGCGGAAGAAGTTGTGGACCGGGCGCAGCAGCGTGGCCAGCAGCGCGGCCACCAGCAGCGGGATGATCAGCAGCGAGACGTAGCTCAGCAGCCACAGCAGCACTCCGGTGAACGCCAGGATCAGCAGCACGCGCCAGGACCAGGCGGCGGCGATCCGCACGCCCCAGGGGATGTCCTCCTGGATCCGCTCGGCGTCGCTGAGCCCGGCCAGTCGCTCGTGCTCGAGCTTCCCGGAGGTCACCGGGTCCGCCCCCGCAGGGCTCGAAGCGGCGGCGGCGCCGGATCCGGACACGCCGGACTCAGACGCGGCGTCGCTCGCAACCGCGGCGTGGGCGCCCACCGGCACGGCGGCCGGCGGCTTCCGGCCGTCACCGCGGGCTTCCTCAGCGTTCATGCGCTCCATGGTGGCACAGCACTCCTGGACTCGAAGGATCAGTGTGTGAAGGTTCAGGGACTGAGACGCCCCAGACGTCGACGGGCCCGCAGCGCACCGGAAGCGGTGCGCGGCGGACCCGTCGCGATGTCATGCCGGCTGCAGGCAGCAGCCGGAGCGAAACTGCGGCGTCATTCCGCCATGGACCGGATGATGGCGATGATGCGCAGGATCTCGATGTAGAGCCACACGAGGCTCACGGTCAGGCCGAAGGCCGCGGCCCAGGAGTACTTGGACGCCACGCCGGCCTCCACGCCCTCCTGGATGTTGGTGAAGTCCAGCACCAGCGAGTAGGTGGCCAGCAGGATGGCCAGCGCGCCGATGGCCAGGCCGATCCACGGGCTGAACTCGGTGCGCAGACCGAACATGGAGCTGGTGCCGCCGAACATCATCAGGCCGAAGTTGACCAGGCAGAACACCAGGTAGGCCAGGCCGGCCACCATGAACATCTTGTTCAGCTTGGGCGTGGCGCGGACCTTCCCGGAGCGGAAGAGCACCAGCACCGAGGCGAAGACGATGGCGGTGCCGAGGACGGCCTGCAGCACGATGCCCGGGAACTGGTACTCCAGGAACATCGAGATGCCGCCCAGGAACAGTCCCTGGAAGGCGCTGTAGGCGAGGATCAGCGCCGGGTTCGGCTCGCGCTTGAACGCGTTGACCATGCCCAGGGCAAAGCCGCCGAGGACGCCGAGCAGCATCAGTCCGCTGGCCAGGCCGAAGCTCATCGCCCCGGCGGTCACGGAGATGCCCGCTCCGACGAGCACCACGACGAAGCTGATCAGGGTCTTGCGGATGACCTCGTCATAGGTCATCCGGCCGAGGTCCTGGCCTGTGGGCGAGGGCTGGCCGTACATCTGGTGCAACTGGTCGGCACCCGGGGCCTGCTGGCCGGGCATGCCGTGCTGCTGGGCGTAGCTCGGACCGGCTCCGGGGTGCTGTGCCCGGGGCTGCTCGGTCACGGTGCCCTGGTCGCTCATGTAGAAACGACGGCGCTCGCGCTCCTTGAACTGCGAGGGGAACGCCTGCGAGTTGAAGATCGGGTTGGACATGTCGTGGGCCGCACTCCTTATCGGGGCTCGTGGCTCTGTCGAGTGCGCAGCACCTGCGCTCGGCGAGCGAGCGACTCGGCGACGGGCTCTCACCCGCCGTCGCAGGGGTGCAACGCTGACGCACCGTGTAGACAGTCTACCGGGAACACGGCGTGATGTGCGCCGCATGTCCCCTGGTGAGACCGCATCAGCGCCGCTGTCCGCGCAGAGCTGACCGGGGCGCAGTGGCGAGAGACGGTCTCCACGGCCTACAGTGGGGCCGCAGACCGTATTGAACAGCGTTCAAACCGTCGGCGACGCGACTCGCCGGCGCCAGGACGCCCCACTCCTGGAGCCCCGATGCCCCCGTCCGAGACCCTCGTCGCCGGCCCGGCCACCGCCGCCGTGCGCGGGATCGCCCAGATGGCCATGTTCGCCGCGCTCGTCGCGGTGCTGGGCCAGCCCTTCGCCATCCCCGTGGTGGCCGGAGTGCCGATCACCCTGCAGACCCTCGGGGTGATGCTGGCCGGCGCGATCCTGGGCCCCTGGCGAGGGGCCGGGGCCATGGTACTGCTGCACGCCCTCGTCGTCGCCGGCCTGCCTCTGCTGGCGCAGGGCTCCGGAGGGCTCGGCGTCTACGCGGGCCCCACCGCCGGGTTCGCGCTGGGCTGGATCCCCGCCGCGCTCGTCGTCGGGGCTCTCACTCAGTGGCGCTGGCCGCTGGCCTGGTGGCGGACCGCTCTCGGCGTCGCCTTGGGCGGGATCGGGGTGATCTATGCCTGCGGCATTCCGGTGATGGCCTACCAGCTGGGCCTCACGCTCCCCCAGGCGACCGCCGCCACCGCCGCATTCCTCCCGGGCGACCTCGCCAAGGCGGTGATCGCCGTGCTCAGCACCCACGCGCTGGTGAAGGCCTATCCCGCACCCTTCAGCTGGGCGCGCCGCCGCGGGGCCCCCGCGCGATGACGACCGCACGGCCGGCATCGGGGTCCGTGCGACGCCGCGCACCCCGGGCGACCTCGGCGGGACCTGCGGGCGGAGGCGCGGCCTCCGCGGTCATGCCGCTGCATCAGCCGGGCACCTCGGTGCTGCACCGCACGGGGGTCGGCGTCAAGTTCCTGCTGGTCTTCCTGCTGGCCCTGGGGGTCTCCCTGCAGCGGGAGAACCCGTGGGCGATCCTGGGTGCCTGGGCCCTGGTGGTCCTCGGACATCTGCTCGCCGGAACCGGGGTCTCCGGGCTGCTGCGGCGCCTGTGGGGCCTGCGCTGGATCCTGCTCATCCTCACCGTCCCCCAGCTGATCTTCCTCGAGCCGCAGGTCGCCCTGCTCAACGTCTCCCGCGTGGTCGCGGTGATCATGGTGGCCGGGCTGTTCACGCTCACCACCCGCACCTCGGACATCCTGGCGGGATTCGACCGCGCTCTGGCGCCTCTGGCGAAGCTCGGCGTCGACACCTCCCGGATCTCCCTGGCCCTGTCCCTGACGATCCGCTCCGTGCCCGTGATCCTGGCGTTCTCCGGTCAGATCCGCGAGGCGCTGCGGGCCCGCGGCCGACGCGTCACCCCGAAGGCGCTCATCATGCCGCTGCTGGTGATGTCGCTGCGCCATGCCGAGGAGACCGCTGAGGCCCTGGCGGCCCGCGGCGTACGCTGAGCGCCGCCGCTCCGCGGCATCGCATCCGGCAGACAGAATGTCCTACGATGTCATGCAACGGACGCCCCCGCCTTCAGGAGACTTCGCATGGCCTTGCCGCAGCGCGCCACCCTCGACGACGTCGCCCGCCTGGCAGGGGTGAGCCGCAAGACCGCCTCCCGGGTATACAGCGAGCCGGAGAAGGTCGCCGCCGCCACGCGGGACCAGGTCCTGGCCGCGGCCCGACGCCTGCGGTTCCGCCCCAACACGCTGGCCCGGACGCTGCGTCGGGGAGGCACCACCTCCACCGTGGGGCTGCTGATCGGTGAGATGAGCAACCCCTTCTACCACGCGGTGGCCGCCGGCATCGAGCGAGAGCTCTCCGCCTCCGGCCTGACTCTGGTGATGGGCTCCAGCGACGACACGGAGGAGGGTGAGGAGCGGGTCGCCGACGCGCTGCTCTCCCAGCGGGTGGCCGCGCTGCTGATGATCCCCTCGGCCGCCGACCAGTCGTATCTGGACGGTGAGCGTCAGCTGGGCACCCCGGTGATCGCCGTGGACCGCCCCGCCCGGAACCTGCTGGCCGACGCGGTGCTGCTGCAGAACCGCACCGGTGCCCGGCAGGCCACCGAGGCGCTCCTGCGCGCGGGGCACCGACGGATCGCCTACCTGGCCTCCCCGGCGGACATCCACACCCAGCATGAGCGCCTGGCCGGTTACCGGGAGGCGATGGCCACCGCGGGGCTGGGCGACGCTGCGGCGCTGGAGCACCTCAGCGACGACGACGCCGAGGACACCGTCGCCCGAGCCGCCCTGGACACCGCCGAGCCTCCGACCGCCGTGGTGGCCGGCAACAACAGGATGAGCGTGGCTGTGCTGCGCGCAGCCCGGGAGCTGGAGACGCGTCCCGCGCTCGTCGGCTTCGACGACTTCGACACCGCCGACGTGCTCGGCATCAGCGTGGTCAGCCACGACCCCCTCGAGATGGGCCGCCGTGCCGCGGCCCTGGCGGTGGAGCGCATCGCGCGCCCCACCACCGTCCCCGACGTCATCGAGCTGCCCACCCGCCTGGTGCTGCGGGGGTCCGAGTCGAGCACGGGCCTGGCCTTCTGAGCGAGCTGCTCCGGATCAGCCGCCCGATCAGCGCAGCGCGTCCTCGATCTCGCCGTGCATGGCCTCCGCGGCATCCTCGGCGCTGAGCCTGCCGAAGAAGAACTCGTCCATGTAGCGGATGATGATGTCCTGGACTGCGCCGTAGCCCTCCGGCGGCATCGGTGGGGCGTCGGCCACCACGTCCTCCAGGCTCTCGGAGTACTCGACCACCTGGGTCTCCACCTCGCCGAGGTCCTCGCGGATCTGGTCACGGATGGTCTCATTGCCGGGGATGCCCCGTTCGATCTGCTGCAGCTCGCCGGCACGCTCGTCATTGACCAGGAAGTCCACGAAGAGCTGGGCCTCCTCCGGGTGGTCGGTGCCCGTCGCCACCGAGTAGAACATGGAGGCCTTGTAGTACATGCCCGCCTCCGAGGCGTCCCCGGCGCGGCTGGGCACCA
This sequence comes from Nesterenkonia sp. K-15-9-6, assembly GCF_052656005.1. Lineage (NCBI taxonomy): Bacteria > Bacillati > Actinomycetota > Actinomycetes > Micrococcales > Micrococcaceae > Nesterenkonia > Nesterenkonia sp. K-15-9-6. Next base: position 73,780 of record NZ_JBQYEY010000014.1, read on the forward strand.
TGAGCGGCTCCAGATCCGCGGAGGCATCTCCGGACAGTGCCACCAGCATCGCGTCCCAGACCGGCGCCGCGGCGGCCTCGCCCGTGGCGATGAGGGTCTGTTCCCGAGCGATGCCGTGCTGCTCGGACATCTCTGCGGCCGACGGCAGTGCGCCGTCTTCCTGGAACTCGCCGAGCATCTCGAAGTACTCGACGGCCTGCTCCGGCTCCCAGGCGAGCTCGCCGTCGTCGCCGATCATGCTCACGCCATGGGTCTGACGCAGCCACAGCTCCAGGCCTCCGGAGTCGAAGAAGGTGGCCAGCCCATAGCTGTCCGTCTCCTCGGAGATCGCGGTGGTCAGGTCCTTCAGGTCGTCCCAGGTCCAGGTGGCGCCGTCGGGCATCTCCTCCCCGGCTTCCTCGATCAGGCTCGGATTGACCGCATAGGTCAGCGCCGTCTGCCCCACGGGCATGGCGTAGAGCTCGCCGTCGAGCGTGCCGGTGTCCAGCAGCTCCTGGGTGAACTCGCCGGTGTCGATCTGGTCCAGCGGCAGCAGGACGCCGGACTCGATGTACTCGCGGAGGTAGACCAGGTCCATCTGGATGATGTCCGGGGTGTCTCCGGCCGCGGTCTGGGTGGCCAGCTGGTCCCAGTAGCCGTCCCACTCGCCATAGCGGGGCTCCACGGTGATGTGCGGATGCTCCTCCTCGAAGAGCGCGATGATCTCCTGGGTGTACTGGTGCCTGACGTCTCCGCCCCACCAGCTGAAGGTCAGCGTGACGTCGCCGTCGTCGCTGCCGTCGCCGCAGGCGGTCGCGGCGAGCCCAGCCACCAGCAGAGCGCCGAGCGGCCGGGTCCAGCGTCGGCGCCGCCGACTGGGACGGGGCGGCGCAGCGTCGGGCAGTGATGGACGCATCCTGGGTGTCATGGGGACTCCTCATCTCGGGGAATGGGCTGGGTCTTGCTGATGGGCTGAGGTCTGTCGATGGGCTGGGGCTGGAGAGAGCACAGGGGGCCCCGAGGCGTGCCATCGGTGTGGCCTGATGCCTCGGAGCCCCCTGCGTATTCAGTTGTCGCACCGGATCCACTCTTCGCACCAGAAGAGGGGCTTCAGTCCGTGATGTCCGGGGCCCTCCAGGTCTTCAGGCGGCCACACATGCCGAACAGTCGGGGGCCGGGCCTGGGCTCACCCCGGATCACGGAAGCTTCCTGCAGGTGGGAGGCATCGCCGTCGGCGAGCGCCTCCAGCTGGGCTCGGGTGCGCTCGGTCTCGGCCTCCACGTTCGCGGCCCAGATCTCGCGCCACTGCTCGATGCGGGGACGCACCAGGGCCGCCGCGCGCTCGTGGAGGTGCCGCATGGCCGCGGGCCCGTCCTGCTCGACGGCGGCGAGCAGCTGCCGGTGGCCCTCGATGGCCAGGTCCCGGCGTGCCCGGGCGGCCTCGGCACGGGCCTGCTCGTCTCCGTCGGTGGGCAGCGTCACTGCCTGGTGGTAGCGCTCGGGATCGGCGAGGACCTCATCGGGGAAGGTCATCACGGCATCTCCCGCCTCCGGCAGCCCGGCGTTCTGCATGATGACCGCCAGCTCGAGTCCTGTGTGATTGACCAGCCGGTGCACGGTGCCGGGGGTGAACCACAGCAGGGACCCCTTCTCCAGAGGATCCTGCGCCGCGCCGTCCGCGCTGAGGGTGTGCACCTCGCCACGGCCGGCCGTGACCACATAGGCCTCGGTGGACAGCGTGTGCAAGTGCGGGGTCCCGCCGTGGAGGCCGTCCGGAGTGTCCCAGTCATACACGCACAGATCGCTCACTGAGGTCCCCCCGGGGAACCGCGGCAGGGAACGTGAAGGACGGGCGGAGTTCTCCTGGGGGGCGCTCACAGGGCGAACTCCTCCCCCAGCGCCGTCAGCTCCTCCCCGCTGCACACCTTCGCGATGAACACGAAGCGATGATGCAGGCGCAGCCGCCCCTCGGCGGGCAGATGGATCTCCTGGTCGAAGGCCGGCGACGGGCTGGTGACCGTGAAGATGCCCGTGCGGGTGAACCACTTGATCGGCGGAACCTCCGCATCCTGGGACTCGGAGGACCCGGCGAAGGCCATCACCGTGCCGCCCCCGTCGAGCTCGTCATGTTCGGAGGAGAAGGCGACCCAGCCCGCCGGGGCTCCCATCGTGTTCTCCTCGCCCGCGGCGCCGGCGGAGTTCACGACGTCGCAGCCGGTCCAGGAGCGCGGCCCGCGCCAGAACCAGCCGGTGTAACCGGCATTGGGCCGGCCCGCCGTCGTCGGGCTGCCCATCGGCAGCGTGCGGCCGCTGACGTTGGTCAGCTCGGTGGTGAGGTCGATGGCCCACACGCCCCGACCGGGGCCGAAGCGGTCGACGTCCAGCGAGTGGACCCGCTGGATGCGGTGTTCGTCGAACCAGTGCTCCCCGCGGGAGGTGATCCACTCCAGCGTCTCGTCGAAGACGACGTCCTCACCGGCAGTCGGCTCCACGGCGAAACCGGTGTGCTTCATGGTGCCGAGGTTGTCGCGCATCTGATAGCCGGTCTCTGCGGCGAAGGTGGGGCCACCCCAGAAGTTCTGGTCCGCCACATGCGACCAGGTGAACTGCAGGCCGGTGTGCCAGCGGTGGTCCCAGGGGCGGCGCACCGCGGCCTCGCCACCATCGGTGAAGCGCAGCGGGAACAGGTACGGCTTCGGGGCCTCCTCCTTCGGCGAGTCCGGGTGGATGACGTAGCGCAGGATCTCGGTGCCCGCGGCGTCGACGGCGATGGCGTCCTGCTCGGCGCGGACGTCGAAGCCTGTGGTCACGGCAGTGCTGGTCACTGGACGGTCTCCTTGCTGACAGCGGTGTTCTCCGCGCTGCCGTAGACGAACGAGGGGTCATGCATGGCGGAGTAGTAGGTGCCCTCGGGCTTCATCTCCGCCCGCCGGACGGTGCGGCCCGTCTCCGCGGATTCGTAGAGCGCGGCGATGAACTCCAGGACTCGGCGTCCGTCGTCGCCCGAGGCGCGGGGACGCACCCCCGCGGCCATTGCGTCCAGCAGCTCGGAGAGCTGCTGCTTGTGCGAGGAGGGGACGTTCTCCTGCGGCGTCCAACCGGCCGCCGAGCCGTCCTCGGCACGGTGGGGCGCCGGGGTCCAGGTCCAGGAGCTGTTGTCATACCCGTAGAGGTGCTCCACCTCCACGGTGGCGTCCTGGAAGTCGAAGCGCAGGTAGGAGACCTCCCGGGGGGAGAGCACGGAGTTCACCACGGAGGCCATGGCACCGTTGGCGAAGCGCACTGTTGCCAGGGAGACGTCCTCGGTCTCGACGTCCCGGTCCAACGCGTCCGCGACGGCCGTGACCTCGGTCCAGTCGCCGAGGATCTCGAAGAGCAGGTCCATCTGGTGGATGCCGTGTCCCATGGCCGGACCGCCACCCTCGGTGGCCCACTTGCCGCGCCACGGCACCTCGTAGTAGCCGTGAGTGCGGTACCAGAGGGTATGGCAGACCGCGACCAGCGGGCGCCCGAGAGTGTGGTCCCGGACCTGCTGTTTGAGCTGCTGGGCTCCGGAGCCGAAGCGGTGCTGAAAGACGTAGGAGGCGAAGGGCCCGCTCTCGCCCTCGTGGGCTGCCACCTCGTCGAACTCGGCCAGGGTGAGCACCGGGGGCTTCTCGCACCACACCCACGCGCCGGCCTTCAAGCCCTTGATGACGCCGTCCTTGTGCGCCACCGGCGGGGTGCACAGCACCAGCAGGTCGGGACGTTCCGCGGCGAGCATGGTGTCGACGTCGCTGTAGCGGCCCGGGATGTCCCACTCCTCGGCCACAGCGCTGAGACGGTCGGCGTCGACGTCGGCGATGGCCACCACCTCCACACGGTCCTCATGGGCCTTCAATGTGGGCAGGTGCGCCCCGGTGGCGATGCCTCCGGCGCCGACGACGGCGGCGCGGACGCGGGGGGATGCGGCGGTCATGGATGTGCTCCTCGCGGGATGGGGATGGTTCACGGTCACGTCGACCTGTGACGGTGGTGCCGACCCGTTACTGTGATCGATCACTTTATGACGTTGACCACAAGAGTAGGGAGTGCGAGGTTAGGCTGTCAACACCGAAAAGTCATCCATGTCACACGCCTGCGGAGCAGGTGCCGCGCGCTCAGTCCGCTGGCCGCCGCCGCAGGGCGATGGCAGGATGGAGCAGCGGACCACATCCGTCATCCGATGGCCCCATGGCCCCATGGCCCAGCTGTCCGTCCGGTCCGCGACGGACAGCCAGCACAGGAGAGGTGACCACGTGGCGTCAGAGACCACCCCCGAGGCGCGGCCCGCCCGCGCCGCGACCATCCACGAGGTCGCCCGCCGGGCCGGCGTCTCCCACCAGACCGTCTCCCGTTATCTGCGCGACATGGGCCCCTTCCGTGCCGACACCATCGCGCGGGTCGAGGCCGCCATCAAGGAGCTGGACTACCGGCCCAATATGATCGCCCGGTCCATGCGGACCCGGCAGACCGGGGTCCTCACCGCCCTGCTGCCCGCTCCGGTGACCCAGATGCCCACGCCCATGCTCGCCGCCGCCGCCGAGGCGGCCCACGAGGCCGGGTATTTCATGGAGATCGCGGTGGTGGAAGGCCCGGCGGAGGAACGCAGCCGCCGGGCCCGCGAGCTGATGGGCTCCGGACGGGTGGAGGGCGTGCTCTCCTTGGCCGGACTGCCGGAGCTGCAGGAGCAGGGGAAGACCGCCGCCTCCGGGGCCCTGACCATCGTGGAGCAGTTCGACGACAAGCTCCGTGGCCTGGGCACATTGGCCGACGCTGGTGCGCTGCGCGAGATCATCTCCACCCTCGCCGATCAGGGCCATCGACGCTTCCTGCACATCCAGGGCCCCGAGGAATGGGCCTCCGCCCGTGCCCGCCGCCAGGTCTACGAGGAGACCCTCGCCGAACGCGGGCTCGAGTCCCACGGCGTCACCGGCGGCGACTGGTCCGCACACACCGGCTACCAGGCCCTGCAGTCCCTGGAGGCCGACAGCGGCGTGACGGCAGTGATCGCGGCCAACGACTTCGTGGCCCTCGGCGCCCTCCGCGCGGCGCACGAGCGTGGCTGGCGAGTCCCGGAGGACCTCAGCATCATCGGTTGGGACGACATCGACCTGGGACGCTACTCGACGCCGTCGTTGTCCACCGTGGCGGTGGACCGCGAAGGGCGGGGCCGTCTGGCCATGCAACGGCTCATCGCCCTGGTCCGCGGGGAGGAGCCTCCCGCCGATGCACCGGTGCCGAACCATGTGGTGCTGCGCGAGTCCACCGGGCCTGCGCCGAGCGCGACGACCGACTGAAGAACGGAGATTCAGTCATCGGAGCCCAGGCAGGCGCGCAAGGAGGCCTCCGTCTCCGCGGACAGGTGCTCCCCTCCCAGGGCCAGGCGGTGAAGGATGATCCCCTCGACCTGCCCCATAACCCGCCGGGCCGTGATCACGGGCTCAGGCAGGCCGACGCTCTGCACAGTCTCCGCCGCCCACTCCTCCATGTGCTCCCGTCCCCGCGCAAGAACCTCTCGCACCTGGTGATCGTGGATGGCCTCGACGAAGAGGGCGAGCCGTGCCGCCGTCACGGTCCGCTGAGCACCTGTCGCGAGGTCGATGAATGTGCAGAGAGCGTCAACGAGCCCATCGATGCTCTGGGGGCGCTCCTTCGCATCGAAGACCGTCTGCTCCATGGCCACCAGGTGCTCCACCACGCCCTGGAGGAGCTGCGCCCGGGTCCTGAAGTGGTTCGAGGTGGAGCCCTGCGGCAGACCTGCGGCGACATCGATCCGCCGATGGGTCAGGGCCCGCAACCCGTGAGATCCCAACAGCTCCACGGCTGCATCCATGGCTCGATCACGGGTGCCCACTGCGCTCCCCCTCTCTACGGAGTGAGGAGGAGACGAGGCCCGCCACGACTCGCAGTGCCCGGCGCCGGGTCTCGGGCAGGCGCCGCGCCGTCGACACTCGGCTGAGCAGCCGGGAGGCACGGACGACTCGCTGTGCCGCTCGTCGTCGCCGCCTGTCGAACACCCGCAGCCCTGCCTCGACCGTCGCCGAGACACTCAGCGCCTCAGCCAGCACGACGGCGTCGATGATCGCCTCGCAGGCGCCTCGGCCGATGTTCGGAGCCATCGCATGTGCCGCATCCCCGAGGATGACGACCCTGCCGCGGTGCCAGCTGCGCAGCGGCGGCAGATCGAAGATCCGGCGCCGGTCGATTCCGACAGATCCGGCGAGCGCCACGACATCCCGCACCCCGGGGTGCCAGTCTCCGAACAGCGTGCTCAACAGCTCGTCGTCGGGGAGTCCTGAGCACTCATCCAGGAGGTCATCCCGAACCGCGGCGAACCAGTTGGCCATGCCTGACTCCTGCGGGGTGACCCCGAAGAGACGCCCCGGCCCCCAGGTCTCGCAGGTAGTCTCCACGGGGCCAGGGACCGTCCCTCTGAACGCGGTGACGCGCAGCTCTCGAGGACGGACCTCCTGGCCCGCGACCACAGACCGCAGCCGGCTGTGGATGCCGTCAGCGCCGACCACCAGGTCCGCATCGGAGATGTCGGTCCCAGTCAGCTCTGCCAGGTCCTCCAGCGGATCTCCCCAGCGAACGGCATCCTCGAGCTTCCCCTCCCACAGGAACCGATGCAGAGCTGGGCGCGAGAGGAGGACAGCCGGTGCCGGGGTTCTGACGGCGGCGATCTCGGTCCCGTCGGGGCGGAGGAACGCCGCCCCATGCTGCACGGCTCCTGCATGACGCACACGGTCGCCCACTCCCAAGGCATCCAGAGCGGCCAGAGCCTCGGGCCACATCCCCAGCGCAGTGCCGGCTTCGGGCAAGCCGTGCGACCGCTCGCGAAGCTCCACTTCCCATCCCACAGCGAGGAGAGCTCTGCCCACGGCCAAGCCCGAGATGCCTGCTCCGACGACGACCGCACGCCCCACCATGCCACGAAGCTACTACATTCGTAGTACCGCGTCGAGGGTGCGGATCCTCCGTCGAGGACCGCACGCGCGTTCAGCGATCTTCGGTGCCCCCACTGGGACTCGAACCCAGACTGTGCTGATTTTAAGTCAGCTGCCTCTGCCGATTGGGCTATGGGGGCGCAGACACGACGACGGCGAGCCCGCCGCCAGGACCATCTTAGGTCTCCGGCAGAGGCTCGCCGTCGTCTCTGGGAATCTCGGGATCGGACTCAGTCCGATCAGAAGTCGAGGATCAGGCGTCGGCCTTCTTCTTGGCCGGGGTCGCGGCCTCCTCGAACTGGCGGCGCGGGGTCTCCAGGTCGCGCAGCGGGGTGATGTCCCGACCGAAGACGAACTCGTTGAGCCAGTTGCTGGCCACACGCACCTTGCGCTCCACGGTGGGGATCGCCATGCCGTGGTAGCCGCGGTGGGCCAGCCAGGCCGGGAAGCCCTTGAGCTTGACTCCCATCGGGTTGCCCACACCCTTGAACAGGCCCAGTCCGGCCACAGCGCCGAGGGAGTCGTGCTTGTACTCGCTGACCTTCCCCTCCCCGAAGCGGGCGGCCACGAGGTTCTTGACCAGCTGCTTGGACTGGCGCAGCGCGTGCTGAGCGTTGGGGACACAGAAGCCGCCCGGCCCGGCGCCGGTGAGGTCCGGCACGGCGGCGACGTCGCCGGCGGTCCAGGCACCCTCGATCGGGCTGCCCTCCTCGTCGACGATCTGCAGCGTGGCAGAGGCGGTGATGCGGCCGCGCTCGTCGATCGGGAAGCTGGAGCGGCGCGCGACTGCATTGGCCGCCACACCGGCGGTCCAGACCAGGGTGTCGGCCTCGAAGCGGTCGGCCTCGGACTTGTCCGCCATGTTGATCAGCTGCAGCTCGCCGTCGACGGCGGAGCCCAGCGAGGTGTTCAGCAGCACCTCGATGCCACGGCCGCGCAGGTGCTCGACCACGCCGACGGCCTGGTCCTCAGAGACCTCCGGCATGATGCGGCCCATGGCCTCGACGAGCACGATGCGCACGTCGGACTGACTCAGGCGCGGGTTGGCCGAGACGGCGGCGCGGATGATGTCCTCCATCTCCGCGATGCACTCGATGCCGGCGAAGCCGCCGCCGACCACGGTGAAGGTCAGCGCCCGGGACTTGGCCTTCTCATCGGTCATGGTGGAGGCGGCCTCGATGCGCTCCAGGATCTGGTTGCGCAGCGTCAGGGCCTCCTCGATGGTCTTCAGACCGATGCCCTGCTCGGCCAGACCCTCGATCGGGAAGGTGCGAGTGGTCGCGCCCGCCGCCATGATGATGTCCTGGTACGGGATCTCGACGCTCTCCCCGTCCTCCAGCTCCACGCTGGCGGTGCGCTCCGCGTGGTCCACCTCCGTGACCTTGCCGGTGATGACCTCCGTGTCCCGCAGGTGGCTGCGGTGGGAGACGATCGCGTGCCGAGCCTCGATGTGCCCGCCGACCACCTCAGGGAGGAACGGCTGATAGGTCATGTAGGGAAGGGGGTCGACCAGGGTGACGACGCCGCCCTCGGCCTTGACCTTCTTCTGGAGCTTCTGGGCGACGGTGAGGCCGACATATCCACCGCCGACGATCAGAATGCGCGGTTTCTCTGAGAGCTTCTGCGAGATTGCCATGGATGCCATCCTAGCGCTGGTGCTGAGGGGTACGTGAACTGCACACAGCAACAGCGGCGGCCCCTCACCGGTCTCCGGTGCGGACCACCGCCACGCTGCGTGTCCTTCCTTCAGTGCAGTCTACTGCCAGGCACGGTGAGGGGCGCGGGTATGACGCCGGACGCCTGTTCCCCTCACCGTGCGTTCCCCGACAGATCGACTCAGGAGCGCCGACGCCGGGACGTCAGGTGCACTGCTGCCACGCTGACCACCGAGATCACCAGCAGCGCGGCGACCCCGACCACCACCGGTCCCGCCCAGTCCTGGGTGCCCCTGGCGTCGGAGGCCTGCGGCCGGTCCCGGGGGTCGCCCTCGGGGCCGGGTGAGACGCCGGCGTCGCTGGGGATGTCGGCGTGCTCGGTGTTGTCGGACTCTCCGCGGCGATGGACACGGATCCACTCCTCGAGGGTCTCGTAGGCCGACGGATCGAACTCCGGGACGTCATCGCCGGCCACGGCCTGCGCCACGTTGAGGATGCCCTGTCCGAACTCGGGGTCCACACCGTTGCCGTCGCCGACTCCGTCGGCGGTGCTCAGCAGCCGGTGTTTGACCTCCTCGGCGGAGAGGTCAGGATGCGCGGACCACACCAGTGCCGCCGCTCCCGCGACGATCGGCGCCGCGCCGGAGGTGCCCATCCACTGGGTGTTGAGCCCGTCCGGGACCGCCCCGACCAGCGGTTCCGAAGGGGCGGCGATGTCCACCGCGATGCCCTGGGCGGAGGCGTCCTCGCTGATCTCCCGATCCTCGTTGACGCCTGCGACGGTCAGCACGCCGGGGATCGTCGCCGGGGCGCCGACGCTCCAGCTGCCGGAGACTCGGTTGCCCGCCGCGGCGACGACCAGCACGTCGTTCTCCGCAGCCTTCAGGAAGGCCTCGTCCCAGGACTCGGGCCACTCCTGCTCGTTAGGCAGGCCGAAGGACATGTTGATGATGTCCGCCCCGTTGTCCACGGCCCAGTCCACGGCCTCGACCACCTGGTCCTCCAGGTCCGGGCCGTAGGAGTTCGGCATCTCCAACGCCATGGACACGCTCAGCACGTCCGCCTCGGGGGCGACTCCGATCACGCCGGCCGCGTCTTCCTCGGCGTCTTCGTCCTCGCCGTCTTCGTCCTCGCCGTCTTCGTCAGCGTCGTCCTCGTCGTCGTCCTCGTCCTCGTCGGCGTCCTCGTCCTCGTCGGCGTCCTCGTCGTCAGCGTCCTCGTCGTCCTCGGTGGTCGAGGCGGGCAGGATCGCCGAGGCGGTGAGGTCCAGCGGTTCACGGCCCTCGCCCGTCAGAAGGACGTCAGGGCTCAGCACTCCGGCGCCCTGCGAGAGACCTCGGTTCTCCGCACCCTCGAGCTCGTCGAGGAGGTCTTCCCAGAACTGCTCCCAGTCCTCGTCGGTGAACTCCTCGTAGTCCTCCGGCTCAGGGAGCTCGTCGAGCTCGTCTCCGGTGGGCTCGTAGCCACGCCCGGCCGCCAGGGAGGCCACCATGGTGCCGTGTTCGGTGGAGAACTGCTCCACCGGCCCCCCAGAGCCGTCACCACCTCCGGAGACGTCGGTGCCGTCGACGACGGCGCCCTCCAAGGTGGGGTGGTCGGCGTCGACGCCGGTGTCGAGGATCGCGATGGTCACGCCCTCGCCTCGAGCGGTCTCCCAGGCCTCGGTGACGCCATAGTCCTCGAGCCAGAACTGCGCGTCCCGCCAGGCATCAGCATGGGCGGCAGGAGCCGTGACCACCCCGCCGACGGTGACAGCGGGGGCCAGCAGCAGCGCGGCGGCGGCCAGCATTCCCGGCCCGGCCGCACGACGCCGCCCGTAACGGCCACGCCGTCCTCCGTGGGGCGAGCCCTGCCGGGCCGCATCCCTCGTCTCCGGGGCAGCGTCAGTCATGGTCTTCCTTCGGTTCCGTTCCCTGCTGGGGTGCTCGTGATGCTGGGGGTGCTCGTGATGCGTACTCATGCGGGCAGGGCTCAGCCCCGGCCGGTCGCCTCCTGCGCCGCGCCGGTGGCGAGCGACAGGGCGATGCCGTCCAGAATGTCATGCTCCGACGCGACGGCGGTAGTCACCCGCCCCTTCGTGACCTTATTGATGTAGTCCAGAATGGTGCCCCAGATCAGCGCACCGGCGCCGATGACATCCACCCGGCCGGGGTGCATGAACGGCATGTGGGCCCGCTGGTCCCGGGGCGCGTGCACCAGCTGGTCCACCGACTGGTGGATGCGGTCCAACCCCACCTCGGCGCCGTGGATGAGATCCGGATCGTAGTCCTCGAGGTCCAGGGCGTGGGCGGTCACCGTGGTCACCGTGCCGGCGACGCCGATGACGACGTCGGTCTCGTGCAGCGGCATGACCTGGCTGACGTCCTCCAGGAAGGAGAGCGTCTCGAAGCTCGCCATGGAGGTCTCGGTCTCTGCCGGCGGGTCGGTGCGCATATGCCGCTCGGTGAATCGGACGCACCCCATGTCCGTGGAGATGGCGTGCTCCATGCCCTTCGAGGTGCCCAGGACGAACTCGGTGGATCCTCCGCCGAGGTCCACCACGAGGACCTTCCGCTCGGGGTCCCAGTCCAGCAGAGAGGCCGCACCCACGAAGGAGAGCCCGGCCTCCTCGCTGCCGCGGATGACCTCCGGCTCCACGCCGAGGCGGTCCTTGATGCCTGCGATGAACGCGTCGCGGTTCGCCACGTCTCGGGTCGCGGAGGTGGCCACGAAGCGGACCGCCTCCACCTTGTGCCGACGGATCAGGGCCGCGTAGCTGTCCACCGCGGCGAACGTGCGCTCCAGCGCGGCCGGGGAGAACTCTCCGGTCTCGTCCACGCCCTCGCCCAGACGGACCACGGTCATCTGCCGGACGACATCGGTGAGCCGTGAACGATGCATCTGGGCGACCGCGCTGTGCTCACCGGTCTCGGTCCCCCACGGCTCTTGCCCCTCCGGGACGCTCTGGGGTCCGCGCGGCTCCCCCGCGCTCTCCACATCGGCGATCAGCAGGCGGATCGAATTGGTCCCGCAGTCGATGGCGGCCACTCTCATTGCTGCTCCTCCTTCAGTCGCCGCACGTGTCGGCTGAGGTCACGGGTGGGGATCTCGGCGTCGTGGTCCCATGCGGCGGCACAGGTGCAGACCTCCGGCGTCCAGTCCTCGGCGATGCGGTCCAGGGTCTCGTCGCCCAGCGGGGTGATGCCGGGACCCACGGCCAGCGCGTGGCCGACGAGCACATGCAGGCACTTCACGCGGTCGGGCATGCCCCCGGCGGTGATCCCGTCGATCTCCCAGACGGGATCCACGCCGGCGGCCAGCCGGATGCGTTCACGCTCGGCCAGGTAGTTCTCATGGGCGGCCCGGTGGGCGGCGGCAAGCTCCTCGTCGTGGCCCAGCCGCTCAGTCATCTCCGCCATCACGCCGGCAGCCTCCAGCCGGGACACGGCCTGGGTGAGGGTGGGGTGCGTGAGATAGAACGTCGTCGGGAAGGGGATCCCGTTGGAGAGGCGCGGCGCGGTGGCGGCCACCAGCGGGTTGCCGCAGCGGCAGCGTGCCGGGATCTTGACGACGTCGCGCACCGGCCTGCCCAGCTGCAGGCTGAGCGTGTCCAGGTCGTCCTGGGTGGGGGTGGCGCTGCGGGGCTGGGTCATCGTCTCGCGGGCTCTCCTGGTGCTCATGGGCGGGTCCTCGGCAGGAACGGACCTCCACCGTCGAGACTAATCTACGGCAGACCGGACCAGAGAATCCCATAGCGCCTCAGCCCAGGGGAGGTCGGTACGGACCTCGCTGTCCTCCTGGTTCTCCGGGGTGTCGTCCTCTCCGGTGAGGTCGCCGATCACGTGGTACTGCCGCTCCCCCGGCATCGCCAGGTTGATGCGTTCGCGCGCCTGCTGACGCACGTACTCGGGGTCGTCCCAGCGGCTGATCTCGGATTCGAGCTCGTCCTGACGCTGCTGCTCCTCGGCGATGCCGGCCTCCAGGTCGGCCAGCTCGGACCGCTGCTGGAGATAGGTGCGCACAGTGGGCACCAGGAAGGAGACCACCACCAGGGCCACCAGGGTCATCACGATCAGCCGCCCGGAGAGGGTCCGCTCCGGGACCATCGAGCGGGCGCTGACGGCCGTGCGCTCCCCGGAGGGGCGGCGCTGCTTCGGCGGGCTCACTCGGCGCGCCCGCCGGGCGGCGAGGTCGGCCGGCATCCGGATCTCTCCGGAGACCTGCTCGCGCTCGGCGAGCCGGCGGGCTTCGGCGGAAGCGACGCGGGCGCTGCGGCCGGCGTCGGAGTCGCTGCGTCTGGCATGCCTGGCCATGGTCACCGCCTTCCGTGTGCCACCGGTGTCTCAGCTGGGGCGACGCCCTGCGCGCCGTCGAAGTCCCAGGGTAGTCGCCGATGCCTCGTCGACGGCGGCGGACACGCAGAGGGGCCGCACCCGGGGCATCGGGACGATGCTCCGGGTGCGGCCCCTCAGACGATGCTCAGGTCGCGCTGATCAGGATGGGCCGACCAGAGTCAGCCGCGGAAACGCGGGAAGGCGCTCGCGCCGGCGTAGGCGGCGGCGTCGCCGAGCTCCTCCTCGATGCGCAGCAGCTGGTTGTACTTCGCCACACGCTCGGAGCGGGCCGGGGCGCCGGTCTTGATCTGGCCGGCGTTGGTGGCCACGGCGATGTCCGCGATCGTAGTGTCCTCGGTCTCGCCGGAGCGGTGGGAGACCATCGTGGTGTAGCGGCTGCGCTGCGCCAGGGAGATGGCGTCCAGGGTCTCGGTCAGCGAGCCGATCTGGTTGACCTTCACCAGCAGCGAGTTGGCGGTGTCGGCGTCGATGCCCTTGGCCAGGCGGTCCGGGTTGGTGACGAAGAGGTCGTCGCCCACCAACTGGACCTTGTCGCCGATGGTCTCGGTCAGGGTCTTCCAACCGGCCCAGTCGTCCTCGTCCAGCGGGTCCTCGATGGAGACCAGCGGGTAGGCGTCCACCAGCTCGGAGTAGTAGGCGCTCATCTGCTCGGGGGTCTTCTGCTCGCCCTCGAAGGTGTAGGCGCCCTCGGAGTAGAACTCGGTGGCGGCGACGTCGAGGGCCAGCGCCACATCCGTGCCCGGGGTGTAGCCGGCGCGCTTGATAGCCTCGGTGATCAGGTCCAGCGCGTCGCGGTTCGACGGCAGGTCCGGGGCGAAGCCGCCCTCGTCACCCAGGCCGGTGTTCAGGCCCTTCTCCTTCAGCAGGCCCTTCAGCGCGTGGTAGACCTCGACGCCGGAGCGCAGCGCCTCGGAGAAGGTGGCCGCACCGATGGGAGCGATCATGAACTCCTGGATGTCCACGTTGGAGTCCGCGTGGGAGCCGCCGTTGAGGATGTTCATCATCGGCACCGGCAGCAGGTGGGCGTTCGGCCCGCCGAGGTACTTGTACAGGGGCAGGTCTGAGGCGTCGGCGGCGGCCTTGGCCACGGCCAGGGAGACGCCGAGGATCGCGTTGGCACCGAGGCTGTTCTTGTTGTCGGTGCCGTCGAGGTCCAGCAGGATCTGGTCGATCAGGCGCTGCTCGGTGGCGTCCTGGCCCTCCAGGGCGGGGGCGATGACGTCGTTGACCGCGGACACGGCGCCGGAGACGCCCTTGCCCAGGTACCGGCCCTTGTCGCCGTCACGGCGCTCCACGGCTTCGAAAGCTCCGGTGGAGGCGCCGGAGGGGACGGCGGCCTGGCCGAAGCTGCCGTCGTCGAGAAGCACGTCGACCTCGACGGTCGGGTTTCCGCGTGAGTCGAGGATCTCGCGGCCGTACACACTGGCGATGAGTGACATGGGTAGTCGGCTCCTTTTCGGTTATCTGGACAGTCCGGGGCCGACGCGCCCTTGCGCCAGCGTGCTGAGGTGGCGACGCAGCGCGCGTTCGGGGTCCTGACCCCGAGAACGTGCTCTCTCCACCACCGAGAAGAGTAGTTCACCTAAGGCGTCCTCGTCAGCCGCGGCGAGCGGATCCTGGGCTGAGGAGGCGGGTCCGGCGCCGACGTCGTCGCCTGCCTCGGGGTCGGCCGAGACGGTGCGGTCCAGCCGGTCGATGAGCTTGGCGGCCCGGGCCAGGGCGGGAAGATGGGCCGGCAGGGAGCCGACGACGGCGGCGAGCTCGGCGTCACCGTCGGCTCCGTTCTGCCCGGCCGTCACCTCCTCGACAGCCTTCTCCGCGGCCTTCTCCTCGGCCTTCTCCTGGGCCTTGATGCGGGTCCAGGCGCGTTCGATCTGGTCCAGGGAGGCCTGGGCGTCGACGTCGAGCTGCCCATCAGAGGTGAAGACATGCGGGCTGCGGCGCACCAGTTTGGCGGTGATCGCCTCGGCCACGCCGTCGAGGTCGAAGCTGGAGCGCTCGGCCGCCAGCTGGGCGTGCAGCACGATCTGGAAGAGCAGGTCGCCCAGCTCCTGACGCAGGGATTCGCCCACGCCTCCGGCCTCGATCTCCTCGACCGTCTCGTAGGCCTCCTCCACCAGGTACTCCACGAGGGAGCCATGGCTCAGCCGCTGCGTCCACGGACAGTGGAGGCGCAGCTGGGCCACCACCCACTCCAGCCGCCGCACGGGGTCCGACGGCGGCTGGGCGGACGGCTGGTGGGCCGTGGTCACTGCCATGCCTCGAGGATCAGCGCCGAGAGCGCCTCCCGCTCCTCCTGTCCGAGGAAGGAGGACTCCAGGGCGTTGATCTGGAAGTCGGCGAGTTCGGCGAGCTCGTAGCCGAAGGCTTCGGCCAGCAGGGCCAGCTCGCCGGAGAGGGTCACCCCGGAGACCAGGCGGTTGTCCGTGTTGACCCCGACGTTGAAGCCCAGCTGGTAGAGCATGTCGAACGGGTGGTCGGTGATCGTCGCGGTCCCGTCCGAGGCGAAGGGGGCGATGGCGCCGGTCTGCAGGTTGGAGGTGGGACTGACCTCCAGGTGCACCTGCCGGTCGCGGACCCAGCGGGCGACGTCGCCGAGGATGACCTCGTAGGCGTCGCCGCCGTCGTCGGAGGTCACCGGCTCCTCAGAGATCGAGACGTCCTGGGCGATCCGCACCCCGTGGCCCAGACGCTGGGCGCGCCCGGAGACGAGCGCGTCACGGATGGACTCGACGCCGTCGGCCTCCCCGGCGTGGACGGTGGCGGGGATCATCGCCTCGGCCAGCACGGTGAACGCCGGAGCGAACCGGGACGGCGGGAAGCCGTGCTCGGGCCCAGCGATGTCGAAGCCGACCACACCGCGGTCACGGTGGCGCTTGGCCAGTTCCACGGCTTCGTCGGCACGGTCGGACTGACGCATCGCAGAGATCAGCTGGCCGACCACCACGATCCGGTCCTCATCCTCGAGGGCGGCCATGCCCTCCTCCAGCCCCGCCTGGACGGCCTCGACGGCCTCATCCAGACTCAGCCCCTGCTGCTGGTGCTGCTCCGGGGCCCAGCGGACCTCGGCGTAGACCACACCGTCCGCTGCGAGGTCCTCCACGTATTCGCGGGCCACGCGGCGCAGGTTCTGCGCGGTCTGCATGACCGCCGTGGTGAGCCCGAAGGCCTCCAGGTAGCGCTCCAGGGACCCGGAGTCGGCGTTCTCCCGGAACCGGCGGGCCAGCGCCTCGGGGTCCTCGGTGGGCAGCTCGACGCCGGCCTCGCGGGCGAGCTCGATGAGCGTGGCCGGACGCAGACCGCCGTCGAGGTGATCATGGAGGCTGACCTTGGGCAGCGAGCGGATCTGCTCGAGAAGGGAATCAGTGGAACCGGTGGTCTCAGGCGAGGAAGTCGCAGTCATGGCACCAGCCTATCGGCCATAGGATGGGCCGGGAATCGACGCACCGAACGGAGACTGAACGCCGATGGACGTCCACTGGCCCGTCTTCCTCTCCCTCGTCCTGGTGAGCTACATCTCTCCCGGCCCTGACACTGTGGTGATCCTGCGTTCCAGCGCCCGCGGGCTGCGGCCCGGCCTGTCTGCCGCCGCCGCCGGCGCACTGTGCGGACTATGAACCGCCCTGGGTTTCGTTCCGATCCGTTTTCGAGAGGATTGGGATATGCCATCGAAGTACCCGCAAGCGTTCAAGGATCGTGCCGTGCGCATGGTGCAGGACCGGCTCGAGGCCGACGAGGCGGGCCTGTCGCGGTATCAGGTGATCAAGGAGACCGCACCGAAGCTGAACGTCTCGATCGAGGGACTGCGTCGCTGGGTCGAGCAGGCCGAGGTCGATGCCGGGAAGAAGCCGGGTGCGACCACCGACGCGCAGGCTGAGATCAGACGTCTCAAACGCGAGAACGCTGAGCTGCGGCGCGCGAATGAGATCCTGAAGACCGCGTCGGCGTTTTTCGCCGCGGAGCTCGACCGGCCCACGCCGAGATGATCGCGTATGTCGACATGTATCGCGACCTGTTCGGGGTCGAGCTCATCTGCCGCACGCTCGGTGCGACAGACGGTGGGTTCCTCACTTCTCGCGGCTATCGGGCCGCGAAGGTCCGCCCCGCGAGCGACCGGCAGTTGCGTGACGCAGAGCTGGTTCCGGTGATCGAACGGATCCATGCCGACAACTAGGGCGTCTACGGGGCCCGGAAGATCTGGCACGCGATGCGCCGCGAGGGCTGGGACATCGGCCGCGATCAGGTCGCCAGGCTCATGCGTGCTGCGGGATTGTCCGGCGTGGTCCGGGGCCGGAAGCCCCGCACGACCGTCCCCGCACGGGAAGCCGATGAACGTCCGGACCTTGTGGAACGGCGCTCCACCGCGGACCGGCCGAACCGACTCTGGGTCGCGGACATCACCTACGTCCGCACCAGTTGCGGGTTCTGCTACACCGCGTTCGTCACCGACGTGTTCGATCGGAAGATCGTCGGCTGGGCTACTCGCTCCACGATGCGCACCGAGGATCTCCCATTGGAAGCCCTCGAGCACGCCCTCGTATCCGCGAAGGACCGAGCCCTAGGGCGTGTTGCTAAACCCATTGCAGAGTCGCTGCGAGGCAGAGCCCAGCGTGGAAGTTCCGGGCAGTCTTATCC
>NZ_JBQYEY010000015.1:0-87723 GCF_052656005.1 Nesterenkonia sp. K-15-9-6
GCCCCGACCAGATCTGGTCGGGGCCCGCGGCGTCTGGGTCTGGTGCGGGGCGGAGCGCGGACGGCGCTCAGGCGCCGAGCTCAGACTCCCAGGGTGCGGCGCAGCTCGGCCACATGCCCGTCGGCGGCGACCTCGTAGGCTGCGTGGCGCAGCGTGCCCTCGGGGTCGATGACGAAGGTGGAGCGCAGGGTGCCTTCCACCGTGCGGTCTCCGAGGTTCTTGGTGCCGAAGGTGCCGTAGGCGCGGGCGGTGGCCTGGTCGGCGTCGGAGAGCAGCGGGAAGGTCAGCTGCTGGTCCTCGGTGAAGCGGCGCAGCGCCTCTGGCTCATCGGGGGAGACCCCGACGACGGCGTATCCGGCCGCCTGCAGGGAGGCCAGGTTGTCCCGGAAGTCGCAGGCTTCGGTGGTGCAGCCCGGGGTGGCGGCCTTGGGGTAGAAGTAGACGATCAGGTGCTGCCCGGCGAAGTCGGCGGTGCTGACCTGGTCGCCGTCGGCGTCGGACAGGGTGAAGGCGGGGGCCGGCTGGCCCACCTGAAGGCGTGTCATGAGGTCTCCTCGAGAGGGGTCAGGGACACCGCCAGTCTATCGTGATATGGAATCAGATATCCATAATATGGATGTCAAGTGGAGGAGTGGGTCGCCTTCTGGTGGATGTGCTCGTAGAGCCCGAAGTCCATCAGCGCGTGGACGAGGTCCGCGGTGCTCATCTCACGGATGGCCTTCATGACGTCCTGGCTGCTCGACTCGTGCGACCAGACGGCGTCCTCGACCGTGCGGTGCAGGGTGGGGGAGACCTGGAAGTCCTCTCGAGTGTTGTGCCGGGCCTGGTCGTGGAGGCGGTCGTCCTTACTGGTCTCGCGGATGAGCGCCTGGATTCCTTGGACCTTGTATTCGTCGTCGACGTCGAGGTCGCCGAAGTAGCGGTTGATCTTCTCGACGATGGTGTCCCAGTCGGCACGCTTGGTCTCGTCGCTGCGCGTGATGCCGGCCTCGGTCATGCCGCGTAGGCCTTCGGCGCCGCCGTCGTGGAGGCGCATGTCCTCTTCACGCAGCTTCTCCAGCCGGTAGTGCGTCAGGACGACGTCCTCGACGTCCACATAGTCCGGGTCGGCGTCCTCCTCAGTGAAGTTGGCCAGCTTACGGACCAGCATCTCCCCGTAGGTCGAAAGCTTCTCGTACATCTCGTCGCCGTAGTGGAGGATCTGGCTGAAGAACGCGTATGTCTTGGTGTACTGGACCAGGGTCTTGCGAAACTCTCGCAGGGTCTCGAGCCTCTCCGAGTCCTCGGCGAGCACGGCCTGTCTCCACTGGTGGGCGAACCGGTCCACCGCAGGATCCAGCGCGGCGGAGAGTCGGCTGTGTGCCTGGGCCAGGTGCTGGGTGTCCCGCCAGACGCTCCAGAAGTGCTCCACCTCGGAGCGGGTGATGATGCCGGCGTTCTCCAGCTTCTGCTTCAGGTCGGCCACCAGGTCCGGGTCGGACTCGGTGACGATCTGCGCGTCCTCGTAGTACTCCTGGAAGGCCGCCTGGATCTGCTCGGGCTCATTGACGAAGTCCAGAATGTACGTGTTGTACTTGCCCCGCGCCTGCCTGTTCAGACGCGAGAGCGTCTGGACCGCGGAGATCCCGGAGAGCTTCTTGTCCACGTACATGCCCACCAGCAGCGGCTCGTCGAACCCGGTTTGGTACTTATTGGCCACGATCAGCACATGCTGGTCGGGCTGGCGGAACACGACGGCGAGGTCGCGGCCACGCAGGTCCGGGTTCTCGGAGGTCTCGGTCACAGTGGGCCGATCGAAGCCGGGCACGTCGGGTGCGTCCGGGTCCTCCACCTCACCGGAGAACGCCACCAGGGCCTTCAAGTCCAGGTCCTGTTCCTTGACGGCCCGCTGGAACGCCCGGTGGTAGGCGACGGCCGCTTGGCGGGACGCGGTGACCACCATGGCTTTGGCGCGCCCGCCGAGTTCGGGGCGGACGGTGTGCTGGAAGTGTCGGATGATCTCGTGGACCTTGGAGCTGACGTTGGTCGGGTGCAGCTCCACCTGCCCGATCACTGCCCGGGTGGCGCGGCGGACATCGATCTCCTCGCCGGTCTCCTCGCCGTCCCGGGCGATGCGCGCAGCGACGTCGTAGGAGGTGTAGTTCTTCAGGACGTCCAGGATGAACTTCTCCTGGATGGCCTGCTTCATGGAGTACAGGTCGAAGGGCTGGAGTTCGCCGTGTTCGTCTCGGCGGCCGAAGAGCTCCAGGGTCTTGGCCTTCGGGGTGGCGGTGAAGGCGAAGAAGCTGATCCGCTGGTCCTCGTCGGTGCGGGCGGCCATCAGGTTCAGGGCGTCCTGGTCGTCGTCGAGGGGTTCCTGGGCTTGGTCGGACTGCTGAGCCTGTTCCGCCTGCTGCGCCTCGCGCTCCTGGTTGCGGTAGAGGAGTTCCTTCAGCGCGTCGGAGGCGGCTCCGGTCTGGGAGGAGTGGGCCTCATCGGCGACGACGGCGAAGCGCCGCCCGGCCAGGACTCCGCCCTCTTCACGCATCTTCGCCAGGGCGTGGGGGAAGGTCTGCAGGGTCAGCCCGATGATGGGCACCTCGGCGGCCAGCGCGTCCAGGAACTGGGCGGTCTTGGAGCCTTCCGAGCCGCGGGTGATGGGCTGGAACTTGCCGGTGACGTGGGTGAGCTGGTCGACGGCGTCCTGGAGCTGGCTGTCCAGGATCTGCCGGTCGGAGATGACGATGATGGCGTCGAAGACCTTCTGTCCGTCGGCGTGCTGCAGGTCGGCCAGCCGGTGGGCAGTCCAGGCGATGGAGTCAGTCTTGCCGGAGCCCGCGGAGTGCTGGATGAGGTACTTGTGTCCGGGGCCTTCTGTCCGGGCGGCCTGGGTGAGCCGGGTGACGGCTCGCCACTGGTGGTAGCGGGGGAAGCGCAGCTGGCGCTTCTCCTGGACCTCCCCGGTGACGGGGTCGGTGCGGGTCTCGTGGTTGATGTAGATGAACTTGGTGAGGATGGTCAGCCAGGTGTCACGCTCCAGCACCTCCTCCCACAGGTAGCTGGTGCGGTGCTTGCCCTCGCGTGGAGGATTGCCCGCCCCGTTGTCATGCCCGGTGTCGAAGGGCAGGAAGAAGGTCTCCTCCCCGGCGAGGGCGGTGGTCATGGCCACGTTCTCTTCAGCGACGGCGAAGTGCACCAACGCGCCCCGGAAGGGGGTGAGCAGGGGCTCGCCCTGGGGCTTGCGGTCCTGCCGGTACTGCTTCTTCGCCTCCTCCAGCGGCTGGCTGAAGGAGCTCTTGGTCTCGATGGTGGCCACGGGGATGCCGTTGAGGAACAGCACCAGGTCGATGCGGTCCTGCTTCCGCGCTGAGTAGCGGACTTCGCGCACCACGCGGAGGCGGTTCTGGCCGTAGCGTCGGGTTGCCTGCGGGTTGAGGTCGGTGGAGACGGGCGCCTGCAGCAGGCTGAGGCGCCGGGCGCCGGGGATGTCGACGCCGCCACGGAGGGTCTTCAGGGTGCCGCCGCCCTGGTCCTCGCTGGTCGCCAGGACTTTGGCCACGCGGTCGAGGATGCGGCGCTGGCCGCGTTCGCGGACGGCGGCATCGGCCTCAGGCGGGACGAGGCGGGCGTAGTTGTCCGGGTCGGTGTCCTCGAGCCAGCCGAGCAGGTCCTCGGGCCAGAGGGCTCGCTCGACGTCGTACCCGTGGGCCTCAGGGGAGTGCAGCCACCCGTGATGGGCCAGGTGCTCCGCGATCTCCCGCTGGAAGGTGTCCTCATGGTGGATCTGGCTCATGGCAGCTCCTGGATCGAGTCGAGGGCGATGAGCTGCTCGAACGGGAGCACGCTCACCTGGTCTGTCAGTCGGTAGCGGCGCGTGCCGGGGTAGATGACCCACAGGTGGTCGAGGTCGAGGTCTTGGGAGGCGGAGCGCATGGATGTGGAGAGCCGGGGCGCGTCGGCACGTTTGATCTCGAATCCGAGGCGGCGGGGGCCGTCCAGCATCAGGTCGAGCTCGGCGCCACCTTTGGTGCGCCAGAAGTAGGGCTGGAACTCTGCGGAGCGGCGCAGCACCTCGTCGATCACGAATCCCTCCCAGGAGGAGCCGACGCTGGGGTGCCGCAGCAGGGAGGCGTGGTCGGGGACGTTCCCCCAGAGGGCGTGGAGCAGGCCGGTGTCGCGGAGATACGTACGCGGTGTTCGGACCAGGCGCTTGCCGTGGTTGGTGTGCCAGGGCGGAAGGGAGCGGATCAGCAGGGCGTCGCGGAGGCCGTCGAGGTACTTCCGGACGGTGGACTCGCCGATGTCGAGGTTTCCCGCGATGGAGGCGGCGTTGATGGGCCCTCCGTGCTGGTGCGAGAGCAGCCCGAGGAAGCGCGTGATCGTGGACGCGGGTAGGGAGAAGCCGAACTCGGCGAGGTCCCGGTTGGCCAGGGTGCGCAGGTAGGAGCGCCGCCAGTCCAGGGAGTCCTCGTCTGTGTCGGCGAGCAGGGACCTCGGGTAGCCGCCTCGCAGCCAGACGGCCTCCGGGTCTTCTGCGTCAGCAGGGCCGAGCCCGGGGAGTTCGACGATCTCAATCCTGCCGGCCAGGGATTCTGAGGACTGGCGCAGTGCTTCCGGGGAGGCGCTGCCGAGGACGAGGAAGGTGGCTGGGGCGTCGTCTCGGTCCGCGAGGACGCGCAGCACGGGGAACAGCTCTGGGTGCCGCTGCACTTCGTCGATGACGACCGTTCCAGTGAGGCCTTCCAGGGCCAGCATCGGCTGCTCCAGTCGAGCGAGATCTACCGGGTTCTCCAGGTCGAAGTAGTTCTCTGAGCCAGGGGCGACGACGGTGCGGGCCAGTGTGGTCTTGCCGACTTGGCGTGCGCCTACGAGGAGGACCACTGGCGCCCGGCGCAGGGCGCGGTGGAGCGCAGCTTCTGCGTGGGGGCGTTGCTCCATGATGCGATGCTACCTGGCAAATCCGCACGTGTCATGCGGATTTGCCAGGTAGGTGTGGGAGGGATTGACGAGCTCGTGGGGACGATGGGAGGGCTGGCACTGCTCAGTGCAGCTGTTTGACCTCGTCTTCGAGCTGTTCGGCGACCGGCCGGTGCTTCTGCGTGACGTCGATCTGGCCTGTGACCGCGGCGGAGATGAGCGCGGCGCGGCGCTCGCGGGCGAGGTCGACGGCACGGTTCACGGCGTCAACCATGGAGGCGTGCGCCGCAGCCGCGGTGTTATGAACGTGGACGAAGTTCTCCTGGGCCTTGCGGTCGGGAAGGGGGATCTTCGCAGCTGACACAATGCCCAGATTCAACCTGGTGCGGGTGGTCCCTCTCCCCATCATTTGGAACGCGGCACTCATTGCCGGTGACGAGAGCGCCCAGGCCAGGTAGGCAGGAGACACGCGTTCGGACGTCCGCGCCCGGTAGCAGTCGGCTTTGACGATGCCCCTGCCGAACTCCGCCGGTACAACCGCTGCACGCCCCAGCGGGAGTTTCTCATCCCCAAGCCCTGCGATCACTACGTCTCCAGGTTCGACGTCGTGGGAAGAGAGCTGAGCGGCATAACCCCGGGGGACATAGACTCGTGGCTCCGTGCTGAATCTGTTGCGCCGGATATTTCCTAGCCGTACGACGGGAGCTCCCTCATCAGAGTAGCTGGAAGATGTCAGAGCAGACCCGAAAGGGCCATCGACGAGAGATCGCAGCACCCGGCGCAGCTCTACTACTGGGTGGACTCCAACGAGCCTTCGAAACTCCGCGTCCCAGAAGGAGTCCAGATGTTCCGCGGACAGAGCGAGGAACTTTTGGAGGTCGGCGATGAAGGCGTCGATCTCGGCGGTCTCGTGGTCGAGGTAGTCGGCGATGGTTTGCGCCCGACGCACGGGCGGCACAGCCACGGGAAGCCTGCCGAATGCATCCGGATCCAGGTCCCACTGATTCGGGCGCACACCTGAAGAAATGCTGCCGAAGGCTTGGCGGTAGACGTCGGATCGGAACACGTAGTGGAAGTACCGCACCGGGTGCTCGCTGATCGGGCGGTATACGAAATATGCCGGGCTGATGATTCCGGAGTAACCACTGATACCCACAGACCCTTGCCAGGCCTTCATCTTATTGACGACGAGGTCCCCTGGATTGACCTGCTGATAGTTGCTCAGATCATCGGATGCTCGATTGAAATTGTCGTCCCGGCTATCCTTGGGAACGATGCCGTAGTCGCGGTACAACGACAGCAGCGTTTGCGACCCCGAACTGACTGTCTTGGCTCTTGAGAACAGGTGCTTCAACGGTACGACCCTGGCACGCGTCAGATTCGCAGACCGCCGGACAGTCTCGTCAAGTGAGTTGATGGCGTTCATGACTTCACCTGCTCCAGGCGTGCGCGAATCCTGCCCAGTACCTCATCAAGGTCGCGGTCGATCTCTTCGAGCGGCCGCGGCGGCACGTACTCGTAGAAGTGCCGAGTGAAGGGGATCTCGGTGCCGATCTTCGTCTTCGAGTCATCCACCCAGGCCTCCGGGACGAACGGCTTGACCTCTCGCTCCAAATACTCGTCGAGGTCCTCATCCCACGGGACGTTCTCCGTGTCTCGCAAGGAGGTGTTCGGCTCGGGCGTGCCGTCTCGCTTGGTGACCAGCTCGCCGTCGTCGTCATGTTCGCTGAGCTCTGCCACCAGAGCCTTCAGCTCGGCAGGCTTCAGCGTCACACCTGCCTCGTCACAACGCTTCTTCAGGTCCTGGCGGAACTCCTCACGATTCGTGGAGACGTGCCCGTTCCACCCGGCGGACGCCTTCTCCAGCGCGCCGCCTAGCGCGGCCTGGGCGTAGTCGTCGAGCTTGGCGAACATCTTGGATGCCCGTGCCCGCTCCACGCGGTCGGCAGAGTAGGCGTAGTTCAGCCGCAGGGGTCGCTCCACCGTGATGGTCCGGTAGAAGAAGTCCTCGTTCCTGAAGATTTTTGAGTGCTTGGACTCCTCGAACGCCTGATACAGCTGCGCGATGCGCGCGATGTCCTCAGCTCCGAGCATCTTGCGCTTCGAGCCCACCGACTTGCGCATCTTGGTGAACATCTCCGTGGCGTCGATCAGCTGGACCGTGCCGCGCCGGGCCTTCGGCTTCTCCTTGTTGAGCAGCCACACATAGGTGGAGATGCCGGTGTTGTAGAACATGTCCGTCGGCAGACCGACGATGGCCTCCAGGTAGTCGTTCTCCAGCACCCACTGTCGGATGCTCGACTCCCCGGAGCCCGCCCCACCGGTGAACAGCGGCGAGCCGTTGAGCACGATCGCGCCACGGCCGCCCACGTTCTGCGCCTCACCGCCCGGCTCGCGCAGCTTCGAGATCAGGTGCATCAGGAACAGCAGGGAGCCGTCCGAGACGCGGGGGAGCCCCGGACCGAACCGTCCCGAGTATCCCTGCACCTCATGCTCGGTCTGCACCCGGGAGCGGTACTGCTTCCAGTCCACGCCGAACGGCGGATTCGAGAGCCCATAGTGGAAGGTGCGTCCCTTGAAGGCCGGCTCGGTGAGGGTGTTCCCCAAGACGATGTTGCCGATGTCCTGGCCTTTGACCACCATGTCCGCCTTGCAGATGGCATAGGAAGCCGGGTTGATCTCCTGGCCCAGCAGGTTCACCGAGGCGTCCGGATTGATGGCCTTGATCTTGTCATCGGCCACCGAGAGCATCCCGCCGGTGCCGGCCGTCGGGTCATAGACCTCACGGACCACGCCCGGAGTGTGGAGGTTCTCCTCATCATTGAGCAGCAGAGTGACCATCAGCTCGATGACCTCGCGCGGGGTGAAATGCTCACCGGCGGTCTCATTGGAGGCCTCCGCGAACTTGCGGATCAGCTCCTCGAAGATATGGCCCATCTGCTCATTGGTCACCCGCTCCGGATGCAGGTCCACGTGGGAGAAGTGCTGCAGAACCTGCAGCAGCAGATCGTGCCGGGCGAGCTCGATGATCGTGTCCTCGAGCTTGTACTGCTCGAAGATGTCCCGCACATTGGCGGAGAACCCGTTCACATAGCCGCGCAGGTTCTCCTCGATGTTGTCCGCATCGCCGCGCAGCGTCTTCAGCGTGTGCCGCGAGCGGTTGAAGAAGCTGTAGTGGTGATCTGCCCGGACCCGCAGCATGCCCAGCGGCGGCTCGGCGTCCTCATCGAAGCCCTCCGAGGCTGCCAGCACGGAATCCTTGGTGGGCGCGAGCACCGCATCCAGGCGGGCCAGCACGGTGAACGGGAGGATGATGTCCCCATACTGGTGCTGCTTATAGGTGCCGCGGAGGATGTCCGCGGCCTGCCAGATGAACTGGGCGTGGTTGAGCGACACTCGAGGGCCTTCCGTGATGGGCGGGGCAACTGCTGGCCAGCGTACTGGATTGCGGTATCAACTCTGGAGTTGCATCGGGCTGACCAGGGTCTATGAACGGCCAGCACTTCGCTGGGGTGGAGCGAGCCATCCTCCTCCGTGAAGCTCGCTGGGGCGATGTGTGACCTGTGGTGTCAGTGTTGTCGTCCATCATGAAAGGGCAACGCCGCAAGAGAGGGGACGCAGAATGCCTCATAGGGTCGACGACAACGATCTCGCTGCCGCACGTGCGGTCAGAGAGGTGATCACGGCCGTCGCTGTGCACCGCGACGCCCAGCGCGCCGGCGTATTGGTCGCCGAGCACCTGGACACCTTTGGCGTTGCGCTTGTCCGCTCAGCTTCCGCCTTCATTGCTCACCACACAACGAATCGTGCGACTCCAGAGCTCGCCACGGATCGGTTTCACTATCTGCTGACACGTATCGGAGGCCTGATTGAGCTCGCAGCCGACATGGATGATCTCGAGCCTGAGGAAATGACGGTGGTCATCGTCGAGCACCTCGAGGCGTCGGTGAGTGATGAATCGGAGCGACAAGCCTTCCAAGCTGCGCAGACCTGCCTGGTCGCCCAGATGCTGATTCGGCGTGGTCGCCCACCGTGGGGCATTCAGAGGTCGCTCGACCTTGAGGACATGCTGGTTCTGAACACCGCTCTCGCTGAAATACTCGTGCTGGTCTCCTGCTCGTTCACTGAGGAAGCTCTTGGCGACGTATTCGTGGTGCTGCTGAAGGAAGCGCAGCACATCTTGGCTCGGCA
Source organism: Nesterenkonia sp. K-15-9-6 (assembly GCF_052656005.1). Taxonomy (NCBI): domain Bacteria; kingdom Bacillati; phylum Actinomycetota; class Actinomycetes; order Micrococcales; family Micrococcaceae; genus Nesterenkonia; species Nesterenkonia sp. K-15-9-6. The sequence goes on from NZ_JBQYEY010000015.1 coordinate 9,088, forward strand.
GGCACAAGCTCGTGGCTGGACGGTGGAGAAGCTCATTGAGAACTACTTCCTGGCGCTCTCCGCGGGGGAGGTCGAGGTGCGGCAGGCCTGAGCGGTCGATCACACGTGGCCGCATGGCACTATCTGTGTCATGATCGTATCCACGATCTTAGCAAGAAGGAGGCGAGATCATGAGTGTTGCAGCTGAACACATCTACCAATCCTCGGACTTGGCCGGCAGCAACCGTAAAGCCTTCATCGCTGACGCACTCCGTTCCAAGGCTCGGTTGCGCAGTACTGACGGTGAATCGTTGGTCATGCTCCGTGAGGCTCGTCTCGAGCACGTGGCGGCGATTCGTCATTACGCCGTGGCGTACTTGACCCTGGATACGGCGCTGCGGCGACCGAGGGAAGACCGACGCGCCAGTGACTTCGGACCCTGGGCATTCCTTGAAGTCTTTGATGATGCAGATATCGAAGAGTTCCGGCAGGAGATCAACGACGCCATCGTCCGTGCCGCATCCGGCGATAATCACGACGCGGTGGAAGCGTTGCTGCACCAGTGGCAGATGAGTGCGGAGACGCTGTCAGATCCCGTCGCCCGCGACATCCTGGACGGCGAGACGACGGACGAAGACTGGGTCGAGCTCGACGGCTGAGCCGATGACTGAAAATCCGCAGCCGAAGGCGTACCGACCGTTCGTGGCCGCCCGCTACCCGGCATCGGGTCAGCCCGTTGAGAAGCCGGTGTGGAGGGTGATAGTGCATCGTAAGCACGTCGACGCGTGGAACCGCATCCTCGATCTCTGCGGTGAGAGCAACGCGCAGGAACTGTGGCAGCACCTCACCACGAGGCCGGATCAGCAGCCGCTGTTAGGAACCGTGACTCCGATGAAAGGCAGGCGGTATGGCCCCACCGCGGACGGCATGTCGAGGGTCTACCACTACGAGGTCACGGGCGCCGCACGTGTCGACTACCGATTCAATCCGAACTACAGGACCTCAGTTGACGGAGATCCCCACAGGATCGTCCAGATCATCAGCATCTCGCTCGGAAGCCATTGAGACGGTGATCGTCCGGTGGGGCCGCCCCCTCACTCCGGGTCGGCCGCCCAGACGGCGTCGTCCTCTCCGGTGAAGCTGATGCCGTCGTCGTCCTCGTCGTCGCGCTCTCCGCGTTCCAGCTGCTCGATCACATCGGTGGGCGGGTTGATCATCAGCACCGCCTCGTCCCGGTAGCCGCGCAGCTCCTCCTCGATGAAGCTGGGCAGCGCATCGGCCAGCTCTACGTCTCGGCCCTCCCGCTCGGAGAGCTTCCAGCGGTGGTCGATCAGCTGGTGCATCAGCTCGGCCGGCTCCAGCTTGTCCCGCAGCTCCCGGGGGATCTGGGCGATCAGCGGCTGGAACACCTGCTGGGTCCACATATGGGCGGCCACCGCCTCATCACCGTGCGGGTCGGTCTGCGCCCGGTAGGCGTCGATCGCGCCCAGCAGCCGCCGGGCCTGGTTCTCCTGCACGTCCAGGCCGGTGAGGTTCATCAGCCGCCGCTGGTGGTGCCCGGGGTCCACCACCTTGGGGCGCAGCAGCAGCTTGCCGTCCGCGCTGGCCGAGCGGATGTCGTATTCCTCGACGTCGAAGCCCAGCTCGTTGAGCCGGCGGATCCGCTCCTCGATCAGCCACTGCTGGTCCGGGTTGAAGGCGGTGTCCCCGGTGAGCTCGCTCCACAGGCCCCGGTAGGAGTCGATGAACTGGTGGCTGGTGGCGATAGGATCGACCTCCTCGTCCACCATGCCGCCCTCCATGAGGTCCATCAGCTCCCCGGCGATGTTCACCTGGGCCAGCTCGAGGTCGTACTCGCGCTGCCCGGTCGAGAGCTCGGGGTGGATCTCCCCGGTCTCGGCGTCCACCAGGTAGGCGGCGAACTGGCCGGCATCGCGGCGGAACAGGGTGTTCGACAGGGAGACGTCGCCCCAGTAGAAGCCGATCAGGTGCAGCTCCACCATCAGCAGCGCCTGGGCGTCGATCAGTCGGTGCAGGGTCTCCTTGCGCATCATCTGGTTGAACACCGCCCGATACGGCAGCGAGAACCGCAGGTGCCGGGTGATCAGCGCCGGGGACAGCGCAGTGCCGTCCTCCCGGGTGCGACCGGTCACCTCGGCCACCGGCTTCACGCACGGCGCGCCCAACCGGCCCAGCCGGCGCAGCATCCGGTACTCGTGCCGGGCGGCCCGCTCCGAGGTCTCCTTGATGGCGATGATCGACCCGCCCAGATGGGCGAACCGCACGATGTGCCGGGAGATGCCTCGCGGCAGCGCGGCGATCACGTCCTCCGGCCACTCCACCAGCGGCAGATGCCACGGCAGGTCCAGCAGCTCCTGCGGGATGGTGCCGGAGGCGGTCAGGCTCAGGCCTGGGACTGGATTCACTGCTGCTCCTTCTCTGCGGCCGGGGCCCCTGCGGCTCCGGCCCGCTCGCGGGCGTCTGCGATCACGGTCAGCACATCGGCCAGCTGGGGCGGAGCCCCGATCCTGTGGTCGGCGCGGGTCTCACCCTCGCCCACCTTCACTCCGACGTCGGCACCGGCCAGCACCGCGAATCCGAACTCGTCGGTGACGTCGTCGCCGGCGAAGAACACCGCATCCGGGGACACCAGCTCGCGCAGCTCGGTGATGCCCTCGCCCTTGGTGGCCTGCACGACCACGGCCTCCAGCACCGCCTTGCCCTCCTTCGGGTGGACCTCGTCCAGGGCGGCGACGGCGGCGCGCGCCTCGGTGAGCACCTGCTCGGCCTCCGCGGCGTCGGGCACCTTGCGCACATGCATGGCCGCCCCGGCGGGCTTGTGCTCCACCCAGGCGCCGTCGGTGCCGGCCGCGATGGTCTCGAAGACCTCCAGCAGGCGGGTCCGTGCGGCCTCCTGCTTCGAGGTCAGGACCAGCTGCGCATCCTCCTCGGCCAGGTCCGCCACATCCCGTTCGGCGCCGTGGGAACCGATCAGCAGGGTTCCCGACGGCGGCGCGGCGATCTCCCGCAGCGTGTCCAGTCCGCGCCCGGAGACATAGGCGACCCGCACCCCGTCGAACTCCGAGAGGCGCTGGACCGCCTCCGCGTTGGCCGGCTCCGGCCGGGCATCGTCAGCGTCGGGGACCAGCTCGGCCACACAGCCGTCGAAGTCCAGGCACACCAGGATCTTCGGCAGCGCGGCGAAGCGCCGCAGGGCGGCCACCAGGTCACCGTCCAGCGCCGTCACGGAGGCGTCCCGTGGAGCGTGATCTGTGGTCATGGCTCGAGTATCTCCCGATCAGCGCAGCTCCGCCAGACGCTCGAGGAACTCCTCGGCCCAGCGCTGCACGTTGTGGGAGACCACCTGACGGCGCAGGCTGCGCATCCGCCGTCGCGCATTCTCCGGCTCCATGGTGGCGGCCTTGACCATCGCAGTCTTCAGTTCGTCCACATCATGGGGATTGATGAGCAGCGCCTGACGCATCTGGTCCGCCGCGCCGGTGAACTCGGAGAGCACCAGCACGCCCTGTCCCGACTTGCGGGCGGCCACATACTCCTTGGCCACCAGGTTCATGCCGTCGCGCAGCGCGGTGACCAGCATGACGTCGGCGGCCAGATACAGCGCCACCATCTCTTCCACCGGGTAGGAGTGGTGCAGGTAGCGGATCGCGGTGTGGGCCAGGGTGTCGTACTCGCCGTTGATCCGCCCGACGGTGGACTCGATCTCCTCCCGCAGCAGCCGGTAGGACTCCACGCCTTCCCGGGAGGGGCTGGCCACCTGCACCAGGCAGGCCTGGCCCACCGTGAGCTCGCCGTCGGCCAGCAGCTCCTCGTAGGCCTTCATCCGGTGCCGGATGCCCTTGGTGTAGTCCAGGCGGTCCACGCCCAGGAAGATCGTCTCCGGGTTGCCCAGCTCGCGCCGGATCTGCTCGGAGCGGGCGATGATGTCCGGGCGCTCCGCCAGCTCCACGATCTTCTGGGTGTCGATGGAGATGGGGAACGCCTTGGCCTCCGCGATGCGGTAGTCGCCCTGCTGCGGGGCGGCCGCCTGGCGGGCGACCGTGCCGCGCGCCGGGTCCGGATGCAGGCCGGGCAGGGAGGACAGCTGGTCCGGCTCCGGCTCTTCGGAGGGGACGTAGATCTGGTCCGACTTGATGTAGTAGCCCAGCCGGTGGCGCACCACCCGCTGGAAGTTCCGGGCGTCGGACTCGCGCTGGAAGCCGATGAGGTCTGCGCCGAGCAGTCCCCGCAGCACCGAATGCCGCCAGGGGAGCTGGGAGAACAGTCCCGGGGGAGGGAAGGGGATGTGGTTGAAGAACCCGATCCTCACATCCGGGCGCAGCTCGCGCAGCATGGCGGGCACCAGCTGCAGCTGGTAGTCCTGCACCCAGATGGTCGCACCTTCGGCGGCGACGGCGGCCGCGGCCTCTGCGAAGCGCCGGTTCACCCGTCGATACGCCTCGAACCAGTGGCGGTGGAACTCCGGGCGGGCGATCACATCATGGTAGAGCGGCCACAGCGTCGCATTGGAGAACCCCTCGTAGTAGTCCTCCACCTCCTGCTCGCTCAGCGGGACGGGCACCAGGTGCATGCCGGCGTGGTCGAACGGCTCCAGCGTCTCATCCGCCGCACCGTGCCAGCCCACCCAGGCGCCGTCGGACTGCGCCATGATCGGGGCCAGAGCGGTGACCAGTCCGCCGGGGGAGCGGCGCCACCCCGTCCCGCCGTCCTCAGTGGTGATCCGGTCCACGGCGAGCCGATTGGCCACCACCACGAAGTCGTACCCGCTCTTCTGAGCCATCAGCGCGAACTCCCTTCCTCTCGAGGACGGCGTCCGCTGCGACCATCACCACCGGCGATGGCCTGTGACGCCCGTCGCATCCTGTGTGGCGCAACTCTACCCGGACCGGCGCCGTTCCGGGCCTGAATGTGAGGAAGATCGACCTCCGGCCGGCTGAGCCCTGTCAGCGCGGCGACGGCGTCGTGACCAGCCACGACGCCGCCGTCATGGGAGCCGACCCGTCCAGGAAACCCCCGGAGTGAGGGGCTACCCTGGATGCGACCGTTCCCCGGATCCGCCTGCGCGGAGCCGGCACTACGACATCTTCGGAGACATGATGGCTCGAAATCCCCAGACCTCGGGCGGCAGCGCCCGCGACCAGGCCCGACGCATCCAGCAGGAGGAGGAGGCCAAGCAGCGCAGGACTTCCGTGATGCTGCGCGTCGGCGTGATCGTGGTGGCGCTCGCCGTCGTGGTGGGTCTGACCTTCTTCATCATCAATCAGCGCGCCGGTCAGGAGCGGATGACCGCCAGCGAAGGCCCCGCTCCCGCCTCGGCGAACGAGCAGGGCGGCATCACGCTGACCTCGGCCACCGAGATCATCGACGGGGCCGACCTCGGCACGGTCGACGCCTCGGACGTGCCGGAGTCCGAGACCGAGCTGCCCATCGGTGTGGAGCCGGGCGAGGAGGGTGAGCCCCCGCATCTGGTGGTCTACGCCGACGTGAACTGCGTGCACTGCGCCAACTTCGAGACTGAGCACGGCGAACAGATCAAGGAATGGGTCGACGCCGGCCAGATCACCGTCGAGTACCGCATGGTCGGGTTCCTGGACCAGAACTCCACCACCAACTACTCCTCGCGAGGGGCCAACGCCACGGTCTGCATGGCGGAGGAGTCCCCGGAGAACTACCTGGACTACCTGGCCGAAGTCGTGACGCACCAGCCGCAGGGGGAGCTGTCCAACGACGAGCTCGTCGCTCGGGCCGAGGCCTACGGTGCGGACATCGAGTCCTGCGTGGAGGGTGGCACCTACCGGGCCTTCGTCACCTACACCTCGCGCCAGGCCTCCGCTCAGGGTGTGGGCGGGACACCGACCGTCTACCTCGACGACGAGGACTGGAGCACCTCCGAGATGGGCTTCCGGGAGTTCGTCGAGTCGAGGATCGGCGACGCGGACGCCGACGAGGACGCCGACGACGAGGATGCTGACGCTGAAGACGCCGACGGGGACGCGGACGACGAGTCCTGATCCTGCGGACCGCGGGCGGGGGCCATGCTTCCGCCCGCAGGGTCGTCCGACCATGAACTGGTCACCTGAGGAGATCCGCCGGTAGGATGGGTCTCCGGCGCTGCGGCGCCACGCCTCCTTAGCTCAGCTGGTAGAGCAGCTGTCTTGTAAACAGCAGGTCGTCGGTTCGAACCCGGCAGGGGGCTCCACAGCATCCCGGATCCGCGGACAGCCCGCGGACAGCCCGCGGACAGCCCGAGGACAGCCCGCGGACAGCCCGAGGACAGGCGTTCCATGCGCGGCGCGCATGCGTCGATGTCCGCCTGATCTTCAGAAGATCTCACCGACGATCGGGAATACCTGCGCCGGGCCGCCGGTTGACTGAAGCGGACTAGCATGCACCCTGTGCCTCTCCGTCGCTGTCGCGACGATGCCCGGTGCCATGCGGCAGCCCTCCCTCCCTGCTACGGGATGCGGCGCCGCCGTCTGACCATCGACCCACCGTGAGTCCTGCAGGTCCGTGCCTCCGAGGCACGGACCTGCAGGACCATCATCGTCTCCGGAGGCCTCATGAGCGCACCGTCAACCCCGCCGCCCGCACCCCCCGTCGAGGTGCCCAGGATGCCCGCCGGTGACAAGTTCACCATCGGCACGCTGCTCATCGCCGCGTTCATCATGATCCTCAACGAGACCATCATGAACGTCGCCCTGCAGCCGCTGATGGTGGAGTTCCAGGTCGGAGAGACCACCATCCAGTGGCTGACCACCGCGTTCATGCTGACCCTGGCCACGGTCATCCCCACCACGGGTTACCTGATGCAGCGGTTCAGCCTGCGGACCGTCTTCACCATCGCCATGGTGCTCTTCAGCCTCGGCACGGCGATCGCCGCGGCCGCCTTCGGGTTCCCCATGCTGCTGGTCGGTCGCATCGTGCAGGCCGCCGGCACCGCGATGATGCTGCCCCTGCTGATGACCACCACGCTGACCCTGGTGCCGCTGCAGCGCCGCGGGGTGGTCATGGGGAACATCTCCATCGTGATCTCGGTGGCTCCGGCCACCGGTCCGGCGCTGTCCGGGCTGATCCTGCACATCGCCGACTGGCGGTTCCTGTTCCTGATGATCCTGCCCATCGCCCTGGTGGCGCTGGTGCTGGGGCGTCCCCGTCTGGACAGCAGCCCCGGAGTCAAGGGCGGCGGACTGTCCGTGCCCTCGCTGCTGCTCTCGGTGCCCGGCTTCGCCGGAGTCGTCTACGGCATCAGCCAGCTCGGCGGTGGCCACGGTGAAGGTGCCGGCGTGGATGAGACCGTCGAAGCCGGCGTCGACGTCGTCGCCCTGGTGGTGCTGATCGTCGGCGTGCTGTTCCTGGCCGCCTTCACCTGGCTGCAGATCCGCCTGCAGAAGGGCGGGAACCCGCTGCTGAATCTCTCGCCGTTCCGGTACACCATGTTCACGCGCTCGCTGCTGATGATGCTGCTGATGATGATCGCCCTGTTCGGCGCGATCATCATGCTGCCGCTGTTCCTGCAGCAGGTCCGCGGTCTGGACACGCTGCAGACCGGCCTGCTGATGCTGCCTGGCGGCGTGCTGATGGCGCTCCTGGCTCCGATCGTCGGGCGCCTCTATGACCGCGTCGGCCCCAAGCCGCTCGTCGTCCCCGGGGCCTCCCTGTTGGTCATCGCGCTGTTCCTGATGAGCCTGCTGAGCCCGGACAGCAGCATCTGGGCGGTCCTCGGGCTGCACCTGGTGCTCAGCTTCGGGCTGGCCTGCCTGTTCACCCCGGCCTTCACCACGGCCATGAATCCGCTGCCGCAGCCGCTGTACTCCCACGGCTCAGCGGTGCTGAACACCCTGCAGCAGCTGGCCGCCGCCGTCGGCACTGCGCTGCTGGTCACCGTGCTGGGCCTGGGTGCGGCCGCCGCGACGGCTCGCGGGCTGGACCCTGACGCCGCCGCCGTCGAAGGCTTCCGCACCGCCTTCCGCACGGCTGCCGTGATGAGCCTGGGCACCCTGGCCCTCGGGCTGACTCTGCGCGCCACCAAGGCCGGAGAGGCCGAGGGTGGGGACCCTGCGGAGCATGGCCGACCGGACCAGGGGGAGGCCGCGCCGGCCGCCGCCCACTGAGAGCCGCCCACTGAGAATCGCCCGCTGAGAGCGGGCGGGATCCACAGACGACGCCGGGCCCGGCAGAGATGCACTGATCATCTCTGCCGGGCCCGGCGTCGTCTGTCTGCGTGAGGTCTGCGGCCGTCTGGCAGGGCCGCGTCCGGCGCCGCGTTCGTCCTGCCGGCGCCGATGTTCTTCCCTGGGTGGGAAGCGGGGCCCGCCCGCACCGAGCGGGCCCCTGTCGCACCCAAGTGAGGACCACCTTACAGAGTGGATCAGGAATACGCAACGCCTATGTGTTGAAAATTCGCAGCGTCGATCATGGGTCGCCAGCGGGTAGCGGTCCCGGCGCGTCGGCGGGTCACGTGGGGAGCGTTCGCCCGGCGTCGCCGCGCGGATCGAGCGACATTGTTGCGCGGGAGTTCGTAAATGCCGCTACGCTCCTGCCGTGTCGCAGATCACAGGAGGACAGCCATGGTCAGGTTCGCTCGCACCGCTCTCACCGCCGCCCTCACCGGGGGCATGATGCTCGCCGCCCTCGGCCCCGGCGCCCAGGCCGCACCGGGCGGCTCCGGCGGCTCCGCGCCGACCGGCGGCCACCCCGATCCGGTGCCGGAGCTGGTCCGCCAGGCCCAGGGGGAGGGCGACGTCGTCGCGCTCACGGTGGACGACGGCCCGAATCCCGGCGAGACCGACGTGCTGCTGGACCTCCTGGCCGTGCGTGACATTAGGGCGGTGTTCTGCGTGATCGGGCAGAACATCACCGCCCCTGGAGGTGCGGAGCTGCTGCGTCGGATCGTCGACGACGGCCATGTGCTGTGCAATCACACCACGAGCTATGCGGACATGGCCGGGTGGGAGTCCGAGGAGATCCGTCAGGACCTGACCGAGACGCTGGAGATCATCCGCGATGCCCTCGACGACCCCCAGGCGCCCGTGCCGTTCTTCCGGGCGCCCAACGGCAGCTGGGGGCAGACGCCGGAGGTCGCCGTCGAACTGGGGATGCAGCCACTCGCGGTGGTCAACACGATCGCCGACTGTGAGACCCAGGACGAACAGATCCTCACGGAGAACCTGCGGGAGGCCATCGTGCCCGGCGAGCTGGTGCTCGTCCACGACGGCGGCGGGGACCGGTGGGGCACCATCTCCGCGGTGGAGACCGTGGTCACCGAGAAGCTCGCCGACGGCTGGGAGTTCACCCTGCCCGTGGGGATCGACACGGGTGACGACGGCGACCAGCCCACAGCAGTCCAGCAGCGGGTGGTCAGGCCCTGAGTGCGTAAGTCACGGGTCAGCCGATGCCGAGGGCCCGCAGGCCCGCGGCGGCTCCGGCTCCGGCGATCACCACCACGAGGAACGGGGCCCGCAGCAGCAGAGCGACGGCGGCGGCGAGCAGGGCGCCGACCCGCGCGTCGAGCACCACGCCGCCATCGCCTGAAGCGGTGTTCATGGCCACCAGGGAGGCCAGCAGCGCCACCGTCATCAGGGTGGAGAGCCGGCCGACCAGCGGGTGCTCCAGCCAGGAACCCGGCACCAGGTAGCCGAGGAGCTTGGTGGCGTACACCGCCGCACAGGCCAGCAGGACCCAGAGCCACAGCGTCATGGGCGGACCTCCTCGTGCTCCTTGTGCGTCCTCGTCGACTCGGCGCCTCCGCTCCTGCCGCGGGTGACCAGGCCCCAGGACGCCGCGACGACAGCTGCCAGCAGCACCGGCACGCCGGCCGGCAGCATCGGCATGGTCAGCACCGTGACCAGGGCGGCCACTACGGCCAGCGCCCAGGGCTCCCGAGACCTCAGCCGCGGCCACAGCAGGCCCAGGAAGGCGGCGACCACCGCCCCGTCGAGCCCCAGCGCCTCGGGCTCCGCCACGAAGTCGCCCAGCAGGGCGCCGACCACGGTGGCGAGGTTCCACCCGACATAGACGCCCAGACCGGTCACCCAGAATCCGCGGCGCCGCTCCTCGGGGTCGGTCTGGCTCATGGCGTTGGCCGCCGACTCGTCGATGGTGAGTTGCGCGCTGACCCAGCGCCGCCAGCCCGAGGGGTCGAACATGGCCTTCATCTGCACCGCGTAGATGGTGTTCCGTGCGCTGAGCAGCGTCGAGGCGCCCAGTGCGGCGCCCCCGGAGCCGCCGGCGGCCAGGATTCCGATGAAGGCGAACTGGGACCCGCCCGAGAACAGCAGGGCCGAAAGTGCCACCGTCTGCCACAGCGTCAGTCCTGAGGCCACGGACAGTGCACCGAAGGAGAGCCCGTACAGGGAGACGGCGGCGGCGATGGAGAGTCCCATCCGGGTGGCCGGCGTCATCGCGGGCCTCCCGGGGTGCCGGCGGCGGGGTGCTCCATGAGCAGGGCGAACCACGCGCCCGCGGTGAGGGCCTCGTAGGTGTGCGGGACGTCGCCGGCGAAGGTGGCGTAGTCGCCGGGTTCCAGGATGAAGGGTGCATCCTCCGGACCGAGGCGGATCCTGCCGGAGCCGATCACCACGTGCTCGACGGAGCCCGGCGGATGCGGTGCGGCGCTGCGCGGCTCCCCAGGTTCCAGGCTCACCACGTAGAGGTCCCTCTGGGCGGAGCTCCGGCCGGTGTGCAGCAGAGTGGCCAGGTAGTCGGACTCGGCGGAGGGCACCGGGGTGCGGTCCGCGGCGCGGATGATCCGCGGTCCGCGGGGAGGGGCCTCCACCAGGCGGGCGAAGGGGATGCCCAGGGTGGAGGCGATGGACCACAGGGTCTCCACGCTAGGGTTCGCCTGTCCGGACTCCAACTGGGAGACGGTGGACTTCGCGATGCCGACGCGGCGGGCGAGCTCGCTGATCGAGAGCCCGGCCTGCTGTCGTTCGGCGCGCACCGCCGCGGCGATGTGCGCCCGTAGTGCGTGATGATCCTGCTCAGCCATGAAACCTCCTTCGTTCGGTACATCATGCCATGCGTTCGGCATGGCGAACCATCCGGAGGGGCGTCGCAGCGGGCCTGGCGGGAGGAATAGTTGGACCGTGCAGATGTTGTGCCAGAAGGCGAGCCTGTTCAGCAGGGCGCCTGCCCGATCCCGAGATCGACCGAAGGAGAATTCCATGGCACAGGACAAGCGCGTCGTCATCCTGGGCGGCCACGGGAAGGTGGCGATGCTCGCCGCCCCCAAGCTCGTCTCCGCCGGATGGAGCGTGGATTCGCTCATCCGCAACCCGGATCACCGAGACGACGTCGCGGCCACCGGGGCCACTCCGGTGGTCCTGGACATCGAGAACGCCGACGTCGACCAGCTCGCCGAGGCCTTCGACGGCGCCGACGCCGTCGTCTTCTCCGCCGGCGCCGGGGGCGGCAATCCTGCCCGCACCCGCGCGGTGGACCTGGAGGCCGCCGTCCGGTCCATGGAAGCCGCGGAGCAGGCCGGGGTCACCCGCTACGTGATGGTCTCCTATGTCCGGGCCGAGACCGACGTGGACGCCCTGGACAAGGAGAGCTCCTTCTACCCCTACGCGGAGGCCAAGCACCACGCCGACGTCCACCTGCGCGGCACCGCTCTTGACTGGACCATCCTCGGCCCCGGCTCGCTGACCCAGCAGCCGGCCACGCGCCGACTGCAGGTGGTCGACGGCGCCGGGCTGATCGACGGCCGCAGGCCCGAGGCCGCGGAGGTCGGGGCCTCCCGGGAGAACGTGGCCGAGGCGATCACCCATGTGCTCACCGCCGGCGCCGCGGTGCGCCGGACCGTGAACTTCTACGACGGCGAAACCCCGCTGGAGGAGGCGCTCGCCTGATTCGGCGGCATCGCCTCGGGCGCCCCGGGCCCCGGTTTTCCGAATCGGGGCCCGAGGTGCTAATCTTTTCTGGCGCTCGCAGGCAGGCTGAATGCCGGCGAGATCACGCACGGATCCGTAGCTCAGATGGTTAGAGCGCTCGCTTCACACGCGAGAGGTCGATGGTTCGAGTCCATTCGGATCCACCATTTCGCAGCACACCGCCCTGTCGGGCCGCCGCCACTCTGGCCGGCGACCGGCGGGGCGGTTCTGTACCGTCGCCCGCTTCCAGATCGTCCCGATCGGCGATCGGCGGGTCCAGGACCCCCACGACGCCTCGGGCGCTCGACCCCGCCGCGAGCCCCACCGCGTAGATTGGGAGACGATCCGAGACATCCTGAAGGGAGGGGCAGTGGCAGCTCAGCAGGGCCGCAGGGGCACCCGCGACGTCCAGCCGCACGAGGACGAGGCCCGCTGCGGGACGGATGGCGTGGCCGGTCCGGACGAGTCGGGCGGGCCGGGGACGTCGGGCGACCAGCACGGGCTGGGGGAGCACCATGCCAGCACGGACGCCGTCGAGGCCATCGACCCCGTCATCTCCGAGCCCGACGCCGAGGTCACCCTCATCCCGGTGGTGCGGCCAGCCTCCGCCGGCGAGGACGAGGAGGAGGACACCTCCACCGGATTCGTCCGTGCCCTGACCGGCAGCATCGCCTCCTCCTGGCAGGCCTCCCGGGAGGCCGAGGCCACCTTGGAATGGGAGGAATACGACGCCGAGGCGGCCGAGCGTGCCCAGGAGGAAGCCGCCCAGGCCGAAGTGGAGGCGGTCCGCCACGAGTACGCCCCCGACGCCTTCTATGACTCCCCGGTCGACAGCCCTGACCTCGGCCAGCACGGGCATCCTGGGCATCCCGGTCAGCACGTCCAGTCCGGTCCTCCCACCTCACCGCTGCCGCGGCCCCACACGCACACCTTCGATGAAGCCCGTCAGGAGCTGGGGCACCCGGAGCGCCCTGCGGACCGGGTGTCCACCGGCGAGTGGACCCCCGTCGGAGACTGGGCCCAGACCGAGGCGCTGGGGCCTCAGATCCCCGGCGACCGCGCCCTGGCGGCGGACCCGCACGAGGTCTCCGCCGCGCCCGCCAGCGAACCGATCCGTCGTCGCTCCGTGCTCCGCCCCGCAGGGACGAAACTGGCGGACCAGCTGAAGCTGCCCCCGCTGTTCGACCGCTCCGTGTTCGAGCAGAAGGTGCGGCCGCAGAACGTGCTGCGCCGCATCATGCGGGCCGAGACGACCCACACCCAGGCCGTGCCGTTGGTGGACCGGCTCGTGGGCACCCCCTACGCGAACCCCCGTCAGGCCGAGCAGCCGGTGGACTCGGACGAACTGGCCACGATCGCCTTCGTCCTCGACCTGGGGGAGGCGCTGTTCCGGTACGGGGCCGGCGCCCTGGAGGTGGAGACCTCGATCATCGCGGTCACCGCGGCCTTCGGGATGAAGAACACCGACGTCGACATCACCAACCAGTCGATCAGCCTCAACTGGGCACCGGACGGCAAGATCCCCTACTCCCGGGTGCGCGTGGTGCGTTCCTGGTCCCGGAACTACAAGGCCCTGGCCGCGGTGCATGAGCTGGTCACCGACATCATCTCCGGGCGGCTCACCCGCGGCGAGTCGGCCGAGCGGCTCCAGGAGATCACCCGGGAGCCCAAGCCGTATCCGCGCTGGATGGTGAACCTGGCCGGAGCTCTGTTCGCCAGCCTGTTCGCGAGCTTCCTCGGAGCCCCGCTTCTGGACGCCGCCCTCGGCTTCGCCGCGACCCTGGTGGTGCTGGGCATCACCCGTCAGCTGGCGGTCTGGAGGGTCCCGGAGTTCTTCACCCTGGCCGCCGGCGGTTTCATGGCCACCTTCATCGCCATGGGCGCCTTCATGCTGGACGCGCCCATCACTCCGTCCATGGTGGTGGCCGGCGGGCTGATGATCCTGCTGCCCTCGGCCCGGGTGGTCTCCGCCATCCAGGACGCGATCAACGGCTTCCCCATCACGTCTGCCGGACGTCTGGTCTCCGCGATGATCGCCTTCGCGGGGATGACAGCGGGCATCATGGCCGGCGTCGTGCTGGCCGACCTGCTGGGTGCCCCGCACATCGAGGTGGCGGTGGGGCTGACCCGCATCTACCATCCGACCGTGCTGGTGGCGCTGGTGTTCGTCGCCGCGATGGCCGCCGCCGTCGTGGAGCAGGCGCGCTGGAAGATGCTGCTGCCCACCGGTGCCGTCTCGGCCCTGGGCTTCCTGCTGTTCTATGCCGGTGAGCTGATCGGGCTGGGGGAGCGGATGACCCCGATCCTGGGCGCGACGGTGGTCGGCGCGCTGGGCCGTGTGGTGGCGCTGCGCATGGGCGCCCCGCAGCTGGTGGTCGCCGTGCCGGGCATGATGTTCATGCTCCCGGGTCTCATGGTCTTCCGGGGCATGTATCAGATCGCTCTCGACAACCCCGAGGTCACCCTGGTGGACTCGATGATGGGCGGGCTGACCGAGCTGTTCAGCGCCCTGATCATCATCCTGGGCATCGCCGCCGGCATCGTGCTCGGCGATGTGCTGATGCGTCCGTTCACCTCGGGGCTGCAGTCCAACGAGCGGTCCCGCGGCCGACGCCGCTGAGCAGTCAGACGGGTGCGGTCAGGCGGGTGCGGTCAGGCGCCAGTCCACCGGAGCCGCGCCCAGGTGCTGCAGAGCGTCGTTGGTCCGGGAGAACGGCCGCGAGCCGAAGAAGCCTCGATGGGCGGACAGCGGCGAGGGGTGCGGGCTGGTGATCACTGCCGTGTGGTCTCCCGCATTCAGCAGCGGCTGCAGGCGCCGCGCATCGGCGCCCCACAGGATGGAGACCAGCGGGGTGTCCCGGGCCACCAGCGACCGGACGGCGGCCTCGGTGATCTGCTCCCATCCGATGCCCCGGTGCGAGCCCGGGCTGCCTGCGGTGACGGTGAGGACCCTGTTGAGCATCAGCACCCCCTGCCGGCTCCACGCCGTGAGATCGCCATGCGGAGCGGGCTCGATGCCGAGGTCCTGATGCAGCTCTCGGAAGATGTTCTGCAGGCTGCGGGGCAGCGGCCGCACATCCGGGGCTACGGCGAAGGACATGCCGATCGGATGCCCCGGGGTGGGGTAGGGATCCTGGCCGAGGATCAGGACCCGGACGTCGTCGAAGGGCTGCCGGAAGGCGCGCAGCACGGCCTCCGGGGCGGGCAGCACGTGTTCGCCGGAGGCCCGGCGGCGGGTCAGCTCCTCGCGGACGCGGGCGAACTGCGGCTCCTGCTCGGCCAGGGCCCGCTCCCAGCCGGACTCCAGAGGTGCGACGAGGTTCTCGGAGAGCTTCATGGGCCACCACCTTAGAGGGTGCCTGGGAGGTGCGTGGTCGCTCGTCATGCGCCCGGAGGTGGTCCGCGGAGGATCCAGGAGGCGATTTCCGGTGCATCTCAGGAAGCTTGCGCGCGTTGCCCAGGGGGTGATGCGCGGGGAAATGACTCCTCGACGTGCGGGGCGCGGCCGGACTGGAGAGAGTCCGCCGTGCGCCGGGCGTCCCTGTGGCAGCGAACACACAGCGGGTGATATGCGCCGTCGTGCCTGCTCCGGGCCGTAGGATGGGCGCAGAACCAGCGGGCCGGTCGCGCATCGGCCCGAATCGAGATCAGGAGGCATCGATGAGCTCTGCCAGCTCGGCCGAAGCCGTCACCCGTGACGAGGTCGCGGACGCGCCGTCTGACGCCGGGGAACTGACCGAGCAGGAGCAGCAGATCCTGGCCCTGGAGCGCCAATGGTGGAAGTACGCCGGGGCCAAGGACCAGGCGATCAGCGATCAGCTGGGCATCTCAGCGGTGTCCTACTACCAGCTGCTCAACCGGCTCATCGACTCCGAGGCGGCCCTCGCCCACGACCCCATGCTCGTCAAGCGCCTGCGCCGCCAACGCGACGCGCGGCAGCGGGCTCGGGCCTCCCGCCGGTGACCGTCGAGATGAGGAGTCCCGCGATCACGAGCCCTGAGATGACGAGCCCTGAGATGTTGAGCTCCGGGATGTTGAGCTCCGATGCCACGAGCGGGCCGGGCTCTCCGGTCCGCCTCACCGTCCGTCCGCAGTCCGCGCACAGCCTGAGGATCGCCACACCATGAGCAAGTTCCCGCACGACGAGTTCGACGACGTCCCTCCCTATCAGCAGGGCGAGGCCGGCAAGCACCGTGCTCCGGCCGAGGCCTCCACGGGCTCCCGGGGCGGGGGCCTGAAGTGGATCGGGCTGCTCGCGGTTCTGGCCCTGACGGTCGGCGTCGTCAGTTACTTCGTGCTGCCCACCCTGCGCGACGGCGACACCGAGGCCTCCGATCAGGACCAGGCCCAGGAGGAGTCCGACGGCGAGGACGAGGGTTCCGAGGACGGCGCCGCCGAGGACGGCGAGGAGGGTGCCGAGGAGGAGCCCACCGGCACCGCCGCGGACACCGAGGCGGCCGTACAGGTCCTGGGCTACGAGGGCGCCGAATCCGAGGCCGCGGCCACGCTGGAGGAGATGGGCTACAACGTCACCTACGTGGCCGAGTGGACCTACGACGACGTCGAGACCCCCGTGGTCTTCTACCCGGCGGGCTCCGAGGAGCACGCCGAGGACGTGGGGCAGAATCTCGGCATCGAGCGGGTGGAGGAGAACAGCGCGTGGAGTTCGGTGGCCGTCGTGGTCGACGGCGATTTCGCCGAGTGAGATCAGCCGCGCAGCAGCAGGCGGGAGCTCACCTCAGGGGTTTGCACTCGCCTGCACAGAGTGCTAAAAATTGAGCTAGCACTCTCCCCCGGAGACTGCCAGCCCGGTGACGGGTGCAGCCTCCTGCGGCGGCGAGTGGGATGAACCTGAACAGGTGAGGCCACCGAAACCATGCGCCCCCGGTGACGCGGGGGTGCGGCCGTCCGTCGCGGGCACCTCTCAAGGTTCGACCCGATTGACGCGAACACGTCTGAATCATCATCACCCGCAGTCCAGGAAGGACACGTGCCGATATGGCTAAGACCATTGCATTCGACGAAGAGGCCCGCCGGGGCCTCGAGCGGGGCCTGAACAGCCTCGCCGACGCCGTCAAGGTCACCTTGGGCCCCCGCGGCCGCAACGTCGTGCTGGAGAAGCAGTGGGGCGCCCCCACCATCACCAACGACGGCGTCTCGATCGCCAAGGAGATCGAGCTGGAGGACCCCTACGAGAAGATCGGCGCCGAGCTGGTCAAGGAGGTCGCCAAGAAGACCGACGACGTCGCCGGTGACGGCACCACCACCGCCACCGTGCTGGCCCAGGCGCTCGTCAAGGAGGGCCTGCGCAACGTGGCCGCCGGTGCCGACCCGATGGGCCTGAAGCGCGGCATCGACAAGGCCGTCGAGGCGGTCACCGAGGAGCTCTTCAAGTCCGCCAAGGAGATCGAGACCAAGGAGCAGATCGCCGCCACCGCATCGATCTCCGCCGCCGACAACCAGATCGGTGAGCTGATCGCCGAGGCGCTCGACAAGGTGGGCAAGGAAGGCGTCATCACCGTCGAGGAGTCCAACACCTTCGGTCTGGAGCTCGAGCTCACCGAGGGCATGCGCTTCGACAAGGGCTACCTCTCCGGCTACTTCGTCACCGACGCCGAGCGTCAGGAAGCGGTCCTCGAGGACCCGTACATCCTGATCGCGAACTCCAAGATCTCCTCGGTCAAGGACGTCATCGGCGTCCTGGAGCAGGTCATGCAGTCCGGCAAGCCGCTGCTGGTCATCGCGGAGGACGTCGAGGGTGAGGCCCTGGCCGCTCTGGTGGTCAACAAGCTCAAGGGCACCTTCAAGTCCGTGGCCGTCAAGGCCCCCGGCTTCGGCGACCGCCGCAAGGCCATGCTGGCCGACATCGCCATCCTCACCGGTGGCCAGGTCATCGCCGAGGAGGTCGGACTCAAGCTGGAGAACGCCACCCTGGACCTGCTGGGCACCGCCCGCAAGGTCGTGGTCACCAAGGACGAGACCACCATCGTCGAGGGCGCCGGCGACGCCGACGAGATCGCCGGCCGCGTCTCCCAGATCAAGGCCGAGATCGAGAACAGCGACTCGGACTACGACCGCGAGAAGCTGCAGGAGCGCCTGGCGAAGCTGGCCGGCGGCGTGGCCGTCATCAAGGCCGGTGCTGCCACCGAGGTGGAGCTCAAGGAGCGCAAGCACCGCATCGAGGACGCCGTGCGCAACGCGAAGGCCGCCGTGGACGAGGGCATCGTCGCCGGCGGTGGCGCCGCTCTCATCCAGGCCGGCGCCCGGGCGTTCCAGTCCCTGTCCCTGGAGGGCGACGAGGCCACCGGTGCGAACATCGTGAAGTTCGCCGTGGAGGCCCCGCTGAAGCAGATCGCCATCAACGCCGGCCTCGAGCCCGGCGTGGTGGCCGAGAAGGTCAAGGGTCTGGCCGACGGCACCGGTCTCAACGCCGCCACCGGCGTGTACGAGGACCTGCTGGCCGCCGGCGTCAACGACCCGGTGAAGGTGACCCGTTCGGCACTGCAGAACGCGGCCTCCATCGCCAGCCTCTTCCTCACCACTGAGGCCGTCGTGGCCGACAAGCCCGAGAAGAACGCCGGCGGCGCCGGCGCCGAGGGCATGGACCCGATGGGCGGCATGGGCGGCATGATGTGATCATGCCCGGCCCGTCGCGCTGAGCAGCACGAGAGCCCCGCAGGCATCAGCCTGCGGGGCTCTCGTCATGCTCAGGGGAATCGCAGCGCCCGCCCGGGGCGCGCCCGTCAGCGGCCGAACATGCGGGTGTTCGCGGACTCCGTCTCCTCATACTGCGAGGAGGCCGCGGCCATCGCCTGCCGGACGCTGGCCAGCGACTGCTCCACCTGCACCTGGGTGCTGCGCCACTGGGTCAGCACCTCCTGGAACGCGGTGGAGGCCGAGCCCTTCCAGGACTCCTGCAGCTGGCGCAGCTGGGACTCCATGGAGTTCACGTCGGTCTGGATGCGGGTCAGGGTGGACTCCACGGTCTGGGACTTGGCCATCAGGTCCGCGGTGTCGATCTGCAGCACTGCCATGATCGGCTCTTCCTTCCGTCGATGTGCGGGACGCTCCCCACAGTAGGAGGAGCGGACCGTCGCCGTCGCGGAGGATCAGCGGCCTGTGGAGGAACCGGGCGTGTCGTCGCCGTCGGACCGTCCCTGTGGAGGAACGGGACCGTCCTGCAGCTCCGCCAGCTCATGATCCTCCACATCGGATTCGTGGTCGGACTGGTCGCTGGGCTCCACCATCGGCAGCCGCAGGGTCATCGTGGCCCCGCCGCCCGGAGTCTGCTGGTGCCGGACCGTGCCGCCGTGCTGGGCGGCGATGGCCGCGACGATGGCCAGTCCCAGGCCCGTGCCGCCGGTGCCCCGGTCCCGGGAGTTGTCGGCTCGGTAGAAGCGCTCGAAGATCCGTGCGGCGTCCTCCTCGGAGATCCCCTCCCCATGGTCCCGGACCTGCAGCACGGAATCGGTGCGCCCGGCCACCAGGGACTCCGTGCCCACCACCAGCTCGATGGGGGATCCCTCAGGGGTGTAGCGCAGGGCGTTGGTCACCAGGTTGGTGACGATCTGGCGGATCTTGCCCTCGTCCCCCAGCACCGGGGCGGCCGCCGGCGAGTCGCCGTGCAGCCCCACCACCTGCACCGTGCGGTCCGGGGCGTTGACGCCCATGTCCATGGCCGTGTCATGGGCGATCAGGTTCAGGTCCACCGGGGCCAGCTGCAGCGGACGCTGCTCGTCCAGCCGGGCCAGGGTGAGCATGTCCTCCACCA
This sequence comes from Nesterenkonia sp. K-15-9-6, assembly GCF_052656005.1. Taxonomy (NCBI): domain Bacteria; kingdom Bacillati; phylum Actinomycetota; class Actinomycetes; order Micrococcales; family Micrococcaceae; genus Nesterenkonia; species Nesterenkonia sp. K-15-9-6. The sequence continues at coordinate 28,729 of NZ_JBQYEY010000015.1, forward strand.
GCTGGCCCATCCGCTTGGCCTCGGACTCGATGCGACTCATCGCCGCGCCCACGGCCTCCGGATTGTCGCTGACCCCGCCCTGCCGGTACAGCTCGGAGAAGCCGCGGATGGTCACCAGCGGGGTGCGCAGCTCATGGGAGGCGTCCTGGATGAACTGGCGCATCTTCTGCTCCGAGGCGGTCTTGGCCTGGAAGGCCTCCTCGATGTGCTCCAGCATCACGTTCAACGAGCTCGACAGGCGGCCGATCTCGGTCTCCGGCGGCGCGGTGGTCTCCACGCGCTGGGAGAAGTCCCCGCCGGCGATCGCCGCGGCGGTCTTCTCCACCCGGAACAGCGGCCGGAAGGCGCGGGTCACCACCGCATAGGCGATCGTGGAGGCCCCGAGCGTGGCCAGCAGGCCGATCGTGGCCACCAGGAAGGTGGCGCGCTCCACGGAGGTGTCCACGTCCTCCAGCGGCAGCGCGATCGCCAGCGAGGCCTCCCCGGACTCGAGGCGGTAGACCTGCACGCGCCAGCCGCGCGAACCCTCCTCGGTGCCGGGCACCTCGAAGGACTGGCCCGCCTGCGCGAGCACGTCCTCGGCCGTCAGCGGCGGGATCTCCGGCAGGTCCTGGCCCTCCACACGCCGGTGGGTGGCGCTGTACTCCATCGGCTGGCCGTCATTGGTGAGCAGCACCCCGTAGAAGCGCAGGATCGCCAAGGCGTTCGCCCGATCCTCCGGGTCCGATCCCATCTCGGTGAGGTACATCGAGATGTTGTTCCGGTTCGTGTACAGGTCCTCGTCCAGGCTGCGCAGCAGCTCCTGACGGAACAGCGACGCCGAGACGAAGGTCGTCACCGCCAGGGTGAGGAGCAACAGGCCCGAGATGATGAAGACCAGCTGAGTGCGCAGCGAGGCGCTGCGCCATCGGCGCGCGGCGGAACGGACTGGTGTGAAGGCCATGCCTGGGGGCTCAGTGCGACATCCCCTGGGAGCGCTGCCTCCGCTCCCAGGTCTGCAGCACGTAGCCCACGCCGCGCTTCGTCTGGATCATCGGGGCGCCCTCGGCCCCGGAGTCGATCTTGCGACGCAGATAGGAGATGTAGGACTCCACGATCGAGGCGTCCCCGTTGAAGTTGTACTCCCAGACGTGGTCCAGGATCTGCTGCTTGGAGAGCACCCGGTTCGGATTCATCATCAGGTACCGCAGCAGCTTGAACTCGGTGGGGGAGAGGTCCACCATCTCGCCGTCGCGGCGCACCTCGTGGGCGTCGTCGTCGAGCTCCAGGTTGTCGATCACGATGACGGCGTCCTCGTCCTGGTACGGCGCGGTGCGACGCAGCACGGCCCGGATGCGGGCGACGACCTCGTCCAGGGAGAAGGGCTTGGTGACGTAGTCGTCGCCGCCGACGGTCAGGCCGGTGATCTTGTCGTCCGTGTCGTCGCGGGCGGTGAGGAACAGCACCGGGAAGTGCTTGCCGGCCGCGCGCAGCCGCCGGGTCACCGTGAAGCCGTCCATGTCGGGGAGCATGACGTCCAGCACGGCCAGATCGGGTTGGAACTCCTCGGCCGTGTCCAGCGCCTCGCGCCCGTTCGAGGCCGCGGCGACCTCGAACCCGGCGAAACGCAGGGAGGTGGCGAGCAGCTCGCGGATGTTGGGCTCGTCGTCGACGACGAGCAGCTTGGCTTCGGCAGTCTTCTCAGTCACGGCGCCAGTGTCCCTCCGTTGTCTGGGAGTCAGCTGGACGTGTCCTGTGCGCCCAGTAAGGGTCTGCCGGGCTCCGCCTGCGCAGCGGGCCGGAGACAGTGCCACGCTCAGACCACATCGGAGCCGTCCAGGATGGTGTACCCGTAGCCCTGCTCGGACAGGAACCGCTGCCGCTTGGCCGCAAAGTCCATGTCCACGGTGTCCCGGGCGACGATCGAGTAGAAATGCGCCCGCTTCGCCTCATCGCCCCCGCCCGGGCGGAGCAGCCGGCCCAGCCGCTGGGCCTCCTCCTGCCGCGAGCCGAACGTCCCAGAGACCTGGATCGCCACCGAAGCCTGCGGCAGATCGATGGAGAAGTTCGCGATCTTGGAGACGACCAGCACATCCAGCTCCCCGGAGCGGAACTGGTCGAACCGGCGCTGCCGCTGCGCCGTCGACGTCGATCCCGTCAGCACCGGCGCACCTAGCCGCTCCCCGAGGGACTCCAGCTGCTCCACGAACTGTCCGATCACCAGGATCCGCTCGCCGCGGTGCCGATGGCGGGCCACCAGGCGGGCGACGACGTCGTCCTTGGCCGCGGTGCCCGCGGCCAGCCGATGCCTCTCGCGATCGGTGGCGGAGGCATAGTCCATCCGCTCCCCGCGCGGCAGGTCCACCCGGATCTCCACGCACTGGGCCGGAGCGATCCACCCTTGGGCCTCCATCTGCTTCCACGGGGTGTCGTAGCGTTTCGGCCCGATCAGCGAGAACACCTCCCGCTCCCGGCCGTCCTCCCGGATCAGAGTGGCGGTCAGCCCCAGCCGACGGCGGGCCTGCAGGTCCGCCGTCCGGCGGAAGATCGGGGCGGGCAGCAGATGGACCTCGTCATAGATGATCAACCCCCAGTCGTGCTGATCCAGCAGCTCCAGATGCGGATAGAGCTCGCCGCGGCGCACCGCCAGCACCTGGTAGGTGGCGATCGTGACCGGGCGGACCTCTTTGCGGTCCCCGGAGTACTCGCCGATCTCGTCCTCCTGCAGCGAGGTACGGCGCAGCAGCTCGTCCTTCCACTGCCGGGCCGAGAGCGTGGAGTTGACCAGGATCAGCGTGATAGTCGCAGAAGTGGCCATCACCCCGGCGCCCACCAGAGTCTTGCCCGCCCCGCAGGGCAGCACGACGACGCCGGAGCCCGCCGCCCAGAAGCTGTCCACCGCCTCCTTCTGATAGGGACGCAGCGCCCAGTCCTCCTGCCGCAGCGCGATGGGGTGGGCGGTGCCGTCGACGAACCCGGCCAGGTCCTCGGCCGGCCAGCCCAGTCGCACCAGCTCCTGCTTGAGCTCCCCGCGGGCCTGCCCGTGCACGGCCACCGTGGCGTCGTCGATCTGCGGCCCGAGCAGCGGGGCGACCGTCCGCGCGCCGCAGACCTCCTCGACGATCGCCGGCTCCTCACCGCGCAGCACCAGACCATGCTGCGGGTCCTTCTCCAGGCGGATCCGGCCGTAGCGGTCCATGGTCTCGGCGATGTCCACCAGCAGCGAGTGGGGGACCGGGAAGCGGGAGAACTCCAGGAGGGTGTCCACCACGGTCTCCGCGTCGATCCCGGCCGCGCGGGCGTTCCACAGGCCCAGAGGGGTGATCCGGTACGTGTGGACGTGCTCGGGGGCGCGCTCCAGGTCGGCGAACGCGGCCACGCCTCGGCGTGCGGCGTCGGCCTGCTCGTGGTCCACCTCCAGCAGGACCGTCTTGTCCGACTGCACGATCAGCGGTCCGGTCATGGCGCGGCTCCCTCCCCAGGCTTCTCGGGCGTCTCGTCCCCGGTCTCATCCAGCAGCCGGACCGCGGTGATCCGGTGGACCAGCAGCACCGATTCGCCCTCCCCGGCGAGCTGGCGGATCCGCACCCGTCCGGCGTTGAGCGCCGTCGGCAGTCCGGAGAGCGTGTGCTCGCGACCCTCGGCGTCGACCCGGCGCAGCCACACCGGCTGCCGTGACCTCACCGCGGTGCGCAGCAGCCCCATCACGTCCGTGCCGCCCACGGGGCTCGTGGCCTCGGCGGCGACGGCGTCCTGGTCGGGGTCTGCGTCGCCGGCGATCGAGGCCCCGGCGCGGGCTCCGGCCCCGGCCCGCAGGCCGGCGAGGGTGCGGGAGACCAGCTGCGGATCGGCCTGCTGCGCGGAGAGCGTCCGCACCGGCGACTGCTGCCAGGGCGACTGCGGCAGGGTCCAGGCCTCGGCGGTCTCGGCCAGCTCCGCCTCCCGACGGGAACCGGTCGGTGTCGTCGCATGGGCGGCGTCGCGGCCCGGCTCCTCGGCCCTGCGCGACTCCACCCCGGCCTCCGCCAGGGCGCGGGCCAGACGCTCGGAGTCGACGTCGCAGACCAGGACCTCGGTGGTGAGCTCCCGCAGGCCCAGGCTCCGCAGGATCGGGTGCTGCAGCAGCGTGGCACGGCGCGCAGGATCCCGCTCGATCAGCCAGCTGGAGGCCGCGCCGATCGTCACCCCCTGCCAGGTGCGGGCGGCGTCGTCGATCAGCGTGGCCAACGACGACGGGATCTCGGCCAGACTGTGCGCGGCGAGGAACTCGCGGATCCTCTCGGCGGTCCAGCCGGCCGAGATGCCGCGGCGCAGCGAGGCGGCCGTGAAGCGGAAGGTCGGCACACCGCCGCGGGTCTCCTTCTGTGCGATCGCCTCCAGCCCGGCGGAGACCTCCGGAGCCAGGGCGCCCACCGCGACGGCGGTGAGGTCGGACTGTACGTGGATCTGGTCGACCTGCGGCGGCAGCGCCTCGGCAAGATGGTCGGCAGTGCGCGCCAGCCGTTCGGCCAGTCCGGTGGAGGCTGAGCCGGCGTCCGGGCGGTGGTCTTCCCCGCGGCCGGGCACGGCGGGCGTCTCGGGCGCGAGCAGCCGCCCCACCTCGGTGAGGGTCCCCATGGCCAGCAGTCCCAGGCGCTCGGCCTCACGGACCATCGGTGGCAGCACCTGACCCACCCGGGCCAGCAGGACGGGGCGGTCCCACGTCATGCGATCCGGCAGCGTCCCGGTCAGCGCCTCAGGGCCCGGCTCCTGGTCGTCGGGAAGCTGCAGGTGGTACAGGGCCGGCGCGGCGGAGCGGCCCAGGTGCTCGGCCAGCTCCGCCCCCAGCGCGGCGGCGGTGCCCAGCAGGCGGGCGCGCAGCGCGGGGGCGTCGCCGCGCTGACGATCCGGCGTGAGGGCGGGCGCCAGCCGGGCCGTGGGATGCGGGCCGCGCAGCAGCAGGGGCGACCGCGGGGCCAGCAGCCACCCCGAGACCAGCAGCTGATGCTGACGATGCCGTGGGGCCCGCCGCCAGCGTCGTGCCGCAGGGGTGGTCCGCCACCGGTCGGAGTCCACGTCGAGCGCCACCAGGCCCGCCGCCGCGGCGAGCTCCAGGAGCCAGCCGGTCTCTCCGACGTCCGCGTCGGAGGGCCGGGAGGCCCCGCTGCGCTCGCCGGTCAGGCGCCGCAGCTCCCGCATGCCGACCCCGCCGGTGCGCAGCACGGCCGCCGGGGTCTCTTCGAGCACCGTGAGCAGGTCACCGACGTCGGCGAGCAGCTCCGCCACGGCCGCCAGCGCGGCGTTGCGCACCAGGGAGGCCGGGCCGCGCGCCGGGGAGGCGCCGGGTGGAGTCAGGGCGGCGTCGGTGTCAGCGGAGGCGAGCTCGAGGTTCAGCCCGGCCAAGACCGCCGGCAGGCTTCCCGGGACCGCCAGTCGTCCCGCGGCGGCGTCGGCGGCCGTGGGCGCGGAGGACGCCGCGGGGCGGTCGTCGGGGGCGAAGATCAGGCCGAGCCGTGCCAGGCGGCTCAGCACCGGGTCCAGGGCGTCCTCGGTCAGGCCCGTCAGCGGCCGGCCGGCGGTGGCGGCGGCGAGGACGGCGAGGGCGCCGGCGTCGAGTCGCTGCAGGCAGTGCCGCAGGCTCATGTCCGACTGGGCGCGCACCGCCAGCCCGGTGAAGTCTCCGGGGGAGGGATGCACCAGGTCGGGGCGGGACCGCAGCAGGGCGGCGACGGCGTCGTCGTCGCGCGAGGAGAGGCGCCGGGCCAGGGCGGCGAGTCCGAGGAGCGTCGGCTGCATCCTCAGGACGTCGCGGCGCGGCGTCGACGCCGACGCATCGACTCGAGCAGGTGGACGACCATCAGGGTGAAGCCCAGGGGGAATCCCCAGAGGGCCGTGAAGTACAGGCCGGGGTGCGGCTCGACGTCGGCGAAGTACAGTCCCAGGATCAGCGCCAGCGCCACGGCGGACGCGGCGGTGATGATCACGCCCAGGAGCAGGACGGCCCGCGAGGCCGCAGGGGCGGAGGTGGTGGACATGGTGCCGATTCTATCCCGACCGCGCGCCCCAGGTACTCTGGAAGGCAGTCGAGATGACGCGTGAGCCGGTGTCGCGGGCGCCGGACGGTGCCGAAGCGGCTCGGCGGCACCGGGCAGGACGCCCGGACGCTGACGGGCTTCCGCGCCTCGACCCCAGTGACCCAGACCTATTCGAGGACGAGGTAGAGGAACGTGCCAACCGGGAAAGTGAAGTGGTTCGACGCCGAGAAGGGCTTCGGATTTCTGACCTCCGACGACGGGCAGGAGGTGTTCCTGCACTCCTCGGCGCTGCCCGCCGGCGTCTCGAACGTGAAGACCGGCACCCGCATGGAGTACGGCATCGCCGACGGTCGCCGCGGCAAGCAGGCGCTGTCGGTGCGCATCCTGGACGAAGGTCCTTCGGTGGTGCGCGCCACCCGCAAGCCTGCTGAGGAGATGGCCTCGGTGGTCCAGGATCTGGTCAACCTCCTGGACTCCACCACCGGAGGCCTCCGCAAGGGGCGCTACCCGCAGTCCGCCCAGTCGAAGAAGATCGCCGCGCTGCTCCGGCGCGTGGCCGACGACTTCGACGCCTGATCCGCCCGTCTACCCCATTCCGGAGGTCATCATGCCGAAGAAGGATGCCGTGCTCAGCGAGGCCGTCGACCTCGCCCGCGAGGCCCTGCGCGAGATCGCCCCGGATGAGCAGGTCGGTGAGCATCTCTCCGTCACCGCGGAGGAGGACCGGCTGCACACCCATCGCTTCGCCGCCGACCGCCCCGGCTACCACGGCTGGCAGTGGTACGTGACCGTGGCCCGCGCCCCGCGGGCGAAGAAGGTCACCGTCTGCGAGCTGGGGCTGCTCCCCGGTGATGATGCGCTGCTCGCGCCGGCGTGGGTCCCGTGGGCGGAGCGTATGGACGAGCAGGAGAAGAAGGAGCTCGCCGCCGCGGAGGCGGCGGCCGCCGAATCCGCCGGAGGCTGATGCCCGCAGGCCCGGACGCGTGAGGGGCCCGGACGCCGTGTCGACACGGTGTCCGGGCCCCTCACGCGTGGGCAGACCGATCGTCCAGTGATCCCGGCGACCCGGGGGCCTGCAGGGGAAAGCCGGATCGGGCGGGCGAGCCCATCCGGTGGACTCAGCCGGTGAGATGCTCCAGCACGTGGTCGATCGAGCGCAGCAGCTGAGAGACGTCGTCGGGCTCGATGGCCACGAAGGTGGCGATGCGCAGCTGGTTCCGCCCCAGCTTGCGGTAGGGCTCGACGTCGACCACGCCGTTGGCGCGCAGCGTCGCCGCGACCTCGGCGGCGTCCACCGAGTCGTCGAAGTCCACGGTGACGATGACGTTCGAGCGGTCCTCAGGCCGCTGGACGAACGGGGTCGCCAGGCTGTGGGCTTCCGCCCAGGAGTAGACCCGCTGGGCCGAGTCGGCGGTGCGGGTCGCGGCGAATTCCAGGCCGCCGGCGCCGTTGAGCCAGTCGATCTGCTCGGCCAGCGTCACCAGGGTGGCCAGGGCGGGGGTGTTGTAGGTCTGGTCCTTGCGCGAGTTGTCGATCGCGGTGGTCAGGCTCAGGAAGTCCGGGATCCAGCGGTCGGCGGCGATACGCTCGGCCCGCTCCAGGGCTGCGGGGGACATGATCGCCAGCCAGAGCCCTCCGTCGGAGGCGAAGTTCTTCTGTGGGCCGAAATAGTAGGCGTCCGTCTGGGCGACGTCCACGGCCAGCCCTCCGGCCGCCGACGTGCCGTCGACGAGGACCAGCGCGCCCTCGTCGGCGCCGGCGACACGACGCACCGGGGCGGCCACGCCGGTGGAGGTCTCGTTGTGCGGCCAGGCGTAGACGTCGACGCCGGCCTCGGCGGAGGGCTCCGGGCGGGTGCCCGGCTCCGCGGTGAGGATCGAGGAGGCCCCCAGGTGCGGGGCCTTGTCGGTGGCCTTGGCGAACTTGGCGCCGAACTCGCCGAAGGACAGGTGCTGGGCGCGGGTCTCCACGAGGCCGAAGCTCGCCACGTCCCAGAAGGCCGTGGATCCGCCGACGCCGAGGATCACTTCGTACCCCTGAGGCACCTGGAAGAGCTGGGAGACGCCCTCCCGGAGCCGGCCCACCAGGTTCTTCACCGGGGCCTGGCGGTGGGAGGTGCCCAGCAGGTCGCGGCCAGCCGCGGTGAGCGCCGCGATCTGGTCGGGCCGGACCTTCGAGGGTCCGGCGCCGAAGCGGCCGTCGGCGGGGAGCAGCTCGGCGGGGATGGTCACGCGGTCAGCGGACATGGAGGATCTCCTCGACTTCTCGGACGCATGGCGGCTGCGACGCGGCGACTGCGACAGGGGCGGACAGGACCATGTCGTCGACACCTGTGACAGGGGCAGCCACTATGCTGGGGTGGTGTGGGGACGCCGAGCATCACGTTACCAAGTGCGGAGGCCTCCCCTGCGGCCGGGCAGAGGAAAGAGAGTCATCGTTGACGGATCTCATCGACACCACTGAGATGTACCTTCGCACCATCCTGGACCTGGAGGAGGAGGGCATCGTTCCGCTGCGGGCGCGCATCGCCGAGCGGCTCGAGCACTCAGGGCCCACGGTCTCGCAGACGGTGGCCCGGCTGGAGCGGGACGGGCTCCTGGTGCTCGCGGAGGACCGTCATCTGGAGCTGACAGAGGCCGGCCGGGAGCTGGCCGTGCAGGTCATGCGCAAGCACCGTCTGGCCGAGCGTCTCCTCTCCGACGTCATCGGCCTGGACTGGCCCTACATCCATGAGGAGGCCTGCCGCTGGGAGCACGTGATGAGTGAGCGTGTGGAGCGGCGCCTGGTGGAGATCCTCGACGACCCCGTCGAGTCCCCGTACGGGAACCCGATCCCCGGGCTGGAGAAGCTGGGGGTCGCGGGCCGGGCCGCGTCCGCCCAGGGCCTGGTGACGTTGAGGCGTGCCGCGGAGGACCGTGTGGCGGACGGGGAGGCCCCCTCGTCCTGGAGGGTCCAACGCCTGGCAGAGTCCATCCAGGTGGAGCCTGAGGTCCTCGAGCAGCTGCTCGAGGCCGGGCTGCGACCCGGAGCTGCGGTCGATGTGGGGGAGGTGGACCAGGCCTATGTGACGCTGACGGTGTCTCACGACGACGTGGACGCCCTCGAGGTGGAGATACCCCTCGAGGTCGCTCAGCACATCTTCGTGGTCGCCCGCTGAAGCCTTCTGAGCCCCCGGACGACGACTCTCATCACGAGAGTGTCACGCGCCATGGGGCGAATATGTCACGGACTGTGACCATTCGTCGCCGCCGGCCCAGGAGCCCTTCGGCATCCATCTGACCTGCAGTGATCCTCCGGCCGTGGGGGCGGAGGAGGGGGTGGACGTGTGGTCGAGTCGTGATCTTCGCGGGGGTCGTCGTGACCTGAGCGTGACATTCGCGCCGAACTGTTATAGCGTCGGGGTGTGCCCGGGCGACTGTCCGAATGCCCGGTGCGCCTCAGGTCGGTCTTGCTTCTCTGCCGCCGACCGGAGCCGTTCGACAACTACCGCATGGCAGAGGGCGGGGTACGCGGTCATGCATGGACCTGGAGTTGGAAGCTTCCCGGGCTTCGTGCTCCACGCAGGCAGGCCCCGCCGACACAGGGAGAGGTTTTCATCAAAGTGACTGACAACATGACGATCGTCTCGCGCCGTGACCGGCGCCATCAGGCGTCTCTGGCGCGTGCTGTGGTCCACAACGCCGGCACCTTCGGCCGTGGCGCAGCAGTTGCCGTCGCAGCCACCGGCCTCGTGGTCTCCACGGGTGCCGCCGCCAACGCAGGTGTGGGCTCCGCCTCGGTGAACGACGGCCGTGAGGTCACCACGCTGCAGGTGTCCCAGTCGGACCTGACCGTGGAGCGCGCCAGCAACAACACGGCCGTCACGGTCACCGCGTCGCCGAGCGTCGACCTGACGTTCGACCGCCCGTCGGTGGGCTCGGAGAGCGCTCCGGAGCCGACGCCCGAGCCTGAGGTCGAGACCGAGACCCAGTCCGTCGCGCTGAGCCACACGCTCCACGACTACCTGCCGGGCACCCGCGGCCTGGTCGAGCAGCTCGCTGAGCTGGAGGGCGTCTCCGCCGAAGGTCTCTTCGAGCAGCTCTTCGCCGACGGCACCTTCGTCGACGAGAACGGCGTGCTGGACCACGGCGCCCTCGCGGCCCGCGTCGCCGAGCTGAGCCCGCAGCAGGCTGAGGAGCCCGCGCAGCAGGAGACTCAGGAGCAGGCCCCGCAGCAGGAGGCTCCCCAGCAGGAGACCCAGCAGCAGGAGGCTCCCCAGCAGGAGGAGAGCCAGGAGCAGGCTCAGACCGAGTCGCAGGAGTCCTCTCAGGAGGCGAGCGCCGAGGTCGAGCTGGCGTCCGCTCAGGAGGAGGCGCCGCAGGAGGAGTCCTCCGGTTCGCTCAGCGCCGTCGTCTCCGCCGCCTACTCCGGCATCGGCACCCCCTACGTGTGGGGTGGCAAGGGACCGGGCGGCTGGGACTGCTCGGGCTTCACCGCATGGGCCTACGCCCAGGCCGGCTACAGCATTCCGTCCAGCACGGCGGCTGTGCGCAGCTCCGGCCAGTTCCGCTGGACCGACAACCCGCAGCCGGGTGACATCGTCGTGCAGAACGGCGGCGGCCACATCGCCATCTACGTCGGCAACGGCCAGTTCATCGGTGCCCAGAACCCGAACTCCGGCACGCTGCTCTACAGCTACGAGACCCGCCCGGGCAACTCGCACGTGGGGTACCTGACCCTGCGCTGATCCCCGGACGATCCGCACACGAGCCGCGGCCGCGCCCCGAGTCCTCTCGGAGCGCGGCCGCGGCTCGTTCTGTCTCCTGAGGCCTCCGAGGTCGAACGGCAGGCTCTGCAGGCCCCTGGCGCGCTGACCGGGTGTGATCTGTGTAATGTGGTGCCATCTCGGCGCTTCAGCGTCTATATTGAGGGCTGTACAGGCGCGGAACGGCGCCGCGCGGCGCCGAACCGTACTGCCATGAGAGGTACGGAGGGTTCGCGATGCGCACACTGGTGCTCAACGCCGGCTACGAGCCGCTGAGCGTCGTGTCCTCCCGACGTGCCGCCGTGCTGGTGATGCACGGCAAAGCCAGCATCCTGGCGGAGGACGGCACACCGATCTCGTCGCCTTCCACCCTGATGCCCCGGCCGGCCGTGATCCTGCTGCACCGCTACGTCCGGGTGGTCCGACGTCGTCCCAGCTCGCCCTCGCGCCGTGGCGTGCTGCGCCGGGACCAACGCCGCTGCGCCTACTGCTCACGTCCTGCGGCGACGGTCGACCATGTGATCCCACGATCCCGCGGCGGCGACTCCACCTGGGAGAACCTCGTGGCCTGCTGCGGGCCCTGCAACGTCCGCAAGGGGGACAAGACGCTGGATGAGCTCGGCTGGACGCTCGACACGACCCCTCAGCCGCCGCCGCACCACGCCTGGATGCCTCACGAGCTGGATGCGCCTCATGAGCTGTGGGTCCCCTTCCTCGACCATGCGGCCTGAGTCCGTGTCAGAGCCAGTGCCTGAGCCGGAGCCTCCGGACTCCTCTGCGCCGGGGGACGAGGTGCCCGGCCCGTCCGTGGCGGCGGTGCTGCTGGCGGGCGGACGCGGAAGCCGCCTCGGCGGCGTCGAGAAAGGCCTGCTGACCCGCGACGGCGTCCCGCTGATCACCGGCTGGGCGGAGGCGCTGGGGCGGCGGGACATCCCCGCAGTGGTCGTCGGCACGCCGAGGCTGCGCCCTCACCTGCCTCCCGGGGTGCGGCTCACCCGAGAGGACCCGCCGTACTCCGGTCCCGCCGCAGCGGTGTGCGCCGGGGTCCGCGCGCTCGAGGCTGACCCGTGGCCTCGGCATCTGCTGCTGCTCGCCGTCGACACGCTCGATCCCGATGCCGTGCTGGACTGGCTGCTCGCCCGGCTTCCGGATGACGGGGCGCTCATCCCCCGCGATGCCGAGGGGAGGGCGCAGATGCTCACCGCCGCGGTGGAGGCGGGCGCCCTGCGGCGTCGTGTGCTCTCCCTGGTGCCCGGGGAGGAGGTGGGGCGCCCGGTGCGCTGGCTGCTCGACGGGATCTCCTCCGGGAACCTGACGCCCGACGGCGGCGCCTCGGCTCCCGGGGAGGAGGGGGCGCCGGGCCCGAGGCTGCCTGACGGGTTGGGGGTCGACGTCGACACCGCGGCCGACGCCCTGCGTCACGGGGTCGAGGTTCCCCCGGAGCAGGATCCGCGCGACACGGGGCTGTGAGAAGCTGGGGCCATGGCAGAGCGATCCGAGCAGGAGATCACCCGGGAGTCGATCGACCAGTGGGTGCAGGAGCTGTCCCGCGAGCTGGAGATCGAAGGCGTCCCGATCGACGTCGACGCGGTCCTGCGCCTCGCGGGGGTCGCCGCCCACACCGTCGTGCGCCCCGCCGCCCCGGTGACCACCTTCCTCATCGGCTACGTCACCGGCCTCGCGGAGGCCTCCGGGCAGGCCGACTTCGAACGGGCCTCGCGCGCCGCCACCCGCGTGGCGGAGCGGCTGCTGGAGGGACGAGGCGGCGCCGGAGACTGATGAGCCTCACCACGTTGGCCGAGGCGCGTCGCTGCGCCGCGGACGCCGCCGCGCTGCTCCGCGGCCCCGCAGCCCAGGCGCCCATGCATGAATGTCTCGGGGCGATGCTCGCCGAGGACGTCCACGCACCACAGCCCATCCCGCACGCCACCACCTCCGCCATGGACGGCTGGGCCGTCCGCGGCGCCGGTCCGTGGCTCCTCATCCCGGAGGCTCCGGAGCCGCGCACGGGCCGCACCGCGCTCAGCCCTGCCGATCAGCGGCCCGCGCTGCGGGAGGGAGAAGCGGTGGCGGTGGTGACCGGGTCGCCGATACCTCGGGGCACCACCTCCGTGCTGCGCAGCGAGCACGGGAGCCTCCGCCCCGACGCCGGTGCGCCGGGCCGGGAGCTGCTGCACGCCCGCTCGGACACCGTCGACCTGGAGCCGGGCCGTCATCTGCGCCCCGCGGGCTCCGAGGCCGCTGCCGGAGACCTCCTCCTGCGGGCCGGTGCGACCGTGACCCCCGCCGTGGCCGCGATGGCCGCCGTTGCGGGGCATGACACCCTCCGCATCCACCCGAGGCCCCGGGTGCGTCTGATCTGCACGGGGGAGGAGGTCATCACCTCCGGGCTGCCCGGGCCCGGCCAGGTGCGCGACGCCTTCGAGATCTCCGTGCCTGCCGCCGTGGAGGCCATGGGCGGCGCGACGGAGGGCGTGGAACGGGTGGGGGACGCCGTCGAGGCGCTGATCTCCTCCCTGCAGGAAGGGCTCGCGTCCCGAGCCGACCTGCTGCTGACCACCGGTGGCACCGCACGATCCGAGGCCGATGCGCTGCTGCCTGCCCTGCGGAGCCTCGGGGCCGAGCTGCTGGTGGACGGAGTGGACATGCGCCCCGGTCACCCCACGGTCCTCGCCCGCGTCGGGGGCAGTCTGGTTCTGGGTCTGCCGGGCAACCCACTGGCCGGACACGCGGCCCTGGCCGGCATCGGGCAGGTCATCCTCGACGTGCTCGCCGGCGCCGACCCCCGGGACGCGGTGGGGATGACGAAGACCATCGCCGTCGAGCCGCTGCCCGGCGCTCGCCGCGGTCAGCGGCTGCTTCCGGTGGAGAGGCGCAGCGCCGGCGTCGCGCCTGTGGGGCACGACAGCCCGCACATGATGCGCGGATTCGCCGTCGCCGCCGCCTTCGCGCTCGTCCCTCCTGAGGGGGTCGCCGCAGGGGAGACGGTGGAGGTGCTGCCCCTGGCGTGGCACGCTGGAGGCACACGGTCGACAGGCGGCCCGCGCGGACGAAGGAGCTCACCATGGGACGGCTGACCCAGAGACACCGCATCATGCGGGTGGGTCGCGACGGCGCGGTCCGCAGCCGCGGCGACGTCGTGGCCGTCGAGGAGCCGCTGGAGCTGCGCCTTGGCGGGGAGTCGTTCACGGTGACCATGCGGACCCCCGGGCACGACTTCGAGCTGGCCGCCGGATTCCTCGTCTCCGAAGGTCTGGTGGCCGCTCCGGAGGAGGTGCGGGGCATGCGCTACTGCGCCGGCACCGACCCCGACGGGCTGCAGACCTACAACGTCGTCGACGTCACCCTCGACCCTCGCATCGCCCGGCTGTCCATCGGTCAGCACCGGCAGGTGCTGACCACCTCGGCCTGCGGGATCTGTGGGACCACCAGCATCGACGCCGTCGAGAAGGCGCTGCCCGCCGCCGCTGCGGAGGGCCCCCAGCTGAGCCTCACCGTGGACGCGCTGCTCTCTCTTCCTGACTCCCTGCGGCAGCAGCAGAGGATCTTCGACCGCACCGGAGGCGTCCACGCCGCCGGGCTCTTCGACGGCGAGGGCGAGCTGCTGTGCCTCCGGGAGGACGTCGGGCGCCACAACGCGGTGGACAAAGTGGTCGGATGGGCGCTGACCGAGGGGCGTCTGCCGCTGACGGGCACCGCCCTGCAGGTCTCGGGCCGGGCGTCCTTCGAGCTCGTCCAGAAGGCCGCGCTGGCGGGCGTGGAGCTGCTCTCCGCCGTCGGGGCGCCGTCGTCGATGGCGGTGGACCTGGCCGAGCGTGCCGGCATCACGCTGGCCGGGTTCTCCCGGGGGGAGACCATCAACATCTACACCCATCCCGAACGTCTCAGCGACCTCGTCGCCACGCCGGCCTGACCAGGCGATCCTGCCGCCGAAGACACCCCTGTGAGGGGTGTCACAGGCCGGCTCAGGTCTGTCAGAATGGAGCCATGGGACTCATCAACGGACGCCGCAGCGGCTCCGAGCAGCGCACCGGCGAGGACGCCGAGGCCAAGGTCCACGGTCGCACCGTGGAGATCGAGGACATCGACGAGGATGACCTCACCGTCGGCACACCGAAGAAGACCGCGGCCGGACTGAAGGCGGTCGGCGTCTCCTTCGAACGCGGCTTCGGGCAGGGCGGCGTGAGCCGGACCCTGCGCTCCTATCTCCGCGTCAACCAGCCCGGCGGCGTCGACTGCCCGGGCTGTGCCTGGCCGGAATCGACCACCGGGCACCGGAAGAAGCTCGAGTTCTGTGAGAACGGAGCGAAGGCGCTGGCGGAGGAGAACACCCAGCGCGTGGTCACCCCGCAGTGGTGGGAGGACCACCCGATCGCGGAGCTGGAGCAGCGCTCGGACTACTGGCTCGGCCAGGCCGGCCGCATCACCCACCCGATGATCATCCGACCGGGGGACACCCACTACACCCCGATCAGCTGGGACGAGGCCTTCGAGACCATCGGTGAGCACGTGCGGGCGACCACGCCGGACCGGTGCGCGTTCTACACCTCCGGGCGCACGGCCAACGAGACCGCCTTCATGTACCAGCTCATGGCCCGATCCCTGGGCACCAACAACCTGCCGGACTGCTCCAACATGTGTCACGAGTCCTCCGGCACGGCGCTGACCCCGACCATCGGCGTCGGCAAGGGCACCGTCACTCTCGAGGACGTCGAACATTCCGAGCTGGTCCTGGTGGTCGGGCAGAACCCGGGGTCCAACCACCCCCGCATGCTCGGCGCGCTGACCGAGGCGCGCAAGAACGGCGCGAAGGTCGTGGCGGTCAATCCGCTGCCCGAGGCCGGCCTGTTGAACTTCAAGGACCCGCAGACGCCGCGGGGCCTGGTGGGCCACGGAGACCGGGTCTCCGACGAGTACCTGCAGATCAAGGTCGGCGGTGACCAGGCGCTGTTCCAGGCGCTGGGCCACCTGCTGCTCGCCGCCGAGGAGGAGAACCCCGGCACCGTGCTGGACCAGGAGTTCCTGGACTCCCGCACCCGCGGCTTCGCGGAGTACCGGGCCGCCCGCGGCACCCTGGACTGGGACGAGATCGAGACGGCCACCGGTCTGCTCCGTGCGGAGATCGAGAAGGTCGCCGAGATGCTCATCGCCTCGAAGGCCACGGTGGTCTGCTGGGCCCTGGGACTGACCCAGCAGCCGCATTCGGTGGACACCATCCGCGAGATCATCAACGTGCTGCTCCTCCAGGGGAACTTCGGCAAGCCGGGGGCCGGCGCCTGCCCGGTCCGCGGGCACTCCAATGTGCAGGGGGACCGGACCTTCGGCATCTGGGAGAAGATGCCCGAGGACTTCCTGCAGAGGCTCGACGACGAGTTCGGCATCTCCTCGCCGCGGAAGCACGGGTACGACTCCACCGATGCGATGCAGGCGATGGCCGACGGCGACATCGACGTCTTCGTCTCGCTGGGCGGCAATCTGGCCCGCGCGAACTCCGACACCCGGATGATGGAGGCCGGCATGCGCCGGACGGGCCTGACGGTGCAGATCTCGACCAAGCCGAACCGCTCCCACGTGGTGCACGGCGAGACGGCGCTGATCCTGCCGACTCTGGGCCGCTCCGACCGCGACGACAAGCACCCGGGTGGCGCCCAGTTCCTCTCCGTGGAGAACTCGATGTCGATCATCAGCTCCACCCAGGGACGTCTGGAGCCCGTCTCCGACCAGCTGCTCGCAGAGCCGGTCATCATCTCTCGGATGGCGCGGGCGATGCTCGGCGACGACCACGTCGTCGACTGGAAGGCCATGGCCGAGGACTACGACGTCATCCGCGACCACGCCTCACGCGTGGTGACCGGCACAGAGGACTTCAACCGGCGCATCCGGGACAAGTACGGCTTCGTGCTCCCCAACGCCCCCCGCGACAGCAGGACCTTCGCGACGCCGGACGGCCGGGCGGCGTTCACCGTCTCGGATCTGGAGTACCTCCAGGCGCCCGAGGGGCACCTGGTGCTGCAGACGATGCGCTCCCACGACCAGTACAACACCACCATCTACGGCCTCGACGACCGTTACCGCGGCATTTCCGAAGGGCGCCGGGTGATCCTGATCCATCCCGACGACCTCGCCACGCTGGGCTTCGCCGACCGCGCGCTGGTGGACGTGGTCTCGGTGTTCCGCGGCCGGGAGCTGCGGAGTGCACGCTACCGGCTGGTCTCCTATCCCACGGCGCGCGGCTGCGCGGCGGCCTACTATCCGGAGGCCAACGAGCTGGTGCACCGCGAGCTGGTCGCCCGAGAGTCCAACACGCCCGGATTCAAGGCGATGATGGTGCGTTTCGAGCCCCACGAGGAGAAGGCGGATCAGGAGAAAATGGCCGCCGCCGTCGACTCAGACGTGGTGATGGCGTAGGCTGAGGACCATGCGGGTGCCACGAGGCTCCGGATTCGGACTTTCCGGCGCCCGCTGATGATGTGCAGCAAGACTTGAGACAGTCCGTGGCCTTCATTGAACTCCGCGCCTGCCCGGCCTGGGCGGGGGCGGGAAAAGCATCGTGACATCGGTGCATCGTAGGAAAGTAAAGGGAAACACAATGGCCACTGGCACCGTGAAATGGTTCAACGCTGAGAAGGGCTACGGGTTCATCGCACCCGACGACGGCTCGGACGACGTCTTCGCGCACTTCAGCGCGATCCAGAGCTCCGGGTTCCGCACCCTCGAGGAGAACCAGAAGGTGGAGTTCGAGACGGCTCGCGGCCCCAAGGGCCTGCAGGCTGAGAACATCCGCCCGCTCTGATCCCCAGCTCTCTCCCGCCCGTGACGCGCCTCGCGTGTCGGCGGTGAGCAGGACCTGAACAGCACCGGCCCCTCGGCGTCGCTTCTGGCGATACTGAGGGGCCGGTGTCGTGGTGGCGGGACCTGTCGGCGGGCTGGACCCGCGAGATTTTCCGAGAGAGTTCCAATCCGAATCGTGAAGTGCGACGAACGTCACGTGCAAGCCAAAATCCTGACGTGATGAGCCGAGCCTCGAGGCTTGCCGAGCGTTCGACGCCTGAATGAGGAGACGACCATGCGCACTTCCACCTTCTTCGCTGTTCCTGCACTGGCCCTCGGCGGACTGGCGCTGACTGCGTCACCGGCCATGGCAGACAGTCACGACGACTCGTGGTCCGTCCAGACATCATTGGAGGAGCTGAACTCCAGCGGCACCACCGGCGAGGTGATGATCGACATCCATGGCCAGGAGGCGACGGTCACGATGAACGTCACCGGAGCAGCCGAGGAGTTCATGGACGGGCCCTTCCCGCATGCCCAGCACATCCACATCGGAGCCCAGGGCCTCTGCCCCGGCCCGGATGCTGACACCGACGGCGATGGGGTGGTGAGCACTCCCGAAGGGCATCACTTCTATGGAGACATCGGGACATCCCTGACCACGGAGGGAGACACCAGCCCGGATTCGGGGCTGGCGATCGACCGGTTCCCCGGAGGCTCGGAGTACTCCTATGAGCGGACCTTCGAACTCTCTGACGACACTCTCACCGCCGTCGAGGAGGGCACCGCCGTCGTCGTGGTCCATGGGGTGGACCCGGACCTGATGCCGGAGGAGGCGGCCCAGAAGCAGAGCGAGCTTGACCCCGAGCTTCCGCTGGCGGCGACGCTTCCGGCCGCCTGCGGGACGCTGAGCGCTTCGCAGATGGAGGAGATGCCTGACGGTGGTGCCGACACAGGTGCTCCGGTGCAGGCGGACAACGGCATGAACCTCGCACTCGGCGGCGGAGCGCTCGCATTGGCAGCGCTCGGTGGCGCGTGGGCCGTGCGACGCCACACTGCCCGCGCCTGACCAGCAGGGCTGACGAGATCATGTGGACGGCATGCCGCCCCCGTCGTGCTGGCGCATTCGCCGTCGCGACGGGGGCTGTCCTGTTCCTCTGTGGCTGTGCGGGCGCTCCGGAGCCGGACTACGCCTCGCCGGTCAGCGCTGAGCGCCCGTCGTCTGAGGCTCCTGCTGACGAGGCACCGTCCTCCGACCGACCTGACTCGGGGCTGGACCCAGTGCGTACTGAGAGCGGACCGCCGGTGAGTGTCGCTGAGGAGATGGCACCGGCTGAGCCGACCTCGGTAGAGGTGCCTGCTATCGGCGTCGTCTCTGAGCTTGTGCACCTGGGGCTGCAGGACGACGGCGCCATCGAGGTCCCTCCGTACGGTGGTGGCTCTCCGGCCGGCTGGTACCGGCACGGACCCACGCCAGGTGAGATCGGCCCCGCCGTGATCCTCGGTCATCGCAACGCGTCGGAAGGAGGCCCCGGGATATTCGCTGAGCTTCCGACCATGGAGGTCGGCGACACCATCGCGGTGACCCGGGACGATGGGACTCTCGCGGAGTTCGTCGTGTATCGGACCGACCGTTTCCCCCAGGAGGAGTTCCCCACGCTCGACGTCTACGGAAACACCGTCGGACCTGAACTGCGCCTCATCACGTGTGACGGGCTCAACCGGGACACAGGAGTCCTGGAGGACAACTTCATCGTCTACGCAGAGCTCAAGGACTGAGCCTGCGCCCAGCGATGCAGGAGCATGCGCGGCCCCTCACGACGCGCTCTCACCTGTGCCGTCGATGTGCACCTGGACATCATGTCTGCCTCACCAGATCTGGTGCGGCAGACATGATGTCCCGGTGCAGCCCGGTCAGCGGCTGCGTGCGGCATCGCCGCGCAGCATCACGAACACCGTGACGGCGGCGAAGACGACGATGGCCACCGCGATCGCGCTGGTCAGGTGCACGCCCGAGACGAAGGCCTCCCGGGCGGCGTCCATCAGCGCAGTCCCGGCGGAACCGCTGAGCCGTTCCGAGGCGGCGTGGGCGGCTCCCAGCGTCTGGGAGGCCTGCTCCATCGCGGAGGCGGGCACACCCTCGACGGCGTCGATGCCGCTGCGGTAACCGGCGGCCAGGATGCTGCCCAGCACGGCGACGCCGAGCGCGCCGCCCAGTTCGTAGGCGGTCTCCGAGACCGCTGAGGCGGCGCCGGCCCGGTCCGCGGGCGCGGAGGTGAGCACGGCGTCATTGGTCATGGTCTCCGCCATGCCCACACCCAGGCCGATCAGGAAGAATGCGGCCATCACGAACGCCCAGCCGGCCTCCACCGGTGCCAGGATCAGCACCGCGTAGCCGGCGGCGGCGATCAGGATTCCGCCGACGATCACCGCCCGCAGCGAGGTGGCGCGGGCGATCGGGATCACCAGGAAGCTGGCCGCCACAGAGATGACCAGTCCGGGGACCAACATCAGCGAGGCATGGAGCGGGGACATCCCGTAGCCGAGCTGCAGCAGCTGGGGGAGGAAGAACATCGAGCCGACCATGGCGAACACCAGCATGAAGTTCGCACTCACCCCGGCCCGGAAGCGCGGCATCGCGAACAGACGCAGGTCCAGCAGCGGGTGCTCCAGGCTTCGCTGACGGCGGACGAAGAGCGCCAGCAGGGCGACGCCGACGAGCAGCGCAGCCACGGGCAGCACCTCGAGGTAGCCCTCGACGAGCTTCTTGATGCCGTAGACGGCGGTGATCATGCCTGTCAGGGAGAGCAGCACGCTGAACAGGTCGAGCCGGCCCGGATGGGGGTCTCGGGACTCGGTGACCAGGAACGGCATGGCGATCAGGATCACCACGACCACCGGCAGGTTGATCAGGAACACCGATCCCCAGAAGAAGTGCTCCAGCAGGGCACCGCCGATGATGGGGCCGAGGGCGGCCCCGGCGGAAAACGCGGAGGCCCAGATGGCGATCGCCAGGGTCCGCTGGCGGGGATTCGGGAACAGGTTCCGGATCAGGGACAGCGTCGAGGGCATCAGGGTGGCTCCCGCCAGCCCCAGCAGCGCCCGGGCGGCGATCAGCATCTCGGCGCTGACGCTGAACGCGGCGATGGCAGAAGCCACACCGAAGCCAGCCGTCCCGATCATCAGGAGCCGGCGTCGGCCGATCCGGTCACCCACGGATCCCATGGTGATGAGCAGTCCCGCCAGCATGAACGCGTAGATGTCGACGATCCACAGCAGCTGGCCGCTGGTGGGCGCCAGGTCCTCGCTGAGATGCGGGACGGCGAAGCCGAGCACGGTCATGTCGACGGCGATGAGCACCACGGGGAGCACCAGGGTGGCCAAGCCCAGCCACTGGCGGGCGCCGGCACGCGGTGTCGAGGGGGATGCATAGTGCGGAGTCTGGATGCTCGCGGTCTGAGGCGAGGACATCGTCCCACATACCTTTCGATCGCTGCGCGGGACGGCGGGGCGCAGCGGGATCTTCTTCTGGAAGACGGGCCGCCTGGGGCAGATCGGCGGCATCAGAACGTGGCCGTCCTTCCGGGTCGTGGTGACCCGACGTCGACCATCGTAGCACGAAACATTACAGATGTAATGTTTGCTTCGTCGCCTCACTGTTGACGTTGACGCGACGTCAACCTCTAGCGTGGGACCCATGGACAGCAGAACCCATGAATGGGACATCCAGGAGCTCTGCCGACGGGCCGGAGTGAGCAGCCGTACGCTGCGGCACTACGACGCCGTCGGGCTCCTGGAGCCCACCCGCACCGGACTCGACGGCCGACGGCACTATGACGCCGACGCCGTCGCGCGCCTCCAGCAGATCCTCGTCCTCCGGGACCTGGGGATGCCGCTCCTGGAGATCCGGGAGGCGCTGGCGCAGCCCGGAACGGAGGTCCACAGGCTCGAGCGGCTCGTCGAGCGGCTCCAAGCTGAACAGCACAGGCTCGGCGCGCAGATCCACGCCGTGCGACACACGCTTCAGGCCCGCAGGGACGGGCGCTCCCCGACGATGGAGGTGATGATGGACGGTTTCGACGCACAGCACAAGGAGGAGGTCATCGAGCGCTGGGGTGAGGAGTCCTACCAGCGCAGCATCGCCTGGTGGACCTCCAAGACTTACCAGGAGCAGCTGAAGCTCAGGCGCGAAGCCGAAGACCTCATCGCCCGCTGGCAGCAGGCTGCCGCCGAGGACGGCGACCCCCGCGGCGAGCTCGGTCAGGCGCTGGCCGCCGAGCAGATCCTCTGGCTGCGCCAGATGCCCGGCACCCCCATGGAGTCCGAGGAGCAGGCAGGCCGGCGTCGCTACGTGGAATGCCTGGCCCACATGTACGTGGACGACGAGCGCTTCGCCGCCACCTACGGAGGCCAGCGCGGAGCCAGGTTCGTCCGGGATACGTTGCTCGCCCACCTGGAGGAGCGGCCGCAGCTCTGATCGGAGTGCGGCAGGCGGTCCTCACGGGCAGCGGGTTCTTCGCAAGAGAGGGCACACTGATCCAATCCAGAGTCCGCATGGCGCCGAACCCCTTCGTGACGGCCCGTGCCGAACGGTCGGGTCGCGGCGTCGGGGATGTCCCTCGGCGAGACGCACGACGACGAGGAGATCAGTCATGAAGACTCAGACGAAGTCCACCGCCTCCGCCATCCTGGGGATCGGGGTGATCTCCCTGCTCGGGCTCACCGCCTGCGCCGATGACACGGCTGAGGACGAAGCCCCGGCGGAAGGGCAGGAGGAGATGACTCAGGACGACGGCGCCACGGAGACAGACGAGGACATGGACGACGACGCCGCGGCCCAGGATGACGCGGACATGGAGGAAGGTATGGACCCGGCGGCCGATCTGGTCGGTGCCGCCTGTGGGGACTACGCCGAACAGGTGCCCGATGGGGACGGTTCGGTCGAAGGCATGGCCCAGGACCCGGTGGCCACCGCGGCCTCCAACAACCCGATGCTCACCACGCTGACCGCGGCGGTCTCCGGCGAGCTGAACCCTGACGTAGACCTGGTCGACACCCTCAACGGTGACGAGTTCACGGTCCTGGCCCCTGTCGACGATGCCTTCGCCGACGTGCCGGAAGACGACCTGAACGCGCTGGCTGAGGATGCCGACGCGCTGACCTCGGTGCTCACGTACCACGTGATCCCCGGTCAGCTGAGCCCCGATGAGATCGCCGGTGAGCACGAGACCGTCAACGGCGACACGGTGGAGATCACCGGAGAGGGCGACGAGCTGATGTTCGACGAGGCCGGGTTGGTCTGCGGCGGAGTGCAGACTGCCAACGCCACGGTCTACATGATCGACGGGGTGCTCATGCCTGAGATGGCGGAGCAGTGAGGGCGAATCACCGAGAGATCCTCTGAGGTTTCTCAGCTCCGACGTCGTTGCGGCGCTCGGGCAGGTGGCTCCGCGGGGTGCCTGCCCGAGCGCCGTCGTCGTCAGGGGCTCGTGGTGGCCGGATCCTGGTGGCGCTCGCTCCGGGTTCGGTGCGGCAGTTCCTGTCCCTTCTGTGACCTGGCATGATGGTGGCATGACCAATCCTGAACGGACCCGCGGGGGAGAAGGCGTGAACCCGCCTGCTTCCCTGGGCGGTCCTGACCCGTGCGGGGAGCTGCTGGTCCGCACGGCGAGCGGAGACGCTCAGGCGTTCGAAGAGCTCTTCCGGGGCCAAGGCTCCGTGCTCCTGGCCGTCATCCTGCGGATCGTGCGCAGCCGAGCTCTGGCCGAGGAGATCCTCCAGGATGTCTTCGCCGAAGTGTGGGAGGACTGCTCCCGCTTCGACCCCGGCCGGGGCAGCGGCCGCGCCTGGCTCATCACCGTCAGCCGCCGCCGGGCCATCGACAGAGTGCGCTCGGTCAGCGCACAGCGGGAGCGTGACACCGCGCATGGGGAGGGGCAGCTGCGGCAGGAGTCCCCGGACGTGCAGTACGAGGCGCTGGAGAACATCGAGTCGGCCCGTGCGGCCCGGGCTGTGCAGGGACTGCCGGAGGACCAGGCGCGTGCGATCGCCCTCGCCTACTATCACGGCATGACGCATGTCGAGATCGCCGATCATCTCGGTGTCCCTCTGGGAACGGTGAAGACGAGGATCAGAGACGGCATGCGACGGCTGAGGACTTCACTGGGGGTGACCGATGCACACTGATCGAGAGTATCTCGCCGCAGGATATGTGATCGGCGGCCTGAGTGCCGACGAGGCGGCTGAGGCTGAGCGGCTCCTCCACGAGGACGCGGAGTTCGCCCGTGAGGTGGCGGATTTCGAGGAGACTATGGCGTTGGTCGCCGCCGATGACGAGCCGATGGCGCCCTCCGAGGAGGCGGCCCAGGCCATCCTGTCCATCCCCCGGCAGAACATCCTCGCCGCCTCCGGCGAGCCCGTCCGCGGCTCTGCGCCGGAGAGGGGGCCCGTGACAGGCCCCGGCCGCCAAGTCCGGCGAAACCGTCCGGCGCTGTATTTCGCCCTGGCGGCCTCGTTCCTCCTGCTTCTCTGTGCGGTCCTGGGAGGGGTGGCGCTGCGCGCCCAGGCGGAGAACGAGCAGCTGCGCGAGACCGTCGCGGGCCTCGATGCGGAGCAGCAGGAGGTCCAGCGACTCCTGGGAGCTCCGGACCTGGCGGCCCAGCACGTCGAGGTGGGCGACGGCTCCAGCGTGACCGTGTCCTACTCCGTCACCGAGCAGCTGATACTGGTCACTCCGCATGACATGGAGGGCCCTGAAGAAGGCCAGGATCTGCAGATGTGGATCATCGACCAGGACGGAGCACACGACGCCGGACTGATGACCGCCGAAGGGCCTGCCGTCGTGACGGGGCCGTCCTTCTCCGCCGACGCTGCCGTCGGGATCACCGTCGAGCCCGAAGGAGGATCGGAGGAGCCGACATCAGAGCCGCTGGTCGTCGCGGAGCTCTGACAGCCTGACCGACTGAGTCATCGAAGGACGGCGCGTCCCATCCGGTCCGCGATCGGCTCCGAATGCAGGTCATGACATCGCACCAGTGGAGAAGGATCGCCGCGTACAGGCGGCATGCGGCCGCAGGCGTGCTCGCCGCCGCCGTCCTCCTCGGCGTCGCCGACGTGATCGCCCGAGCCTTTCGCCCGGCCGCCTCGCCCCTCGTCGCCCTCGGATCCACTGTCATCGAGTTCGCACCCCCAGCGCTCCAGGAGACGGCGATCGCGGTGCTGGGGCCGTGGAACAAGCCTGTGCTGTTCCTGGTCATGGGGCTGGGCGGCGTGGTGATGGCCGCAGGCATCGGTGCTCTCGGGCGGCGCCTCCCGAGAGTCGCCTCCACGATCTTCCTCGCGGTGGCGGCGCTCCTGTCTGCCGCGGTGGTACGTCGGCCCGAGACCGCCGCGGCGGATCTCATCCCCTCCGCCCTGGCGATCGTCGCGGGTCTGGCGGTCCTGTTCGGGCTCTGGCGGCTCGCGGGGGTGGGGGTCGCTGCAGGATCTGGGCAGGGGCCGGCGCGCCGGAGGGCTGAGAGCGACGCACAGTGGGAGGGGGCGGCGGAGCGCGATCCCGTCCGGCGCCCTGCTTCGCGACGCGCCTTCCTGGCAGCGGCCTCCGGGACCGCTGCTCTGGCGGTCGCCTGCTTCGCTGTCGGGCGTTCGATCGGAGCCTTCGGCCGGCAGGCGGGGGAGCGGCTTGTCGAACTGGTGCTGCCGCGACCGGCTCGTGGCGCGTCACCGGTGCCTGCGGCGGCCTCGGTCGACGTGGCGGGGGTCCCTCCGTTCATCACACCGAACGATGACTTCTACCGCATCGACACCGCCTTGGTGGTTCCGGAGCTGGAGCCGGGCGAGTGGCGTCTGCGGATCACCGGTCTGGTGGAGGAGGAGATCAGCATCGATATGGCCGAGCTGCTGGAATTGCCGCTGGAGGAGCACCACGTCACGCTGACCTGCGTCTCCAACCCCGTCGGCGGCGACCTGCTGGGAACGGCCACGTGGATGGGGTACCCGGTGCGTCAGCTGCTCGCTCGGGCGCGCCCGCTGCCCGAAGCGGATATGGTGCTCTCCCGGTCAGTCGACGGCTTCACCGCCTCGACTCCGCTGGAGGTGCTCACAGACGAGCGCGCGGCGCTGCTGGCCGTGGGGATGAACGGTGAACCCCTGCCCCGGCAGCACGGCTACCCGGCCCGGCTGGTCGTCCCGGGCCTCTATGGGTATGTCTCGGCCACCAAATGGGTGGTGGAGCTCCATCTGACCCGCTTCGACCGGGACACGGCCTATTGGACCGACCGAGGCTGGGACGCGAGAGGGCCGGTCCTGGTCGCCTCGCGCATCGACGTGCCCGGTCCACTGGCCACGGTGCCCCGCGACGGAGTCGTCGTCGCGGGCACGGCCTGGGCCCAGCATGACGGGATCGCAGCCGTCGAGGTCAAGCTCGACGACGGCGACTGGCAGGCGGCCGAGCTGGCCGCCGAGGTCTCAGTGGACACCTGGCGGCAGTGGCGCCTGTCCTTCGACGGGGTGGAGCCGGGCCGGCATGCCGCGACCGTGCGGGCGGTGACCACCTCCGGGGAGGTGCAGACCGGAGTGCGACGGGACCCGATCCCGAACGCGGCCACGGGGCATCACCGCATCGAGTTCCGGGTCGCATGAGGCCTGGTGCGGCAGCTCCCCGCTCGCACGGCACGGCACGTCCTCGCCGCGATGTACGGTGGTCTCACAGCGGCCTGAGGAGGGAGCCCATGGCGGTCACACTGCGCGACGTCGCCCAGCGCGCCGGAGTCTCGATCAAGACGGTCTCCAATGTGGTGCACAAGCGCCAGTATGTGAAGGACTCCACCCGGGAGGTCGTCCAGGCGGCCATCGACGAGCTCGGATACCGGCCGAACCTGTCGGCGCGGAGCCTGCGCAGCGGCCGGTCCGGGGTCATCGGCCTGGCGCTGCCGGAGGTGCGGCTGCCCTATTTCGCCGAACTGGCGGACTCCGTGATCACCGAGGCCAAGCAGCGCGGTCACACCGTGCTGATCGAGCAGACCGGAGCCGAGCCGGCGGCGGAGCGGGAGCTGCTGCGCAGCCCGCGCCTGCAGCTGACAGACGGCCTGATCTTCTCGCCGCTGGCCCTCTCTCAGTCCGACGTGGGTCTGCTGGAGGTGGACTATCCGTTGGTCACGCTGGGGGAGCGGATCTTCGACGGCCCGTGCGACCACGTGGTGATGGACAATGTCGCGGCAGCCCGCGCCGCCACGGAGCATCTCCTCGAGGCCGGGTGCCGGAGGATCGCCGTCATCGGCGCCCATGAGGGAGAGGATCAGGGGTCGGCCGCCCTGCGGCTTCGGGGCCACCAGGAGGCGCTCGACGCCGCCGGGATGCCGCGCGACGACCGCCTGGTGGGCTATGTGGGCCTGTGGCATCGGCAGGACGGCGCCGACGCCATGCGCAGGCTGCTCGCCTCCGGGGTCGAGGTGGACGGCGTCTTCGGGATGAACGACACGCTGGCGCTGGGGGCTCTGCGTGCCCTGCAGGATGCGGGCCTCGCCGTACCGGAGGAGGTGAAGGTCATCGGATTCGACGACCTCGAGGAGACCCGGTACACGTCGCCCACGCTGTCCTCCGTGGATCCGGGGCGGATGGATATCGCCCGGACGGCGGTGCGGGTGCTGGTGGAGCGGATCGAGGAGCGGCTGGCCGGGGAGACGCCGGCACCGAGGCGTCAGTACACCACCAGCTATCGGGTGGTCCCGCGAGAGTCCACCGCCGGCTGAGCGCTGTCGCGGGACTGAGGCCGGTCCCTGACCTGGCCGGTGACCTGGGGCTGCGGATCGCCTGTTGACACCCTGCGTGACGCACGCCACAATTACAGCGTTGGAATAATGTTACAACGTTGGAATCTCGCGTGAGCTTCGAGGGAGAGGGGCGCAGATGAGGCACAGAGTCATCAGGACGGCGGGGGTGATCGCCTGTCTGGCCGCGGCCGCCGGGGGCTTGGCCGGCTGCGGACGGGGAGGTGACCCGGACACGCTGACCTTCATGTTCCGCGGCAGCCCCGCCGAGGAGGAGGCCTACACGGCAGCGATCGAGCAGTTCGAGGAGGACACCGGGGTCACCGTGGACATCATCATGACCACGGCCGACGAATATGCGACCAAGCTCCGTGCCGCGATCGTCGGCGGTCAGATCCCCGACGTCTTCTACTTCGACCCCGGCAGCGTGGAGTCCTATGTCAACTCCGGGGTCATCCAGGACATCTCCGGCTACATCGAGGACTCCGACGTCGTCGACCTCGACGAGATGTGGGCCTACGGCGTCGACTCCTACCGCTTCGACGGTGAGCAGCTCGGCCAGGGGCCGCTCTACGCCCTGCCCAAGGACGTGGGGCCGTTCTCCTTCGGGTACAACGCCACCATGCTGGACGAGGCCGGGATCGAACGGCCTGACCCGGATGATCCCTACACCTGGGACGAATGGCTCGAGGTCCTCGAGGAGGTCACCCAGGACCTCGACGGAGACGGGGGCCCGGATCAGTGGGGGACGGGGCTGAACGTCGTCTGGAACCTGCAGGCCTTCGTGTGGTCCAACGGCGGAGACTGGCTCGACGAGGACGCCGCCGAGGTCACCGTCGACACCCCGGAGTTCGCCGAGGCGCTGCAGTTCTTCGCCGACCTCGACACCGTCCACGGCGTCACCCCCTCCATCGCGGAGGCTCAGACGCTGGACACCTACCAGCGGTGGATGCAGGGGCAGATCGCCTTCTTTCCGATCGCTCCCTGGGACGTGCCCATCTATCAGGACCTCGACTTCGAGTGGGACCTGATGCCGTACCCGGTCGGGCGCACCGGGGAGTCCGCCAGCTGGATCGGCACCCTGGGCATCGGGGTCTCCGCAGCCACCGAGAACCCCGAGGCCGCCGCCGAGCTGGTCGCTTACCTCTCCGGCGACCCGGACACCCAGCGGCACCTGGTGGAGGCCGGCATCCAGATCCCCAACCTGGTGGACATGGCCTATGAGTATGCCGAGGACGACTCCACGCCGCCGCAGAACAAGGAGGAGTTCCTCCGAGTGGTGGAGGACTACGGCCGGGCCCTGCCGCCGACTTTCACCTACAACCCGCAGTGGTACGACGAGCTCTACACCAACATCCAGCCCGTCCTCGAAGGGCGCATGACCGCCGAGGAGTACCTGGCCCAGGCCGAACCGAGGATGCAGGACTTCCTCGACATGGCCAACGAGCAGGCCGAGATGAGCAGGGGGACCGAATGACCGCCACCATCGCACCGCCGCAGCCCCCTGGGCCGCCGCCCGCCCCGCCGCGGCCCTCCCGCCGCGACCGCTCCGCCAGAGCCTGCAGCAACAGGCTGCACCGCAGCGAGCATCGCACGGCCGCGCTGTTCATCGCCCTGCCCGTGCTGGGCTTCGCGCTGTTCGTGCTCTACCCGATCGGCTTCGCCGTCGTCACCTCTTTCACGGCCTGGAACGGCATCACCTCGCCGGTGTTCACCGGGCTCGACAATTACGTGCGGATGATCGGTGACCAGTACTTCTGGAAGTCCCTGGGCAACACCGTCTACATGATGATGGCCATCCCGGTGGGGCTGCTGCTCTCCCTGGTGCTGGCCCTGGCCATGAATCGGCGGATGCGCGGCACCACGTTCTTCCGCACCATCTACTACATCCCGGTGATCTCATCCATCGCCGCCATCGCCATCCTGTGGCAGTGGGCCTACAACGGTGACTTCGGTCTGATCAACCAGGCCCTGGGCATGGTGGGCATCGACGGCCCCAACTGGCTGCAGAACCCCGCGACCTCCAAGCTGGCGATCATGATCATGGCCGTCTGGAAGGGCCTGGGCTTCTCCATGCTGCTCTACCTCGCGGCCCTGCAGTCCGTGCCGCGGCAGCTCTATGAGGCCGCCGCGATCGACGGCGCCTCCACGCTCCAGCAGTTCTGGGCCATCACCGTGCCGATGCTGCGCCCGGTGACCTTCTTCCTGGTGGTCACCAACATCATCGGCGGGGCGCAGATCTTCGTGGAGGTCAACATCATGACCCCCGACGGCGGCCCTGAGTTCTCCACCGCCACGATCGTCTGGTACATCTGGCGCCAAGCCTTCGAGTACCTCAACATGGGCTACGCCACTGCGATCTCGCTCATGCTCGGGCTTCTGGTGTTCGTCGTGACGGCGCTCCAGTTCGCCATGAACCGTCGGAACCACTTCTCCATCGATTGAGGCGACCACGATGAGCACACCTGCACCTCAGAGCCCTCCACGTGCCGCCGTCGCTGCGGCCGCCGCCCCCGCCACGGCGGCCGGGCCGAAGCCCATGCCGGCGACCCGGCGCAGCACCGGCCGGCGTGCCCCGGCCGGCCCGCCGCTGACCCGACGGCAGAAGATCGGCAACTGGATCGTCGGGGCCATACTCTCGCTGGGCGGGATCACCATGATCGCCCCGCTGGTCTGGATGTTCTCCACCTCGCTGAAGACCCGTGAGGCGGTGTTCGCCCTGCCCCCGGAGTGGATCCCCTCCCCGGCCCAATGGGAGAACTACCTGCGCGTCTGGGACGCCGGCCCCCTGCTGTCCGGCATCATGAACAGCGCGGTCGTCGCCGTCAGCGTGACGGTCGTCGGGGGAGCGGCCTCCGCGGTGGCGGCCTACGCCTTCGCGAAGATGCGCCTGCCCTTCAAGGGGGTCATCTTCCTCAGCCTGCTGGCCGCCATCATGATCCCGTTCCCCACGCTGATGATCCCGCAGTTCCAGATGTTCGCCTTCGCCGGACTCGTGGACACGCTGTGGCCGCTGATCCTGCCGGCGATCTTCGGCAACATCATCATGGTGTTCTTCCTGCGCCAGTACCTGGACTCGGTGCCGGACGCCATCATCGAGGCGGCGAAGATCGACGGTGCCGGGCACTTCCAGATCTTCTGGCGGCTGATCTTCCCGATCATCCGCCCGGCGATCGCCGCCCAGTTCATCCTGTGGTTCATGGCCGTCTGGAACGACTATCTGGCCCCCATCATCTACCTGAACTCGCCGGAGGTGCAGACCCTGCAGCTGGTGATCGCGCGGTTCAACGCCACCTATGCGAGCCAGACGGACTACCCGCTGATCATGGCGGCCTCCTGCATCGCGCTGGTGCCGGTGCTGACGGTGTTCGTCATCTTCCAGCGGCAGATCATCGAGTCCATCGCCCTGACCGGGAGCAAGGGATGAGCCCGGGGCAGGAGCAGCTCGGCTGGGCGCCCCGGGTGATGGAGGTCCTGGGTGTGCTCACCCGACTGCTCGCCGTCCAGGCCCTCTGGGTGCTGGGGGCGGCCGCCGGGGCGCTGGTGCTGGGGGTGCTGCCGGCCTCCGTGGCGGCGGCGCGTGTGCTCCGGGACGCTCCGCGGGGGCTGTGGCGCGGCTTCTGGGGCACCTGGTGGGCCGAGCTGCGCAGAGCCCATCTGGTGGCCGGTCTGCCGCTGCTGCTGGCGCTCGCCGCCGTGCTGAACCTGCTGCTGGTGGTTCCGCTGGTCACCGGTCCGGCGGGGCCGGTGCTGTTGGTGGCCACCACGGTGTTCGGGGTGGCCGGGCTGCTCTCTACGGTGTGCGCCGTCGTCGTGGCGGCCCGGATCCCCGACGCCGGGGCGGTCGCTGCGCTGCGGCTGGCGGTGCTGATGCCCTGGATCAGTCCTGGGAAGGCGCTGCTGCTGGGGGTGATCTGCACTGCGGCGGTCCTGCTCGCCGTCACCGCACCGCCGGTGGCGCTGCTGCTCGGCCTCAGCGCGACGCTGATGGTCTCGACGGCGGTGCTGGAGCCGGTGCTGGAACCGGTGCTGGAATCTGTGCTGGATCCGGCGTCGGGTCTGCCTCCGGGGACGGAATCGGCGTCGGCGCAGGATGACGAGCAGATCCCCCTCCGCAGCAGCCCGCGCCGGGTCTCTCTGAGGGCTCCGGCCCCTGTGTGAGGGGCCTGTCCGAAGCGCCCGTTCCCGGCACCCGGCCGCACCGGCGCGGACTTTTCATCGCCGCAGGCCTTGACACGATTCAGCAAACGTCAGAAGGTGGCATCAGTCACCATTTCATCGATGTAATACATGACGGGGGATCCACCCGTCCATCTGAGACCCCTGAAGAGAGGACCCCATGGCACACGCCAGCATCCGCATCGACCCCGACGCCGTCGTCGCACCCCTGGACCGCCGCATCTTCGGCGGATTCGTGGAGCACCTGGGGCGCCACGTCTACGACGGCATCTACGAGCCCGGCCACGCTGCGGCGGACGAGCTCGGCTTCCGCAAGGACGTCACCGCCCTGGTCAAGGAGCTGGGGGTCAGCACCATCCGGTACCCCGGCGGCAACTTCGTCTCCGGCTACCGCTGGGAGGACGGCGTCGGGCCCCGTGAGCAGCGCCCGGTCCGCCGTGACCTGGCCTGGCACGCGCTGGAGACCAACCAGGTGGGCCTCAACGAGTTCGCCACGTGGCTGCAGCAGCTGGACAGCGAGCTCATGCTCGCGGTCAACCTCGGCACCCGCGGCATCCAGGAGGCCCTGGACCTGCTGGAATACACCAACCACCCCTCGGGCACCGCGCTGAGCGACCTGCGCGCCGAGCACGGCTACCCGGACCCGTGGAACGTGACCATGTGGTGCCTGGGCAATGAGATGGACGGCCCCTGGCAGACCGGGTTCATGACCGCTGACGACTACGGCAAGCTCGCCGCACGGACGGGGCAGGCCATGAAGGCCGCCCAGCGCGACCTGCAGCTGGTGGCCTGCGGCTCCTCCGGCTCCTCCATGCCGACCTTCGGCGAGTGGGAGCGCACCGTGCTGGAGCACGCCTACGACCATGTGGACTTCGTCTCCGCTCACGCCTACTACCAGGAGCGTGGCGGGGACCTGGACTCCTACCTGGCCTCGGCGGCCGACATGCGGTACTTCATCGACACTGTGGTGGCCACCGCCGACCATGTGAAGCACCGCCGCAAGTCGGACAAGACCATCATGATCTCCTTCGACGAGTGGAATATCTGGTACCTGGACGAGCACCAGGCCTCCGACGAGGTCAACGACGAGTGGCGGATCGCCCCGCGCCAGCTGGAGGATGTGTACTCGGTGGCCGACGCCGTCGTCTTCGGCTCCCTGCTGATGACCCTGCTGGAGCGCCATGACCGGGTCCGCTCCGCCTCGCTGGCGCAGCTGGTCAACGTGATCGCCCCCATCATGACCGAGCCGGGCGGCCCCGCCTGGAAGCAGACCACGTTCTTCCCCTTCTCCGTGACCTCCCGCCTGGCGCAGGGCCAGGTGCTGCGCCCCGAGGTCCACGCCCAGTCGGTGGAGTCCACGGTCTACGGGGCCAACTCGGCGGTGGACTGCGTGGCCACCGACGGCGAGGACGGCTCAGCGATCTTCCTGCTCAACCGCAGCCGGGAGGCCGTGGAGGTCACCGTGGACGTCTCCGCCCTGGAGCGCGGCACCATCGCGGAGGCCGTCACCCTCTGGGACGAGGACGTCTATGCCAAGAACACGATGGAGCAGCCGGACCGGGTGGGTCTGCGCGACGCCCAGGCCTCGCTGGCCGACGGTGCACTGACCATCCGCCTGGAGCCGATCTCCTGGACGGCAGTCGGCCTCGCATGACCCGAGCGTCCGGCATGAGGTCCCCGGCGAGCACGCTGCTCGCCGGGGACCTCGCCGTGCATGACCCCGCCCTGGCCACCAATGCCACCCTGGACCCCCAGGACCCCGACTATGCGTGGGTGGACCGAGGACCGGTGATCGCCTCCGGCCCGGAGGACGACTTCAACGCCATCGACCCCGGCGTGGTGCTGGACGACGCCGGGACCCCCTGGATGAGCTTCGGCTCCTTCTGGTCCGGGATCCGCATGGTCCGGCTGCACTGGCCCGACGGCCTGCGGGACCCTGACGACGACGGCGCCCCGCGGCATCTGGCGGACCGGCGCCGAAGCCCCAACGCGATCGAGGCGCCGTACATCGTCGCCCGAGACGGCGCCTTCTGGCTCTTCGCCTCGCAGGACTTCTGCTGCCGCGGGGTGGGCTCCACCTACAGCATCATCGTCGGCCGGGCGGAGCAGGTCACGGGACCTTATGTGGACCGCGACGGCGTGCCCATGATGGACGGCGGCGGCACGCCGCTGCGGGCCACCGACGGGGTGCGCATCGGCCCCGGCGGACAGGCGGTCTCCGGGGAGTGGTTGGCCCTGCACCACTACCGCGGCGACGACGACGGCCGGTTCCGCCTGGAGATCCTGCCGCTGGACTGGTCCACCGGATGGCCGGAGACCGCCTGGAAGGACGAGCAATGAGATCGCATCCGTGCGCAGGAGACAGATGAGCAGCGAGACGAGGACAGCACAGATGACCGACATGACCGCCGCCTGGGGACGCTCCGTGCACGGTGTGCACCTGGCCCCGGAGAGCTGGCTGGGCCGGTGGGAACACACCAACCGGACGGCGACCCTGCCGCACTGCATCGAGCAGCTGGAGGTCCACGGGGCCCTGAACAACCTGCGCCGGGTCACCGGTGAGCACCAGGGTCCCCGGGTCGGGTTCCTGTTCTCCGACTCTGACGTGTACAAGGTGCTGGAGGCGGTCGGCTGGGAGACGCAGCGGGCGGCCGAGCGAGGTCGGCCGCTGGACGTGGAGCTGCGGACCTTCACCGTCGAGGCGGTCGCCCTGCTGTCCCGGGCGCAGCGGGAGGACGGCTATCTGAACTCCTTCTGCCAGACCGACGGGCGCGTCCCGTGGGAGAACATGCGCTGGCACCACGAGCTCTACTGTCTCGGCCATCTGGCGCAGGCGGCGGTGGCCTGGGCACACGTGGAACCGGCGGGCCCAGAGATCGCCGCCGATGCGGAGCTGCTCGCCGCCCGCACCGAGCTGATCGCGCTGACCGAGCGGTTCGTGGAGCTGGTGGTGCGGCGCTGGCGCGCGGGAGAGCACATCGTCTGTGGACACGCCGAGGCGGAGTCAGCCCTGGTGGATCTGTACCGCGTCCTCGGGGCCCCCGAGTATTTGGAGCTCGCCGCGGCCATGGTGGAGGCTCGCGGCCATGACACGCT
This sequence comes from Nesterenkonia sp. K-15-9-6, assembly GCF_052656005.1. Classification (NCBI taxonomy): domain Bacteria; kingdom Bacillati; phylum Actinomycetota; class Actinomycetes; order Micrococcales; family Micrococcaceae; genus Nesterenkonia; species Nesterenkonia sp. K-15-9-6. The sequence goes on from NZ_JBQYEY010000015.1 coordinate 63,279, forward strand.
CGGCCCCGACGGGTTCGGTGCCGCCTACTTCCAGGACCATGTTCCGGTCCGTCAGGCGCCGGAGGCCGCGGGGCATGCCGTGCGTCAGCTCTACCTGCTGGCAGGTGCGGCCGACGTCGCCGTCGAGACCCAGGACGACCAGCTGCTGGCCGCGGTGGTGCGGCTCTGGGAGTCCGCCCACCGGACCAAGGCGCATGTGACCGGCGGAATGGGGTCCCGCCACCGGGACGAGTCCTTCGGCGATCCCTATGAGGTCCCGCCCGACCGTGGCTATGCGGAGACCTGCGCGGCGATCGCCGACTGGATGCTCAGCTGGCGCCTGCTGCTGGCCACCGGCGAGGCCCGGTACGGTCGGGCGATGGACCGCGCCCTGTACAACGCGATCCGCGCGGCCGTGGACGAGGACGGCACGCGGTTCTTCTACTCCTGTCCGCTGCAGATGCGCACCCATCGGACCGGGGTGCACGAGCAGGCCCCCAGCGGGCGTGCCGCCTGGTACGACTGCGCGTGCTGCCCGCCCAACCTCGCTCGGCTGCTGGCCTCACTGCGTCATGCCGCCGCGGCCCATACCGACGACGGCGCCCTCGCGCTGCTCATGGCGGTCTCCGGTGAGATCCCCGTGGCGGCCGAGGGCTCCTCCGGGGTGCTGACCGTGGAGTCCGGGCTGCCCTGGACCGGGACGCTGCGACTGCGCTTCACTGCGGAGACTCGTGCGGGCTCGGGCGCTGACGCGGACTCGGGCGCGGAGGGGAGTGCGGGCGCGGAGGGGAGTGCGGGTGACGGATGCCCGGTGCCGGTGCGGGTCCGGATCCCCGACGGGGCCCAGCTGGGTGATGGAGCGGGGCCGACTGGTCCTGCTGCGCTTCCCCACGGCGCGGCGGTGCGGGACGGCTGGCTGCACCTCCCGGTGGGTCTGACGGCGCTGGAGGTGGAGTTCGAGCTGCCGGTGGTGGTCCGGCGTGCGCACCACCGGGCCGACGCGCTGCGCGGACAGCGGGTGATCACGCGCGGACCGGTGGTCTACGCGCTGGAGTCCGTCGATCTGCCGGAGCGCATCCTCGCCCTGGGAGCTGAGCTGGAGGACGTCGAGCTGGAGGACGTCGAGCTGGAGGACGTCGAGCTGGAGGACGTCGAGCTGGAAGGTGTGGAGCGTGATGGCGCGAGCGGACCAGAGGTGCGCGGCGAGGTCTTGGGCGCGCCCGCCGTCGTCGTCCCGCTGCGGGTCCGCCGCGACGCGGGGGACGATGACGCGGGGGACGATGACGCACAGGACGCGCTCTATCCCCCTCACGGCGACGCCGGTCAGCCGGGGGAGCGGTTCACCGCTCCGTTGGTGCCCTTCGGCCTGTGGGGCAACCGCGGCGGCGGCGCCATGCGGGTCTGGATCCCCGCGTCAGAGTCCCGCTGAGCCGCGGAGCATCCGCTGTGAACTCCGGCACGGCGAGGAATCAGCCCGCCGCCGTCGTGGTTGTCTGCCGGTGGAACGACCCGCCCCGGTGAAAGGACCGTGCAGATGACCACCGCCGTCCAGGAGAAGCTCTTGTCGCCCCTCACGCTCGGCGCCCTGGAGCTGCGCCACCGCCTCGTGATGGCTCCGCTCACCCGCCTGCGGGCCGATGAGGACGGCGTCCCCACCGACCTGCAGGTGGAGCACTACGCACAGCGCGCCTCCCTGGGCATGATCATCACCGAGGGCACCTGGCCCGTGCGGGAGGGGCGCACCTGGGTGGGGCAGCCCGGCATCGAGACCCAGGCGCACATCGACGGCTGGCGGAAGGTCACCGACGCCGTCCATGAGGCGGGTGGGACCATCGTGCTGCAGATCATGCACGGCGGGCGCATCTCCCACCCGCTGCTCAGCGGCACCGGACGGGTCGTCGCTCCCAGTGCGATCGCCGCGCCCGGGGAGATCCGCACCCCGGAGGGCAAGGCGGAGCACCCGGTGCCGCATGCGCTGGAGAACCAGGAGATCCCCGGCATCGTGGAGGCCTTCGTCCAGGGCGCTCAGCACGCGAGGGCGGCCGGCTTCGACGGGGTCCAGATCCACGGGGCCAACGGCTACCTCCTCCACCAGTTCACCTCCCCGACCTCCAACCAGCGGGAGGACGACTACGGCGGCAGCCCGCAGAACCGGGCCCGGCTCTCCGTGGAGGTCACCCGCGCCGTGGCGGAGGCGATCGGCGCCGACCGCACCAGCATCCGTCTGTCCCCGCAGCATGACATCCAGGGGGCGCTGGAGACCGACGACGCCGACGCGCTGACCACCTACACCGCGCTCGCCGAGGGACTGGCGCCCCTGGGTCTGGCCTTCGTCGACGTCCTCAGCGCCGACCTCGCCGGCGCCCTCGTGCAGACCCTCCGACGCGTCGCAGGTGCCCCGCTGGTCGGCAACAGCGGATTCGGGGTGGTCACCACCCGTGAGGAGGCGCTGCGGCTGGCCGCGGAGGGGACCGTCGACGCCGTCGCCGTCGGTCGCGCGGCCATCGCGAATCCCGACCTGTTCCGCCGCTGGGAGGAGGACCTCGGGGAGAACGAGACCCGCCCCGAGAGCTTCTACGTCGGCGGTGCCCGCGGCTACACCGACTACCCCGCCTGGCAGGGCTGACCCGCCTCGCGTCGGGCCCGTGAGCCGGGGCCGATGCCGGAGACCGGGCCGGGTCGGCCGTATTCCGGCCAGCAACCACCAGCTCGTGCCTGGCGCCGAGGCGGCCAGCTGTTGACGGGGACACCCTGCTCAGCGGTGTGATGGAGTCATGCCGATCACCGAGTTCCTCCAGAAGCCGCTCCCGGCGCTGCGCCTGGCAGCCCGGACCGTCACCGTCCGCGACTGGTCGGAGGTGGGGGAGGCGGTCGGCGCCGCATTCGACCACATTGCGGGCATCATCGGCGACACACCAGGGACCCTGCATGCGCCCGTAGCCAGCTACTCCTGGACGGCGGACGGGCTGCGCATCGTGGTCGGCTACGTCTACGAGGGGGAGGCGTGCGGCGGTGTGGAGATCGCGGAGCTGCCCGAGGAGAGCCACGCGCTGTGCACCGCCCACTATGGCCCGGTCAGCGGCATCGCGGAGAGCTGGCAGGCCCTGCATGCCGAGCTGGAGGCCCGGGGGCTGCGCCCGGGCGGCCCCAGTCGTGAGCTCTACCTGCGCGCCGAGTCCGAGGACCAGCACGACTGGGTGACCGAGCTGCAGCAGCCCGTCATCCCGGCCGACTGAGCCCTGGATGTTGACTCTGACACTGTGTCAGACGATGTGATGGACCCATGCTGTCCATCGGAGCCTTCGCCCAGGTCGGTCAGGTCACCCACCGCATGCTGCGGCATTGGGACCAGGCCGGACTGCTGGTGCCCGCCCACGTGGAGCCGACCACCGGCTACCGGTCCTACGATCCGGAGCAGCTGGACCGGCTCCACCGCATCGTGGCGCTGCGCCAGCTCGGCTTCGGCATCGACGAGATCTCCGCTCTGCTGGAGGACGGCGTCGACGTCGCCCAGCTGGCGCGGATGCTCGGCCGTCGTCGTCACGAGCTGGAGCGGGAGCACCGGATCGCGTCGGAACGTCTCGCCGACGTCGAGCGACGGCTCCACCTGATCGAAGAGGAGCACGCCATGCCCACCGTCGAGATCGTCACCAAGTCCCTGCCCGCCCTGCGGCTGGCCGCCCGCACCGCCGTCGTGCGGGACCAACCGGAGGTGGCCGGCGTCGTGGGCCCTGCCTTCGACGCCGTGGCCGCGGTCATCGGTCATATCCCGGGCGCCCTGGAGACCCCTGTGGCCAGCTACAGCCTGGACGAGCGCGGGCTGCACGTCATCGTCGGCTACGCCTATGACGGCGAGCCGCGGGACGGTGTGGAGATCGTCTCGCTGCCGGCGGTGGAGAAGGCGTTCTGCAGCACGCATCTGGGGGAGATCTCCGGGATCGCGTCCAGCTGGCAGGCGCTGCACACCGAGGTCGTCGCCCGCGGCGCCGAGCCGGCGGGTCCCTGTCGGGAGCTCTACCTGCGGGCCGACGAGTCGGGGCGGAGCGACGAGTTCGTCGTCGAGCTGCAGCAGCCTGTCACGCCTGCTGGCTGATGCTCAGCAGTCCCGATGACACACTGTGGGGCGCGTCACAGGATTCTGCAAGACTGGCGGTATGACCTTGTTGTTCGCTCCGCCCGCCCCTGGCCGCACGCCGGATCCCAGCCTCGCGCATCGTCGCGCCCTCGTCACCGCCACGCTCACCGACGGCGACGGCGCCCCGCTGGCAGACCGGGACGTCACGGTCCGTCAGCGCAGCCAGGCCTTCGGCTTCGGCTGCATCGGCTTCGAGCTGGTGGACCACATCATCGGAGAGTCCCAGGACCCCGGATATGACGCGGCGCTGGCCGATCAGTGGCTGGCCGTGTTCAACCGGGCCACCCTCCCGTTCTACCTGGGCATGTTCGAACCGGAGCGGGGCCGCCCGCGCACCGACCGCCTGCTCGCCGCGGCCCGCTGGTTCGCCGAGCAGAGGGTGAAGGTCAAGGGCCACCCGCTGGTGTGGCACACCGTCTGCGCCCCCTGGCTGCTGGACCTGGAGGTCGAGGAGATCGAGCGGGCCCTGCGGGGACGGATCCGCCGTGAGGTGGAGGCCTTCTCTGGGCTCATCGACACCTGGGACGCCATCAACGAGGTGGTGATCATGCCGGTGTTCACCGCCGAGGACAACGGCGTCACCCGGCTGGCCCGCCAGCGGGGCCGCATCGAGATGATGCGGCTGGCCTTCGAGGAGGCGCGCGCCGCAGACCCCGGAGCTACCCTGCTGCTCAACGACTTCGACATGTCCACGGCCTATGAGTGCCTCATCGAAGGCGCGCTGGAGGCCGGGATCCGCATCGACGCGCTGGGCCTGCAGTCCCACATGCATCAGGGGGCCTGGGGCGAAGAGAAGACCCTGGAGGTGCTCGACCGGTTCTCCCGCTACGGGATCCCGCTGCACTTCACCGAGACCACGATCCTGTCCGGCGATCTCATGCCCGGACACATCCGGGACCTCAACGACTGGCAGGTGGATCACTGGCCCACCACGGAGGAGGGGGAGCACCGCCAGGCCGAGGACCTCGAACGGCACTACCGGACCCTGTACTCCCATCCCTCCGTGGAGTCCATCACCTACTGGGGCCTGCCCGACCGTGGCATGTGGCTCGGCGCCCCCGGCGGGCTGCTGCGCCCCGACGGCTCGCCCAAACCCGCCTATCACCGGCTCCGCCAGCTCGTCACCGAAGAATGGCGCACCCCGGAGACCACGGTCCGCACCGACGACGACGGTCGCCTGCGCCTCGACGCATTCCTGGGTGAGCATGAGCTCACCGTCGGGGGCGTGAGCGCGGTCCTCGACGTCGACGCGCCAGGAGAGGTGACCGCCGACGTCGTGGTGGGCTGAGGCCGCAGGGCGGTGGGCTCAGGGGCCGGCGGCAGGGCCTCGGCGTGCGTGCCGAGCTGCCTTGGCGCGGTTGCCGCAGCGTTCCATCGAGCACCACTGGCGCCGTCGCCCGCGTGAGCGGTCGAGATAGCGCAGGCCGCAGCGAGTGTGCGCGCAGATCTTGACCCAGGGGAGCTCGCCTGCGGCGATGACCTCGATGGCGGTCTGAGCCAGTGCGCCCAGCGCCGCCGCCGTCCCTGATCCCGCCGCGGTCCCTGATCCCGCCACCACCACGGTGGTCGGTTCATCGAGACGCAGTTCGCGCAGCGGAGCATGGTGCGCGTGCTCGTTGACCAGCAGCACGTGCTCACGAGTGGGTGTGCGGCCCGGGGCGAGCACAGCGTCGATTGCGTCCCGCAGCGTCAGGGCCGCCTGGTGCTCGGCCGGCGTCGGCGGCTGCGAGGTCGTGTTCGCCCACCCCTCGATCCCCGCCGTACTGAACCACCCGGCGAGGCTCTCCGCGTCAGGCAGGGTCTCGCGAGGGGTCGTGGCCCGATCGCGCAGGGTGTTGACGAAGTCCAGGGCGGATGAGCCGCCGTAGAACAGCCAGTCTCGAACCTCGGCGCCAGGTGTCATGGGGCCATCCTATTGACTAACCGTCTGAACGGGTTAGTGTGAGGTCATGACGCATCTCACGGACCTCCCGTCACTGCGCATGCACTGGCAGGAGCATGGTCAGCAGTCCGACGAGCCGGCAGCGCTCCTCCTCCACGGCTGGCCGCAGACCTCTGCCTGCTGGGACGAGTTGGCCCCACTGCTGGCCGACGGCAGGCGCCTCATCGCACCGGACCTACGTGGCTACGGCCTCACCGACAAGCCCACCGAGGGATACACCAAACGGCGTATGGCCGCCGACGTCGTCGAACTGCTCGACCACCTCGGCCTGGAGCGGGTGCATCTGGTGGGGCACGACCGTGGCGCGCGGGTGGGCCATCGGTTCGCGGTGGACCATCCCGAGAGGCTGCACACTCTGACCGTCCTGGACGTCGCGCCCACTCATGCCATGTTCAGCGGGACCACGCGCACAGCCGCCGGCTACTTCCACTGGCTGTTCCACATGCAGGACGACCTTCCCGAGCTGCTGACCTCCGGCCGGGAGGAGGAGTACCTGCGGTACTTCTTCCAGCGGTGGACGCTCCGGCGGGATCGGGTCGAGCCCCGGATCCCTGAGTACGTGCAGGCGTTCCGTCGGCCCGGTGCCATGCGTGCCGGGTTCGACGACTATCGGGCGACCTGGGAGGACATCGCTCTCGACGAGGAGGATCTTCGAGCGGGCCGCCGCGTCACCGTGCCGACCCTGGCGCTGTGGGGTGCCCAGGGGCTGGCCTCCCAGGTGGCTGTCGATGAGCTGTGGCGCCCCTACATCGGCACAGGCCCCCAGGGTGAAGGGCTGCTCGAGGCTCGGCGGATGGAGAACTGTGGGCACTTCATCCCGGAGGAGCAGCCGGAACAGCTGGCCGCCGAGCTCACGGGGTTCTGGGGCAGACACTCTCGGCGGGAGACGCCGGCGGGGCTCAGCTGAGGTCCTTGGCGAAGTACAGCTCGGCGGAGGCGCTGTCGTTGTAGGGGTCGACCCGCCGGTATCCGGCGTGCTCGTAGAAGGCGATCGCCTCGCTGAGCGCGCTGTGAGTGTCCAGCAGCACCCTGCGGTGCCCGGCGGTTCGGGCCAGCTCCTCGAGCCGCCGGACCAGCCGGGAGGCGAGGCCGGCGCCGCGCCGCTGTGGATCAACCCAGAGGCGCTTGATCTCCGCGGCGCCGTCGATGATCGCCCCGGCACGGCCGACGGCGGGACGGATGCCGCCGTAGGCCACCGGCCGGTCCTCGCACACCGCCACCAGATATCGCGAACCCGGCTCCGGGACGTCCAGAGGGCCGGGGGTGAAGCCGAACCGCTCGTGCAGCTCTGTCACATAGGCCTGCTGGGCCTGCCGAGCCAGCGGGTCGTCCACCGTGACCTCATGGAGCTCGACCGGGGAGAGGTGCTTCTTGAACCCCACGTGGGAGGGGGCGTATCCCAGGCGCTCATAGAAGCGGTGCGCGTCCTGCCGCACGACGTCGGAGGTCAGCTGGGCCAGTCCGCAGCCCCGGGCGAGGCCGCGATCCTCAGCGTGGCGCATCATCTTCTCCCCGATGCCCTGGCCGCGGAGGCGCCGATCCACTCGGACCGCCTCGACATGCAGCCGGGTCACACCCTGGCGGGCGATGCCCGGGATGAACGTCAGCTGCATGACGCCGATGACCTCGCCGTCGAGCTCCGCGACGATCAGCTCATCGTTCTCACTGGCGACGACGGCGTCGAAGCCCCGCTCATGCGCCGGAGAGTACGTGCCCGTGCGCTCGGCGGCGACGGCGTCGTCCCGGATCAGCTCGACGATGCGGGGCAGGTCCTCCCGCGTGGCGTCACGGAAGCGCGGTGCGAGGCTGGGTGCAGGAGTCATCACGTGACGACGATAGGCCGTCGACGTCGAGCCGGCAACGGCTGGGCCGGCGAGCTGCGGCTGAGGCCAGTGCTACCGTGAGCCATCACCTGCTCAGAGACCGGAGGAGGATGTCCATGGCACTGATCGCTGTCACAGGAGCGACCGGATACATCGGTGGTCGAGTTGTGCCCCAGCTGCTCGCGGCCGGTCATACGGTGCGGGTGCTCACCCGTCGAGCGGAATCCTTGAGGGACGTGCCCTGGCGTGACGAGGTGGAGGTCGTCCAGGGCGATCTCTCCGAGGCGGAGGCGGCCCGGAGGCTGTGTGCCGATGCTGAGGTGGTCTACTTCTTGGTCCACTCCATGACCGGCGGAAAGGACTTCGCCGCCACGGACAAGCGGTGCGCCGAATCCGTGGGGGAGGCCGCAGCGCTGGCGCGCGTCCGGCTGGTGGTCTACCTCTCGGGCCTGCACCCGGACGGTGAGCTCAGTCCCCACCTGCGGTCTCGGGTCGAGGTCGGCGAGATCCTGGAAGCCAGCGGAGTCCCGACCCTCACGCTGCAGGCGGGGCTCGTCATCGGTTCCGGCTCGGCCAGCTTCGAGATGATCCGGCACCTGACCGACGTGCTGCCCGTGATGCCTTCGCCTCGCTGGGTGATGAACCGGATCCAGCCCATCGCGGTCCGTGACGCGCTGCACTATCTGACCTGTGCCGCAGACGTCGAGCTGTCGGCCAGCCGACGGTGTGACATCGGTGGTCCCGATGTGCACACCTACGCCGAGCTGATGAAGACCTACGCTCGCGCCGCCGGGCTGCGTGAGCCCACCGTGCTGCCGCTGCCGGTGCTGACCCCCTGGTTGGCGGCGCAGTGGGTCAACCTCGTCACACCCATCCCACGGTCCCTGGCGATCCCATTGGTGCAGTCGCTCCAGCACGACTGCGTGGTCCAGGAGCGGGGGATCGACGAGCTCATCCCACCCCCGGAGGCCGGGCTCACCCGGTATCGGGTCGCCGTGGACCTCGCGCTGGAGAAGATGACCGCCGACCGGGTGGAGACCACGTGGGCGGCCGCACATCCGTTGGAGGCGCCGTCCGAGCCGCTGCCGTCGGACCCGGAGTGGTCAGGTCGCACCGTGCTGCGTGATGAACGGGCGGTCCGCACCACAGCCTCACCACAGAAGGTCTTCGCCGTGGTGCAGGGGATAGGCGGCGAGAAGGGGTACTTCTCGTTGTCGAAGGCGTGGCGCCTGCGCGGCATTGCCGACAAGCTCATCGGGGGCGTGGGGCTGGGCCGAGGGCGTCGCAGCAGGGAGACTCTGCAGCTCGGCGACGTGGTCGACTGGTGGCGGGTGGAGCGGCTGGATCCGGGGAGTCTGCTGCGCCTGCGTGCGGAGATGAAGGTCCCCGGCCAGGCGTGGCTGGAGTTCGCCGTCGACGCAGACGGCGACGGCGGATCCCGGTACACGCAGCGCGCGATCTTCTTCCCCTCCGGACTGGCCGGACGCCTCTACTGGCTGGCGCTGACACCCTTCCATGCGGTGATCTTCCGGACCATGGCGGCGCGGCTCACTGCTGAGGCGGAGGCTCGGTCGCGCACAGAGCGTCGAGAAACCTGATCACGACCTCTCGCTCGTCAGGGGAGAGCGCCGCCGCAGCGTGGAACCGCCCGGCATGGCTGCGTCCGACAGATTCGCGGGCGACGCGCTGCGTCTGCTCGGTGACCGCGATGGCGGTGCTGCGCCGATCCTCCGGGTGGGGCAGGCGGCGGATGTGATCGTGAGCGGCCAGGCGGTCCAGCATCTTCGTCACCGACGCCGTGGAGACGCCCAGGTGGCGGGCGAGGTCGCTCGGCGTGGCGAGCCGGTCGTGCCGTTGGGCGGCGATGAGGTAGCGCAGGGCCCGCATGTCGGTCTCCCCGAGCTTCATGTACTTCCGCGAGGCTTCGCTCATCCTGCGTTCCACCGTGCGCCAGCGGCGCATCGCGTCCAGCACCGCGACGATCTGATCCATCTCCTCCTCGTCGACGTGCGCGTGGGGCACGATCTCCCCCGCGGGGTCCATCACGCGGGGGTCGATCATGGAGGGGTCCTTGGGGTGGTCGGCGGGGTCGGCGGTGTGCATCATGGAGATACCTCGGTTATTATTAGCCAAGTTAGATACTAACCAGGCTAGATGATTGGGGTGGCGTATGGATGACCGTCTATCGGAGCACGTCGTGCTCGTCGCGCCTGACGGGCGGCCCCTGGGCACGGCTCTGAAGAGCGCAGTGCATACGGCGCACACGCCGCTGCACAGGGGCTTCTCCTGCCATCTCACGAATCCTCTCGGTCAGGTGCTGGTCACACGACGGTCGCTGACCAAACGTACCTGGCCCGGAGTGTGGACCAACTCCTTCTGCGGCCACCCCGCCCCGGGGGAGAGCCTGGAGGAGGCCGTGGTGCGCCACGCCCGTCACGAGCTGACCATCGAGGTGACGGACGTGACGCCGGTGCTGCCCGACTTCTCCTATCGTGCCGTGGACGCCTCCGGTGTGGTGGAGCACGAGATCTGCCCCGTCGTCACAGCCGCCCTGGACGGAGACCCGGTGCCGAATCCGGACGAGGTCCTCGACTGGAGATGGACCTCCACCGATCGGCTGCGCGCCGCCGTCGACGCCGCGCCGTGGGCCTTCAGCCCGTGGTTGGTCCTGCAGGTGCCTGCGATGGCGCTCTATGGGGGAGCTGGCGAGTCCCCGCACACCCCAGAGGGCTCTCCATGAGCGCAGACTCCGGGCTGAGCGGACTGACCCTGTACACGCAGGCGGCGCAGAGCGCGGCCTCGCGTGTCATCGACGAGTACTCCACGTCCTTCGGCACTGCGACACGACTGTTGCCGCCCGGCACCCGTGCCGCCATCCGCAGCATCTACTCGCTGGTCCGCGTGGCCGATGAGATCGTCGACGGCACCGCCGAAGAAGCCGGGCTCGACGCCGACAGCAGACGCGAGGTGCTCGACACCCTGGAAACCGAGACGATCTCCGCCATGGGCACCGGCTTCAGCAGCAACCTCATCGTGCACGCCTTCGCCTCCGCGGCCCGTGCAGCCGACGTCGAGAAGGCCCTGGTGCAGGCCTTCTTCCGGTCCATGCGCCGCGACCTGGAGCCGGTCCACTCGCTCAGCGAGGAGCAGTACCGGCGCTATGTCCACGGCTCGGCGGAAGCGGTCGGCCTCATGTGCCTGCGGGTCTTCCTGCAGGACACCGCCCCGACCACGGATCAGATGGCCCAGCTTGAGACAGGTGCGGCCCGGCTGGGTGCCGCCTTCCAGAAGATCAACTTCCTCCGAGATCTGCACGAGGACGCCGAACAGCTCGGCAGGGCCTACTTCCCCGGCGCCGTGCCGGGTGAGCTCAGCGAGGCCCGCAAGATCGAGATCCTGGCAGACATCGAGGCCGACCTCGGGGAGGCCCGTCGCGCGATCCCCCTGCTGCCCCCAGGGGCGCGTCGTGCCACCGATCTTGCCACGCGGCTCTTCGAAGAGGTCTCCGCCCGGCTGCGGCACACATCCGTGGCTGAGCTGAAGCGGCGCCGGGTCTCCGTGCCCCGACGGGTCAGGCTGCAGCTGCTCCTGCAGGTTCTGCTCCCGGTGGTGCGGGGAGGACGCAGGTGAGGCCGGCCCGCGGCCAGCGGGGTTCGCGGACGCGCACCGCCGTCGTCATCGGCGGAGGATTCGCGGGTCTGGGCACCGCCGCCCTGTTGGCTCGCGACGGCCTGGACGTGACGCTGGTCGAGGCGCATGCCGAGCTCGGAGGTCGAGCGGGGCAATGGCATCACGAGGGCTTCCGCTTCGAGACCGGCCCCTCGTGGTTTCTGATGCCCGAGATCTTCGACCGATTCTTCGCGCAGCTGGGGACCTCCACCGCGGAGCAGCTCGAACTGCTCCCGTTGGACCCCGCGTACAGGGTCTTCTTCGAGGACGACCCGAATCCCTTCGACCTGCCGGCCGATGACTCGCTGCAGGCGCTGCAGGCCTTGGAAACGACTCCTGGACGTCTGCCCGAGTACCTGAGCTCGGCCGCACGGACCAGTCGCCTGGCCACGGAGCGCCTGCTCTACTCCAGCTACGAGCGACCTTCCGACTTCGTGGACCCGGCGCTGCTCGGCCGGCTGCCGACTCTGCTGCGGATGCTCACCGAGCCGCTCGAGTCGTTCATCGCCCGTCATACCGATGACCCCCGGGTGCGACAGATCCTGGGCTACCCGGCTGTGTTCCTCGGAACCTCGCCGCGCTCCGCACCGAGCCTCTACCACCTGATGAGCCATCTCGACATCAACCAGCAGGTGCTGCACCCCCGTGGCGGGTTCAGCGCGGTGGTGCGAGCGGTGGCGAGTCTCGCCGAGGGCGAGGGGGCCCGGCTGCGGACCGGTTGCCGGGCGCGGCGCATCACGGCCTCCCGGGGGCGTGTCACGGGAGTCCACATCGGCCGATCCGACGGGCGGCATGAATTCCTCCCCGCGGACGTCGTGGTCTCCACGACCGACATGCATCACACCGAGACCGCCCTGCTGCCTCCGGAGCACCGCACCCGGTCGGCCAGGTCCTGGCGACACCGGGATCCGGGGCCGGGAGCGGTGCTGGCCCTGCTCGGTGTGCGGGGCGCCCTGCCCGAGCTGGCCCATCACTCGTTGTTCTTCACCCGGGACTGGCAGAAGGGGTTCGACGAGATCTCCGGTGCACGACCGGCGGGAGGGCCGCCGCGTTCGCTCTACGTGTGCCGCCCCAGCGCCACCGACGACGTCGCTCCGCCCGGCCACGAGAACCTCTTCGTGCTGGTGCCCACGCGGGCAGACCCGGCCCTGGGCGCCGGAGGCGTCGACGGTGCCGGAGACCTTCCCGTGGAGCAGATGGTCGATGAGTCCATCCGGCAGATCGCGGACTGGGCCGGAATCGACGACCTCGCCTCCCGCATCGTGGTGCGACGCTCCATCGGACCGGCGGACTTCGTGCGCGACTTCGGAGCCTGGCGCGGCGGAGCGCTGGGTCCCGCCCACACGCTGCGGCAGAGCGCCTTCCTCCGGGGCCCCGTCCGCTCTCGGAGGTTGAAGGGCCTCTTCTACGGAGGAGCGACGACCATGCCTGGCATCGGCGTGCCGATGTGCCTGATCAGCGCTGAGCTCGTGCGCAGCTCCCTGCGGGGTGGGCGCCCGGCTCGCCCGGAGGCGCTCACCGGGGGTGTCCATGCCTGAGACGCTGATGAGCATGGCCTACCTGATCGCTCTGCTGGTCTCCTGGGGCTGCATACTCCTGGTGGATGCCCGCTTCAGGCTCTTCCTCTTTCGGAGCCCCCTGCGGGCCGGAGCCGTGCTGGCTCTCGGAACGGTGTTCTTCCTGGCCTGGGACCTGGCCGGGATCGCCCTGGGCGTGTTCCTCCACGGGCCCGCCCCCTTCATGACCGGCGTCATGCTGGCTCCCGAGCTGCCACTGGAGGAGCTCATCTTTCTGCTGTTCCTGTGCCACCTGGCCATGGTGGTCACCCTGGGGTCTCAGCAGCTGCTGACCGGGAGGGGGCGCGCATGACCGAGTGGACGTATCTTCTGCTGTGCCTGGTGTTCCTGGGGGTCGCCGTCACGGTTGCGTCAGCGGCCGCCGGAGTGCGGTCCCGGCGGGGGCGCCCTGCGGCCGACGGCACGGGTCGGCTCATGCCGGCGGCCGCGCTCGGCGGACTCGTGCTGGTGCTGCTGACGGCGGTCTTCGACAACCTCATGATCGCTGTCGGGCTGTTCAGCTATGCGGAGGAGAGCATCTCTGGACTGCGCCTCGGGCTGGCGCCGATCGAAGACTTCGCCTATCCGGTGGCCGCCGTGATCCTGCTGCCTGCGCTCTGGACCCTGCTGGGGCCGCGCCGTACCCAGAGGGAGGCCGCATGACAGCCGACCTGCTGCGCGCCTCCCGCCCGCTGAGCTGGATCAACACGGCATACCCCTTCGCCGCGGCGTGGCTGCTCGCCGGCGGAGGCCTCGATCCCGCGCTGATCATCGGCACGGTGTTCTTCCTGGTCCCGTACAACCTCGCGCTCTACGGCATCAACGACGTCTACGACCACGCCTCAGATCTGGCCAATCCGCGCAAGGGCGGAGCGGAGGGGGCCCTGCTGGACGTCCGCCGCCATCGGCCCCTGCTGGTGATCAGTGCGGCACTGGTGCTGCCGTTCGTCGTCGTGCTGGTGATCCTGGGCGGCCCCAGCTCCTGGATGGTGCTGGGCGTGAGTCTGGTGGCGCTGGTGGCGTACTCGGCTCCGCCGCTGCGCACCAAAGAGGTCCCGGTGCTCGACTCGCTGACCTCCAGCCTGCACTTCGTCACGCCAGCCGCCTACGGGCTTGCGCTGGCCGGTGCGGACATCGACGCCGTGGTGGTGTGCGCTCTGGGGGCCTTCCTGCTCTGGGGGATGGCCAGCCACGCCTTCGGCGCGGTCCAGGACATCGGGCCGGACCGCGCCGCGGGGATCAGTTCGATCGGCACGGTCTTCGGCGCCCGTCGGACGGTCAGGTTCGCCCTGGCGCTCTGGGCCGCCGCCGGAGTGATCGTCATCGGGACGGGATGGCCCGGGGCGCTCGCCGGGCTGCTGGTGCTGCCCTACATCGCCCTGGCCCTGCCCTACCGGTCGATCGGCGACGCCGAGGCTGCCCAGGCGCATCGGGGGTGGCGGCGTTTCCTCCGGCTGAACTATGCCGCCGGCGCGGCGCTGACCATCCTGCTCATCCAGGCCGCATGACCGCCACATCGAACTCATCACCCTGACACGTCCTGACACGTCCCGAGACGTCTGAGACACCCGAGAGAAGGAGCACCATCATGTCTGACACGCCCGCGAAGTCCCCGCAGCCGGTGGAGACCTCGTCTGCCGCGATCCGTCCCGGGGAGGTCCCCTTCGCCACCGACGCCTCGGCGGACGGGGCACCGCATGTGACCGCCGCCCAGGACTACGACGCCGTCCTGCTCGCCGGATTCGGCGGCCCAGAAGGCCAGGAGGACGTCATCCCGTTCCTGCGCAACGTGACCCGCGGACGGGGCATCCCCGATGAGCGGCTGGAGGAGGTGGCCACGCACTACCGGCATTTCGGCGGGGTGAGCCCCATCAACGAGCACAACCGCCAGCTGCGCCAGGCCATCGAGGAGGAGATGCGTGCCCGCGGCCTGCAGCTGCCCGTCTACTGGGGAAACCGCAACTGGGCGCCGTACCTGGAGGACACGGTGACCCAGGCCGCCGAGGCCGGCCACACCCGTCTGTTGGCGGTGGCCACCAGTGCCTACAGCTCCTACTCCTCCTGCCGCCAGTACCGGGAGGACTTCGCCCGTGCCGTGCTGGAGACGGGCTTGGCCGGCGTCGTGCGCATCGACAAGGTGCGGCAGTTCTTCGACGTGCCCGGCTTCGTCCAGCCCTTCGCCGAGGGCGTGGCCGAGGCCGTCCGTGGCTTCGCCGCCGAAGGTCTCACCGGCGGGCAGGTCCGGGTGCTGTTCGCCACCCACTCCATCCCCACTGCCGACGCGGAGCGCTCCGGACCCCGCGAGCTGGGGCTGGGCGACGGCGGGGCCTACGCCGCCCAGCACCGTGCCGTGGGCCGGCAGATCATGGAGCAGCTGCGCGAGGAGGGAGCCGCGGAGGAGACCACCGCCTGGGAGCTGGTGTACCAGTCGCGCTCCGGCCCACCCTCGCAGCCGTGGCTGGAGCCGGATGTCTGCGACCGGATCGCCGAGCTTCCGGGGGAGGGCGTGCAGGCCGTCATCGTGGTCCCGCTGGGCTTCCTCAGCGACCACATGGAGGTCCTATGGGACCTGGACGAAGAAGCCATGGAGGCCGCCGAGCAGGCCGGTCTTCGTGCTGTGCGCACTCCCACCCCGGGGGTGCATGGAGCCTTCGTGGCCAGCCTGGTGGACCTGCTCGAGGAACGCATCCACGCTGTCCCGGCCGCGGACCGACCGCATGTCACCGACCTCGGGCCCTGGTACGACGTCTGCCGCCCTGAATGCTGCGAGAACGTCCGCCGGGGGTTCAGCCCCGCCGCGGCCGGGGTGGCGCCGTAGTCATGCGGCTCTGGTCATTGCATCCCCGCCTGCTGGACCGGCAGGGTCTCATCGCCTGCTGGCGCGAGGCCCTGCTGGCCCAGGCCGTGCTGCTCGGGCGGACCCGCGGCTACACCCGCCATCCTCAGCTGGAACGCTTCCGCTCTCAGGAGGACCCGCAGGCGGCCATCGCCGCCTACCTCACCGGTCTCCACCAGGAGGCCGGGGTGCGCGGATACCGGTTCGATGTCGACCGCATCGACCTCCCAGCGGCGGGCTCCGCCGAGCGCGTGACGACGCCGATCCCCGTGACCTCCGGGCAGCTCGCCTTCGAAGCCGACCACCTCCGGGCCAAACTGGCTCGCCGCTCCCCGGAGCTGCTGGCCGAGTGGGCGGCGACGTGCCCAGACGGAGACGGGTCACCGTGGCCGGTGCATCCACTGTTCACCGAGGTGCCGGGCGGCGTGGAGGATTGGGAGCGCCCCTGACGGCGTGGTCGGCCCCACTCGACGGGGAGCGGACGGAGGGGCGTCAGAAGCGCCAGTATTGTGGTGTCATGCGGATCGATCACGGGCCGGAGCACGGCACACTCACCTTGCGCAGCAGCACCAAGGGATTCGGCGCCTGGCTGGGCCTGGCCATCGGAGTGTTCGGGGCGAGCATCGGCACCGCCGTCATCGGAATGGCGCTGGCCGGTGGGGCGTTGGCGGAGATCGGCCACCTGGCGTGGTTGTTCCTGCTCCACCCGATGATCTTCCTGACCGTGGGATTCGGCATCTTCGGTGCGAGCAAGAAGGTCTCGGCCACGCTGCGCCCGTATGGGGAGTCTGAGGCACATTTCCGCCGCTGGTACGGGATCCAGCGGCGCGACGACACGTTCACCGCCCACCAGGTGCGAGTGGTCCGGCTCCACACCGAGGTCCGCATCAGTCGCAGCAGGAACGGCAGTCGGCGCGACCTGGTCACCTTCATGAGCCTGGGCCTGCAGGATGGCGGGGAGATCCTGATCGGCGTCAATCGGCGCGGCAGCTTCTTCCAGCGTGAGCAGGCGCTCGTGGAGGAGGCCGGGCGGGTCGCCGAGTTCCTGGGTGTGCCGGTGGAGCGCAGCGGCCACGGCGCACCCCAGGGCTGGGGGCCCGACGTCGGATGGAACTCCGGCCAGTCGGGGCATCCCGGCCAGCGCGCTCGGTACGGCTACCACAGTGGGTCAGACCAGCCGGACCAGTCCGGCTGGTCCCAGGCGCAGCGGCAGGGCTGGTACAGGTCAGGCCAGGGACAGGACCAGCAGCAGACGCAGCAGCACGGTCAGCAGCACGGTCAGCAGCACGGTTGGCAGGGCCACCAGGACCCGCCGCAGACGCCCGAGGGGTATCACGACCCCTACGATCTCGGGCGCTGAACCGGCCTCGCCCAGAGGTTCAGCCGTTCAGCTGCGCCGTCGCAGATGCCGCAGCTGATCAGCTCCGGAGACCAGCAACACAGCGGCCCCGAGCCAGACGGCGGCCGCCGGGCCCACCGGCCCGGCCAGAGCTCCGGCGGCGGCCGGCATGGCGACCTGGCCCAGCCGGTTGCCGATCAGTCGCAGGGCGAGGGCCGGGGCGCTCCAACCTTCGGGGACGGCGGCGGTGACCATCGTCATCGTCAGCGGCTGACCGAGCCCCAGGAAGAATCCGCCCACCGCCATCAGGGCGCCGGCCATGGCGACGGTCCCGGTGGTGAAGGGCATGGCGGCGAAGCTGATGGCGGAGAGCAGCAGGGACAGCACCAGCAGCACCTCCCGAGAGATCCGGCG
Organism: Nesterenkonia sp. K-15-9-6; assembly: GCF_052656005.1. Lineage (NCBI taxonomy): Bacteria > Bacillati > Actinomycetota > Actinomycetes > Micrococcales > Micrococcaceae > Nesterenkonia > Nesterenkonia sp. K-15-9-6. The sequence continues at coordinate 80,972 of NZ_JBQYEY010000015.1, forward strand.
CACCAGTCCGCCCAGCAGGATCCGCGAGGCCAGGGAGCCCAGCCCGCGCAGGGCCAGGAGCAGCCCCACCTCGGACGGGCTCAGCCCGGCCTGCTGGCCCAGCAGGGGAAGGAACGCCACCAGCACGTCGGTCAGCGCGAGCAGTCCGGCGGAAGCGGCGATATGCGAGCCCACCCTCGGGGTGCGCAGGATCGCCCGCGTGGAGGCCTTCGGCTCGCCGTCGCGGGCTGAGGCGGCCACGCCCGTCGCCGGGGCGCCGTGTGCGTGGCGGCGCATCCGCCACAGCGCGAGGAACAGCAGCAGGGCTCCTGGCAGGGCCGCCGCACCTCCGGCGAGGATCGACAGGTCGATGCCGGTCCCCACGTCCTCGGGCGCACTGATGATCCATCCGGCCACGGGCGGCCCCAGCATCTGACCGGCGGAGACGGCGGCGGTGAACCAGCCGAAGGCCGCATCGCGCTTCGCCGGATCGGCCGCGCGGGTCACCCCGCTCTGCCCGCCGATGGCGAAGACCAGCTGCCCCAGGCCCAGCGCGGCGCTTTCGAGGACCACACCCCACACCGCCGAGGAGAAGGCGATCGCCGCCGCTCCGGCGGCCATCACGCACAGGCCCCCGCCGATCAGGCCGGCCACGGTGCCCATGCGTTGGATGAGGCGCCCGACAGGCATCGCGATCACCAGGGGGACGATGGCGTAGGAGGCCGCTACGAGTCCGACGACGGCGGCGTCACCGCCGAGGGCGTCCACCTTGTACGTGGTGGCCGGGCGGATCATGTTGACCGAGAACTGGCCCAGCATCGAGGTCAGGACCAGCAGCAGAAGCCACAGACGGGAGGAGGGACGCACGGGACCCATCATCGCCCATCGGCGGCGTCGTCGATGCGCCCGCGGACGTCATCTCACCATCTGGCCACCACCTGTCGCCCGCTCCGTTCCCGCCGGTCGGGCCGTCCGACTCAGCCGACCCCCAGCACCCCCTGAGCGATGAGCACCGAGGCCAGGAAGGTCGCGGTGAACACCGCCAGCCCCACAGGCACGATCTTCCAGCCCACGGAGCGTAGGATCCGTGCGTCGCGCCCCAGGCCCAGCCCGGCCAGCACCAGCACCGAGGTGGTCATCGGGAGGAAGGCCACCGGCTCCACCAGCGCCAGCACCGTGTCCGCCACGGGGGACCACGGCGTGGAGGCAGCCATGGCGAGGGTCATCGCCGTCACGATCGCGGAGATGCGCAGGAAGCGGCGGGCCAGCAGGCCCAGCACCACGAAGACCACGATCAGGCCCATCCCCGGCAGCGCCGAGAGGGTGACCGCGCCGTCGTGGGCCCAGAGGGCGGCGATCGTCAGCACGGTGGACAGGGCCAGCAGGGCGGCAGGGTGGACCCGCTGCACCGGCGCCTCCACCTTCTGCGCAGACACTTCGACGCCGCTGAGGAACTCCTCGGCCTGCTCGCCCTCGTCAGCACGACGGCGGCGGGTCAGGAGCCGGTAGAACCGGTCGGCCAGGGGAAGGGCCACATAGACGCCGATGTAGAGGCCGAGCGCGGAGCTGAGCAGGTTGCTCATCGCTGCGAGCGCGAGGATCTCGCCCTCCATGCCGGGGAACTGGGCGACCACGGCGTTGGAGGCGGCGGCCATCATGGACCCTGATCCCACGCCGGAGCCCATGGCCAGGGCGAGCGGATTGAACCACCCGGTGCCGGCCAGCATGGAGGCCAGCAGGCCGATCCAGAGGGCACCGAAGACGGTGCCGAAGATGTAGATGGCCAGCACGCCGCGGATCTCGCGGGACTCGGTCCCGTAGCGCTCGCCCACCATGGCGAAGGAGCCTTCACGGCCGATGGAGAACGTGGCACCCACCGAGGCGCGGCGCATGCCCAGGAGGACTGCCAGGGGCATGGCGATCAGGATCGTGGCCAGGTTGCCGATCTCCTGCAGGACCAGCGCGGGCCCCACCTGGACGAGCAGATCGAGGTTCTCTCCGACCATGAAGGCCAGGCGGGTGGTCAGCAGCAGCACGCCGATCTGCATGGCCACCGAGGCGATCCTCTGAGCGCCCTCCGGAAAGGGCCGCACCTTCTGCAGGCTGACCGTGGCACCCAGCAGCAGCCCCCAGATCAGTGGCAGCAGGGTGAGCGTGCCGATGCCCACGCCGACCTCCTGGGCGCCGATCAGCTCCGCCAGCACGGTCAGCAGCGCACCGACCAGCAGCAGGGGGATCCACAGGCGCGCACGGGAGCGCATCGAGGGCTTCTCAGAGGGCTTCTCGGAGGACTTCTTCGGGTGCTTCTCCGGGGGCGTCACGGAGCGGGGAGCGCGGGACCTCATGCCGGCACCCCCTCGGTGAACGGGGCCCGGGCCCTTTGCTCGGCGATCAGCTCGGCCCGCAGGTCCGCGTCGGAGGCCGCCTCGATGATGGTCTGGGCCATGGCGATGGCGCCGTCGACGGCCGCGGCGTCGCCTCCGGGGGAGACGGCGTCGTCGGCGAAGCCACGAGTGTGGGGCGGTGCGCCGCTGCCGTCGACATCGATCATCGGGTGGATGGCGGGCACATGCTGGGAGACGTTGCCCATATCCGTGGAGCCACCGGTCAGTCCGCCGGTGTCCGCGAGGCGGCGCCCCAGTGCCCGCACCGCGTCACGGTAGGGTCCAGCCAGCCGGGGGTCCTGGCGCAGCGGGGCATAGAGGGGCTCGGTCTCCTCCACCTGCATCTGGCAGCCGGTGGCCAGAGCGCCGGCCGAGAAGCAGTCCTCCACACGTCGACGCAGGCTGTGCAGCGCCTCGAGGTCGAAGTCGCGGACCTCGACGTCCACCACGGTGCGCTCCGGAATGATGTTGGTGGCCTGGCCGCCGTCGCGGACGAACAGGCCGATCCGGGAGGAGGCGGGGACCTGCTGGCGCAGCAGCCCCACCGCCACCTGGGCGACGACGGCAGCGTCGGCGGCGTTGACGCCGTCGGTGGGGGCCGCCGCCGCGTGGGCGGCACGCCCGGTGAAGGTGACGGCGAAGCGCGCGACCCCCTGGGAGGCGGTCTCCACCGGATCGGCGTCGACGGTGCCGGGATGGACCATCAGGGCCACGGTGTGGTGGTCGAAGCAGCCCCGCTCCAGCATGAGGACCTTGCCGCCGCCGTGCTCCTCCGCGGGGGTGCCGACGACCTCCACGGTGAGACCGAGCTCGTCCGCGACGGCGGCCAGTCCGATGGCGGCGCCGACGGCGGCGGTGGCGATGACGTTGTGCCCGCAGGCGTGGCCGATCTCGGGCAACGCGTCATACTCGGCGCAGATCCCGACGACGAAGTCGCCGGTGCCGTACCGGGCGGTGAAGGCGGTGGGCAGGTCCGCCACCGGTGCGGTGATGGCGAATCCGGCGTCGGCGAGCTCGTCGCGCAGCCGGGCGGCGCTGCGGTGCTCTTCGAAGGAGGTCTCGGCCAGGCCGTGGATGTCATGGCTGAGACGGGTCAGGCGCTCGCGGATCTGCAGCACGGACTGGGTGGCGCGGTGGTGGGGTGAGGGCATCGGAGGACCTCTCGATAGTGGTGATCCTGGTCACAGCCACGGTAGGATCGAGCGGCATCAGGAGGTTTCAGGTGCAGGATTCCGTCAGTGATGTCCCGGATGTGCAGGATCCGATCAGGCTGCAGGAGAATGATCTTCGTCTGATTCAGGCGCTGCAGATCAGTCCGCGGGCCGGATGGAGCGAGCTCGGCCGTGCCCTCGGCGCGGCCCCGACCACAGTGGCCCGGCGCTGGGAGCGGCTGGAGTCCTCCGGTGCCGCCTGGGTCTCCTGCCAGCCGCTGCATGGGCGGGACTCCGCCATCGCCGTGCTGGAGGTCGTCTGCCGCGCCGGCGACATCCTGCAGGCGGCCCGCACCTTGGCCGAGGATGCGGCGGCCATGACGATCGACGTCACCGCCGGCGGCCGGGACCTGCTCATCACCGTCACCTGCCCGGACCAGCTGGCGCTCGGCCGCTACCTGCTCGAACGGGTGGCGCAGATCCCCGAGGTCGAATCCGTGCGCAGCCATGTGGTCACCCGGGTGTACCTGGATGCCAGCCGGTGGAGGCTGCGCAGCCTCACGTCGCGGGAGGAGAGCCGGATCTCCAGCGCCCTGCCTCCCCCCGGTTCGACCTCCGCTCCGACCATGGACGCTCTGGAGCGCAAGCTCGTGGAGAAGCTCTCCGTGGACGGCCGACGCTCCGTCCAGCGCCTGGCCGAGGACCTCGACGTCTCCGAGAGCACCGTGCGACGCCGCCTGCGCAGCCTGACCGACGCCGGGGCGCTGCGCCTGCGCTGCGAGGTCGCCCGGGGGCTCACCGAGTGGCATGTCCTCGAGTGGTTCTTCCTACGGGTGCCGCCCGCCCACATCGACGAGGCCGGTCAGGTGCTCTCCGGGATCCCGGAGCTGCGCGCCGTGCTGTCCACCACCGGGCCCGCCAACGTCATCGTCGCCGCCTGGCTGCGCACCGTGGCCGACGGTCAGCGCCTCGAGAGGCGCCTGACCCAGCTGCTGCCCTGGATGGAGGTCATCGACCGCAGCGTGGTGCTGCGCCCGGTCAAGCTGGTGGGCCGGCTGCTGGACGCCCGAGGCCTCGCCGTCGGGACCGTGCCGCTGCGGGGCGACGGCGGCCGACACGGGTGGTGAGCGCCGTGCGGCCCCGCCCCGACGCCGTGTCCGGCCGCCGCGACGGTCCTGTCACCCGGAGATGATCAGCCCGATCCCGGCGCAGACGACGGTGGCTCCCAGGGTTCGCCTGACGGGGTCCGGCTCCTTGAACAGCCACCAGGCCAGCAGCGCTCCGATCACGATGGAGGACTCCCGCACCGGGGCGACCAGCGCGACCGGCGTCGTCGTCATCGCATAGAGCACCAGGATGTAGGCCAGCGGGGAGAGTACGGCCACGACGATCACCGGACGGCGGTCTGTGCGCCAGGTGGGACGGATCAGGCTGCGCCGGCGCAGCACCCAGGGGAGCATCACGGCGGACTGCAGCACGCTGCTCAATGCGAAGTACAGGATGGGCTCCAGCCCCAGGGCGGTCACGGCGAAGCTGTCCCACAGGGTGTAGGCGGCGATGGCGGCACCGGTGGCACTGCCGTAGAGCAGGCCGGTCCGCAGGCGGTCGCCGCGGCGGAGCAGACGCCGGCCGGTGACGATCAGGATCCCGCCCACGACCACCGCGCCTCCGGTCAGGGCGGCGATGCCCGGGCGTTCGCCCAGCAGACCGACGGCGACCACCATGGTCAGCACCGGTCCCACTCCACGGGCCACCGGATAGACCACACCCAGATCGGCTCGGCGGTACCCGGTCTGCAGCAGTGTGGCGTAGCCGATGTGGATCACCGCGCTGACCAGGGCGGCGGCGACCAGCTCCCAGCCGTAGGCGGCACCGGTGCGCAGCATCTGGACCAGGCCCACCGGCAGGCAGAGCAGCCCGCCGAGCGTGAAGTAGCACCACACGAACACCGCGGTGTCCCCGCGGGCGGTCTTGGCCGCGAGGTTCCACACCGCGTGGAACACCGCCGCGGTGAGGATGAGCGCCAGGGCCCCGGTGCTCACTCTGGGGCCTCGAGCCCTGGGCCGTGGGGGTCCGTGCGCCTGGAATCGGTCGTCACAGTCGAGAGGCTACCTGAGGGTCCGGATCGATTCGGACGCAGCGCTCAGGCGCCGCCCGGGGGAGGGGACGGCGCGCTGCACACCGGACCACGCTCGTGACTTTCGGCACCTGCACGCGTCGAGGCCTCCGCCTAGCGTGAGCCTCATGAAAGAAGCAACGCAGGTCTCGACGATGCCGCCCCCTCGACTGTCTCTTCCCGCGAGGCTGAGCGTGACCGTGCTCGGCTGTCTGGCCATCTGGGTCTCCGTCACCCACCTGACGGCCCTGTGGTGGGGAGACGAGATGACGCTGGGCCGGCATGTGGCCAATGCGGTGGGCGTGCTGCTCCTGGCAGTGCCGATGGTCGTGGTCCTGCGTCGACTGATCGATAGGCGGCCGCTGGCCACCCTGGGCCTTCCGGGGTGGAGCACGGCTCTGACGGACCTGGTGCGCGGGATGCTCACTTGGGTGTTGCCGGCCGGGATCGGACTTGCCGCGGTGGTCCTGTTCGGCTGGGTGGAGATCCGTGTCGACGCGGCGCCGGGGGAGCTGCTGGGTGCTGTGCTGCTGCTGATCCTGCTGGTGTTCGTCTTCGAGGCGTTCCCTGAGGAGCTCATCTTCCGCGGGTACATCTACAGGAATCTGGCGGATGTGATGGCGCCCTGGGTGGCCGTCGTCGTGCAGGCTCTGCTGTTCTCCGCCTTCGGCACCGTCCTGTGGGTGATCACCGCCGGGTGGGGCGTGCTCCTCGAGCGGTCCGTCATGTTCTTCGCGATGGCCGTCGTGGTGGGGCTGCTGCGGGTGATGTCCGGTTCGATCTGGGGCCCGATCGGATTCCACCTGGCATTCCAGGTGACGATGCAGCTGGTCCTCTCCTCGCACTATGCGGCCATCGAGGTCGACGATGAGGCGATCTTCACGCTCGCCACGGCGGTCCTGGCGTTCTGTGCGGCGACGACGGTGGCGGCATTGCTCTGGCGCGGCCCCGTGAACTGGAGCACACCGGAGTGGGCGACATGAGCCCCGACGCTTCCTGAGCAGCCACACAGAGCGAAGGCGTCCACGGGGCTGGAAGGAGGGCCCTAGGGCGTGTTGCTAAAGGGTGGAGCGTCGGTCGTCGGCGAGTCTGTCCTTGTGGCACGCAGAGAGATATCTGACG